>NZ_JBSWYB010000034.1:0-48593 GCF_056160905.1 Leisingera sp. ABD4_442 | reverse complement strand
TTCTTCCCCCCCCCCCCTCCTTTTTTCCCTTCCCCTCCCCCAAAACACCCCCCCCCCCCGGGCCCAACGGGAGACGGTCTGCTGCAAAGGAGGCCGGCGACGGGCGGGAGGACACCCGGTGCCGGCCCCGGCAGAGGTCACTCCGCCGCTGTGGCTGCCGGGTTGTTCGGATGGGTGGTCCAGTTGGCATAATCGTCCGAGACCACCTCGCCGGTGCGTTCGTCGATCTGGCCCGCCGGCACCTCCTCCATGGTGATGCAGCCTTCGACCGGGCAGACATTCACACAGAGGTTGCAGGCGACGCACTCGTCGTCCTTCACCGTGAACACGCGGTCTTCGCTCATCGCAATTGCCTGGTGCGAGGTGTCCTCGCAGGCGGCAAAACAGCGGCCGCATTTGATGCAATCGTCCTGGCTGATCTTGGCCTTGGTGACATAGTTCAGGTCCAGATACTGCCAGTCGGTCACATTCGGCACCGCCATGCCGATGAAGTCCTGGGTGGAGGTATAGCCCTTCTCATCCATCCAATTGGACAGACCGGAGATCATCTCCTTCACCACGTTGAAACCATAGGTCATTGCCGCGGTGCAGACCTGCACGTTGCCAGCCCCCATTGCCATGAACTCTGCAGCGTCGCGCCAGGTGGTAACACCGCCAATGGCAGAAATCGGCAGACCGCGGGTCTGCGCATCGCGGGCAATCTCAGCAACCATGTTCAGCGCAATCGGTTTCACCGCCGGGCCGCAATAGCCGCCGTGGGTGCCCTTGCCGCCGATGGTCGGCTCAGGCGCCATGCTGTCGAGGTCCACCGAAGTGATCGAGTTGATGGTGTTGATCAGGCTGACCGCATCGGCATTACCCGCATTAGCCGCCCGCGCAGGATGGCGGATGTCGGTGATGTTCGGAGTCAGCTTCACGATCACCGGCTTGGAGTAGTACTTCTTGCACCACTCGGTGACCATTTGGATGTACTCCGGAACCTGCCCCACGGCAGAGCCCATGCCGCGTTCGGCCATGCCATGCGGACAGCCGAAGTTCAGCTCAATCCCGTCGGCGCCGGTGGCCTCCACCTGCGGCAGGATGTCTTTCCAGGCCTGCTCTTCGCAGGGCACCATGATCGAGACGATTACCGCCCGGTCCGGGTAGTCCTTCTTAACCCTGGTGATTTCCTCCAGGTTGGTCTGCAGTGGCCGGTCGGTGATCAGCTCAATGTTGTTGAGACCCAAGAGGCGGCGGTCAGCCCCCCAGATTGCGCCGTACCGCGGGCCGTTCACATTGACCACCGGCGGGCCTTCGGCGCCGAGGGTCTTCCAGACCACGCCGCCCCAGCCGGCCTCAAAGGCGCGGCGGACGTTGTATTCCTTGTCGGTTGGCGGCGCGGAGGCCAGCCAGAATGGGTTGGGGGATTTGATCCCCAGAAATTCTGTTGTCAGATCAGCCATTTGATCTCTCCTCTTAAGGCTCGCTTCGGGGCAGTTTGACTGCGCCCGAGCTGGCTCAGCCCATCAGGCTGGAGTGAATGTCCATTGCGGCATCGCGGCCTTCGGCCACGGCGGTCACGGTGAGGTCCTCGCCGCCCGAGGCGCAGTCGCCACCCGCCCAGACCCCTGCCATCGAGGTGCGTCCGGTCTCGGAGACCTTGATCTTTCGGCCCTCAAGTTCCAGCGCATCGGGCTGGCCCTCCAGCGTCTGGCCGATGGCCTTGAACACCTGATCCGCGGCCAATCGCACGGTCTCGCCGGTACCGGACACCTTGCCTTCTGCGACCTGAGTATACTCCAGTTCGATCTCCGCCGCTGCACCATTGCCAAGCACCGCCTTGGGCATGACATTGAACATCAGTTTGACGCCCTTGGAGGCCGCCAGATCCTGTTCAAAGCGGCTGGCGCCCATGTCCTCGCGCCCGCGGCGGTAGGCGATGGTGACGTTTTCAGCACCCAGAAGTTTCGATTGCACCGCGGCATCGACCGCCGTCATGCCGCCACCGATCACTACCACATTGCGGCCCACCGGCAGCGCGGTCAGATCCTCAGCCTGGCGCAGCTCGGCAATGAACTCCACCGCGTCGCGCACACCGTCCTTGTCCTCGCCCGGCGCACGCAGGGCGTTAACCCCCGCCAGACCGATGGAGAGGAACACAGCATCATAATCCGCCTTCAGAGCGTCCAGGGAAAGCTCCGCGCCCAGCTTCTTTCCGTAACCCATTGCAATGCCGCCGATCTGCAGCAGCCACTCGACCTCGCGCGCGGCAAAGTCGTTGGTAGATTTGTAAGCCGCGATGCCGAATTCGTTGAGGCCGCCCGCCTTGGGTTTGGCGTCATAGACCACCACATCGTGGCCCAGCATTGCCAGCCGGTGCGCCGCCGCCAGGCCAGCCGGACCGGCCCCCACGACGGCCACTTTCTTGCCGGTCGCTGCGGCGCGGGTGAAAGGGTGCTCGCCCTTCTCCATCAGCGTGTCGGTGGCATAGCGCTGCAGACGGCCGATCTCGACCGGCTTACCCTCGGCGGTTTCACGCACGCAGGCCTCTTCGCACAGGGTTTCGGTCGGGCAGACCCGGGCGCACATGCCGCCCAGGATGTTTTGCTCCAGAATGGTGCGGGCCGCGCTTTCGGCGTGGCCTGCCTGGATCTCCCGGATGAACTGAGGGATGTCGATGGAGGTTGGACATGCGGTCATGCAAGGCGCGTCATAGCAGAAGTAGCAGCGGTCCGCCGCCACGGCTGCCTCATGCGCGTCATAGGCTGGATGCAGGTCCGAGAAATTCTCAGCGATCCCGTCAGCGTCCAAACGCGCTGCCTGAATGCCGGATGCCTGATGGCTGGTCGCCATTGGGTGTCTCCCTGATTTTCTATTGTTCTGATATCAGAGTGCCACAGTCTGATTTTTTATCAACTGGTAAAATTTTTCTTCGGGCAAAAAAAATGCCACCCCCGGAAGAACGGCCTGCAACGGATTGAAAAAGCTGGATTATGCCAGAACAGCATTCGGCCGAATTGCGCCTGCAGCCGATCAAATACATTCTGAAACCGAGGCTCTCACCCCGAAATGGCGTCAATGGCCTGATCCTGTGCCAGCCTTTCAACGGCGTGAAAGCACTGGCCCTGGTCCCTGCACAGCCTCAGGATGGCAGCACTGCAGTGGCTTCGATTTCCACCTTGGCCTCATCCTCGACCAAGGCGGAAACCACCACCATGGTCATGGCCGGGAAGTGGTAGCCCATCACCGCGCGGTACGCTTTCCCGACCTCCGCCTGGTGGGCCAGGTACTCTGCCTTGTCCGTCACATACCAAGTAAGCCTGGTGATATCCTGGACTGTGCCGCCCGCCGTTTCGACGACGTCAAGTATATTGCGCAGCGCCTGGCTCATTTGCCCGATGAAGTCCTGCGCCTCGAACACTTGATCTGCAGTCCAGCCGATCTGGCCGCCGACAAACAGCTGCCGGCCTTCTGCCACCATGCCATTGGCATAGCCTTTTGCGGGCTTCCACCCTTCGGGATGCACGCTGATGGCCGGCATGGCGGAACTCCTTTGCTGATCACTGCCTGAGGCGACAATAGCTCTGCCGCAGCATTTATTTCAAGCTTAAAGTTTCTCAACGCAAGCGCTGCAAAAACAAAATCCGCGCAGGCCCAGCACCTGCGCGGCTTTGATTTTCGGAACGGCAGCGCGGCTTACATGCCAAGCGCTTCCTTGTACATTTCCAGCACCGCCTCTTCCTCGGCGATGTCGTTTTCGTCGCGCTTGCGCAGGGCGATGATCTTTCGCATCACCTTGGTGTCATAGCCGCGGCCCTTGGCCTCGGCCATCACCTCTTTCTGCTGCTCGGCGATGGTCTTCTTTTCCTCATCCAAACGCTCGAAGCGCTCGATGAACTGGCGCAATTCGCCAGCGGTCACTCGGTAGTTTTCGCTCTTTTCGTCTTCGGTGATGTCCATCTGCGGCTCCGTCGGCAAAGGCTGTCAGTTGCTGTCGGAGCAAGGGGATAGCGCCCCGCCTGCGGCACTGCAAGCAGCGAAAGAGCTGCGGGCGGACAGTCAGGCGGAAACCGGACCCTTCCACCGGCTGCTTGCGCGCGCGCCGCGGATCGGCTACTCGCCGCGCAGCACCATTTCCGCAGGAGCGCATTCATGTTTGAACTCATCGTCTGGACCGGAGCAGCCGTGTCCGTTGCCGGCCTGCTTGGACTGATCTGGTGCATTATCAAGGTAGCCCGCGCGCGGCGCCAGAACCTCAGCGACGAAGATCTCCGCACTGTGGTGCAGTCAGTGCTGCCCTACAACCTGGGCGCCCTGCTGCTGTCCGTTCTGGGACTGATGCTGGTGATGGTTGGCATTTTCCTGGGCTGACTTCCGGCCTTAACGGGGCAGCCCAGCCCTGACAGGCCAGTCAGACCGGCATATTGTCAAACATCTCCTCGACCGCTTCCTCGCAAAGCGCTGCTTCCAAACGGCGGAGCCGTCCAGGCACCTCTCCACCGGTCTTGCGCATGTAGTCCAGCAGCCGGATGAATTCCGGCCGCATCGCCAGCCGGTCCGGTCCGGTCTCTTGCCGGATCCTTGTTTCCAGGGTTTCGACGGTGTGCAGCAGATCTTCCTGAGTCATGAGCAGTCCTCCCTACGTCCTGTGAGTATGCCAGCATTTCGCAACAGTGATACGAAAGCCCGCAAAATCTGAGCGGCGCGGCGAAAATTTGCGCATCTTTGCCGGCCTTCTGACGATTCCCCGGGCGCCTTTGATGCAAGCCGAGACTACGGCGCGGCGCCAGCGCTCTGCCTTGACACAAATCAGACGGCTGCGATGATTTCCACACGCGGCTCATCTAACGGCCCGTGCCTGCTTGAAACGCATTCAAAAACTAATATATGACTTCCCGAACCAAAGGGAGAGCGACCGATGACCCCTGCCGTCCAGGCCTTTTTCGACGAAGCAACCAACACTGTCTCCTATGTGTTTCGGGAACCAGAGGGCTCTGCCTGTGCAATCATCGATTCTGTTCTGGATTACGACCAGGCAGCCGGGCGCACCTGCACAGCCTCCGCGGACGCGATAATCGCCTGGGTCAGGGAACAAGGCCTGCGGGTGGAATGGATCCTGGAAAGCCATGTGCATGCCGACCACCTCTCTGCCGCACCCTATCTGCAGGAACAGCTGGGCGGAAAAATCGGGATTGGCAGCCGGATCACGGTGATACAGGACACGTTCGGAAAGATCTTCAACGAAGGCACCGAGTTTCAGCGCGATGGCAGCCAGTTCGACCGTTTGTTCCGCGAGGGCGACAGTTTCATGATCGGCCAGATGCGCGGCGAGGTATTGCATACCCCCGGGCACACGCCGGCCTGCCTCACCTATGTAATCGGCGACGCCGCTTTTGTTGGCGATACATTGTTCATGCCTGATTTCGGCACGGCGCGCTGCGACTTTCCGGGCGGCTCTTCAGCCGACCTTTATGAATCTATCCAAAGAATACTGGCGCTGCCTGATGAGACCCGCATTTTCGTCGGCCACGACTACAAGGCGCCAGGGCGCGACGAGTACGCCTGGGAGACCACGGTGGGCGAGCAGAAGGCCCTGAACGTGCATGTCGGTGCCGGGCGCAGCGCCGAGGCGTTCGTCGAGATGCGCGACGCCCGCGATGCAACCCTGGGCATGCCGCGGCTGATACTGCCCTCGCTGCAGGTCAACATGCGCGCAGGCCAGATGCCGGAGCCGGATGAACAGGGCGATGTGTTCCTGAAGATTCCAGTCAACAAGATCTGAGCGGACCAGACGGAGCAGGCAAATGGAAGCGGATTGGATTTGGGGCCTGTGCGGCGGTCTTTTGATCGGCCTAGGCGGAGCGGTGTATCTGCTGGGCAATGGCCGGATCATGGGCGCCAGCGGCATTCTGGGCGGCCTTCTGGATGGCAGCGGGCGCGGCATAGCAGCGGAGCGGGCCGCCTTCATCGCGGGTGTGACCGGGATGCCGCTGCTGATCGGCCTTGCAAGCGGCGCCACACCTGCAACTCATGTTACAGGCAGCGCTGCTGTCCTGGTGATTGCAGGCCTGCTGGTCGGGCTGGGAACACGGATCGCAAACGGCTGCACCTCCGGCCACGGGGTATGCGGCATCTCCCGGCTGTCCTTGCGCGGGATCACGGCAACTGCTGTGTTCATGCTGGCGGGCATTCTGACACTTGCAGTTCTGCGTCAGCTTCTGGGAGTTATCTGATGCTTCGGCTTTTTCTTGCGCTTGCTGCTGGCAGCCTGTTCGGGGCCGGGCTGATGCTGGCCGGCATGACAGACACCGCCAAAGTCCAGGGCTGGCTGGATATCTTCGGGCAATGGGATCCTGCCCTGGCCTTTGTGATGGGCGGCGCGCTGATACCTATGGCATTGGCCTGGCGCCTGTCCCGGGGCCGCCGCCCCGCTGCCGGCGGCAGCTTCCCTGCCCCGCCGCGGACAGAGCTGGACCGCCGTCTGGTTCTGGGATCGCTGATGTTCGGGGCGGGCTGGGGGCTGGCCGGGCTGTGCCCAGGCCCGGCGCTGGCCTCTCTCAGCTATAACGGCTGGCAGGGGGCGCTGTTTCTGGCAGCCATGGCCTGCGGCATGATAGCCGCCCCCAAACTCATCAGGCATCTGGACCGGCGCCCCGCAAACGCGTAAAGACTCGCCCCATGGACGCACGCATTATCACCCCCCGCTACTCGGTCTCGCCGCAGATCTCGGCTGAGGACCTGCCTGCCATTGCCGAAGCCGGTTACAAGACGGTGATCTGCAACCGCCCCGACGAAGAGGTCCCGCCCAGCCATCAGGCTGAGGCGATCCGCGCCGCTGCCGAAGCCGCAGGACTGCGATTCGAAGTGCTTCCGCTGACCCATCAGACGATGACACCGGAAAACGTGGCATTGCAGCGCGAGCTGTATGAAGGCTGCGAAGGTCCGGTTCTGGCCTATTGCGCCTCTGGCACCCGTTGTTCGGTTGTCTGGGCGCTCAGCCAAGCCTGTGATATGCCGCCGGATGACATCCTGCAAAAGACCCAGGCCGCGGGATACCAGCTGGACGGTCTGCGTCCGGCCCTGGACTCGCTGGCAAGGCGCTGACTCTGTCAGCTTGTGATCTCAGAAAACTGGGGCCAGCGCACGGAATTTAGCACCGTTGCGGCGATGCTGCCGGCCCTGCGCATCGCCCGTCGCGGAGGTCGCACCTGCGCGGCCTTCTGCGGTTTGAAGTAACTCAGCGTAGCACGCCCAGGCGCCTGACCCGAATAGGGGTCATTCACCCGCTCTCCGCCTAGTCGCCGCTCAGACCGGCCAGCTGGGAAATTTCTGCAGCCGCATCGCCTTCGCCAAAGTCCCCCAGATCGGCAGCGGGCAAATCAGGCAGGTCAGGCAAGTCCGGAAGCCCGCCGTCCAGCCCCTCCATGCTCAGCGCGCCATCGCCGAGGCCAGGCAGGTCCCCGGCATCCATGCCGCTTCCCATTGCACCATCAAGACCGCCATCGCCAAGAGCCGGCAGCCCGTCGCCGCCGCCCATGCCAAAGCCGCCGTCCATACCGGGCTCAGGTTCCAGTGCCGGCAGGCCCATATCATCCATTGGCTCCTGCAGGCCCTGGGCGGTGATTCCCATATCAAGCGCTGACGCCGCACCGGCGGTGCTGCCTGTGCCTGCCCCGTCAGAGAATGCCATCTCATCAGCTCCGGCATCGCCGACCAGCCTGGTCCTGGGCTGGTTCAGGCGCACAGCACGCGCGCCGTTCATCTGACCGAGACGGCCCTGGGCCACAGACTGGCCCCCTATGGTCAAGAGGTCGGTTTCATAAAGGAACGCCTGATCCAAAGGCAGGGTATCCCCCACTTTCAGGCCGGCAAATTCATTCAGCGGCACCCGCATCTTGCACAGCACCGCTGACAGTTCCGCGCGGATAGACCCCATGTTGGCCCCAAGCGATGGCCCCTGGGTGCCGCCCGCCTGGCCGCCCTGCAGCTCCTCTGCAGTGGGTTCGGGCAGAATCAACTTCATCACCCCCTGCATGGCGCCGCAAGCCAGATCCAGGTTCAGCTCGATCACCCGGTAATCTTCGGCCTCCATTCCCAGTACGAGGCTGCGCACATTTTCCACTTGGGCACCGAACCGGTAGCCGTTGAAAATGGTCTGGTCAGCGTGACCGTCCAGCATCGCCATAACCTTGGCAAAGATGCGTTCCAGAAACTCTGCCGTCATTGCGGCATCGGTGGGCGTATAGTGGCGTTCATCCGGGGTCTTGCCGATCACTGCGCCAATGGTCTGCTGCTGGATCAGCGCCGTAACCATTGCGGCGTCCATGCTGGCAGCCCCCATCCGGCCATTGGGGCTATCCAGAACAACCAGCAGATCCTTGTCCGACAGCTGATCTGACAGGTCTTCCGGAATACGGTTCGACTGGCGTGCGGCCAGAACGGCCATCGGCAGATTGCAAAGATCCGCGGCGGCGCGCGCAACGGAGCGGCGCAAAGCCTTCAGCGTCGGAGAGGTCGTCAGTGCCCCGACACCTTCCTTTGTCGCTGCCAGCTTGCGAGCAAGCACACCCTGCTTGCCGCTGCCTGCCTCTGCTGCTTCTGTCTCAGACATAGGCTGTTTAACCTGCCCCTTGCGCGTCCCGTTTCCCCGGTTCTACCCGAAGGGAGGTTAACAACTCCTGTACCTCAGAGCAGATCACGCGGCCTTTTCGCCTGCTGCAGGTAAGGAAACCCGGAAAGCGCCGCCACTGTGCCCTGGCAGATACAGCACATCGCCGCCCAGCCGCTGCATGACCTCGCGGCAGATCGCCAGCCCCAACCCGGCTCCGCCGGCGCGCTCCGGGCTAACGCGCGAAAATTTCTCGAAAATCATCTGCTGAAAATCCGCCGGCACGCCGCTGCCGTTGTCGATGAAATCAATGTGCAAGCGCCCTCCTGCGGCAGCGGCGGCAATCGTCAATTCCGGCGTTTCCGCATCGCAGTATTTTTGGGCATTTGCGATCAGATTGATAAATACCTGCGCCAGCCGGTCCAGATCGGAGGACAGACGGAACCCCTCAGTCTCCGGGTTTCGTATAACCCTGAGCGGCCGGTCCGAGCCTGCCAGCGCCGCAGCAACCGCGTGATCCAGCACATCAGGCAGCGTGCCCGCTGTCATATTGAGGCTGACCTGCCCGTTCTCCAGCACGCTAAGATCCAGCAAGTCGTTCAGCAGCCGGGTCAGCCGCAAGGTCTCGTCATGAATGATTCCCGCATAGTGGCGCTGGTCCTGCGGGCTGAGCTGACCATCATCCCGAAGAATTTCCGAAAACGCCCGGATCGACGTCATCGGGGTGCGCAGCTCATGGCTGACCTGGCTCAGGAAGGCGTCCTTTTGTTCGGAAATCTGGGTTAGTTTCTCATTGGTTTCCCGCAGCTTACGCGCGGTTTCCGAGAGTTTTTCCGACTGCGCTTCCAGCCGGTTGGAATATTCAAGCATCTGCGCGGTTTCATCCGCAACCGCCAGCAGGTCGGCAACAGAAACAGAGGAGCCGCCAGCAATCTGGCCGATCATCGCATGGGCCGCGGCCGCACCGATCGAGGCGCTCAGCTCCCGCTCCAGCCGCTCCAGGAATGCAGGCGTAGGTTCCGGCAACGGGCCGCGGCCACCCTGGCGCAGCCGCTCGCGCTGGAAAAACGCCTGTGCCTCATGGGCGCCCAGGATCCGCTGCGACATGATCATCAGATCCTCGCATTGCGCCACCGAGCCGGTCCAGCCACGCGGTCCTGCGGAATGGTCGAAAACATTGACAAACTGTGCGCCCTGCAGCCGTTCCAGCGGGCTGGGGAAGCTCATCAGCGACACCAGGCAGAACGCCAGTGCATTGAGGCTCATCGACCACATCACCGCATGGACTGTCGGGTCCAGCCCCTCTACCCCGAACAGCGCCTCAGGGCGCAGCCAGCTGAGGCCGAACAGGCCGTGGCGCAGGATATGTTCCGGCAGCAGCCCGCCACCCAGGGCAGGCAGCAGCATGGTGTACAGCCAGATCGTAAAACCGACGGTCAGCCCGGCCAGGGCACCGCTGCGGGTGGCGCCGCGCCAGAACAGCCCGCCCACCAGCGCAGGCAGGATCTGCGCCACCCCGGCAAAGGAAATCAAGCCGATTGCAGCCAGCGCCGCCGCCCCGCCTGAGAGGTGATAGTAGAAATACCCCAGCGCCATGATCACCGCGATCGATACCCGGCGCGACAGCAGCACAACGTCGCGCACGTCGCCGGAGACCGAGGCCTGGCGGCTCTGCAGCCGCAGCCAGACCGGCATCACGATATGGTTCGACACCATCGTCGACAGCGCCATGGCCGCCACGATCACCATTGACGTCGCCGAGGAGAACCCGCCCAGGAACGACAGCACCGCCAGCCCCTGCTGGCCTTGCTGCAACGGCACCGTCAGCACGAACATGTCCGGGTTGGACCCTGCCGGCAGCAGCTCCAGCCCCACCGCAGCAATCGGCACCACAAACATCGAGATCAGCAGCAGGTACAGCGGAAACGCCCAGGAGGCGATGCGCAGGTGGCGTTCGTCCTCGTTTTCGACCACCATCACCTGGAACATCCGCGGCAGGCAAACAAAGGCCGCCGCAGCCAGAAAGGTGATCGCAGCCCAGCGGCTGCCGTCCACATTCCACTGGCCGATCTGCGAGGCATCAATGCGCTGCAGCGTTTCGCCGACACCGCCGGCCACGCCCCAGACCACAAACACGCCCACCGCCAGCAAGGCAGCCAGTTTGACAATCGCCTCCAGCGCCACGGCTGTGACCACGCCGTGGTGGCGTTCATTGGCATTCAGGTTGCGGGTGCCGAACAGAATGGCAAAGACCGCCAGACCGGCGGCAACCCAGAACACGGTGGAGGTCTCGTTGAAGCCGCGCAGAGGATCGGCTTCGGCGAAGATTGCAAAGGACAGCGTAATCGACTGCAGCTGCAGGGAAATATACGGCGTAACACCAATCACCGCGAGGATGGTCACACCGGTCGCCAGCAGGTTCGATTTGCCATAGCGCGACGACAAGAGGTCGGCGATGGAGGTGATCCGCTGGCTGCGCCCGATCCGCACCAGCTTGCGCAGCCCCCACCACCAGCCGATCATAACCAGCGACGGACCGAGGTAGATGGTCACGAACTCCAGCCCGGACCGCGCGGCATAGCCGACGGCGCCGTAAAAAGTCCAGGCGGTGCAATAGATTGACAGCGACAGCGTATAGATCAGCGGCGAGCGCATCCAGGCAGCGCTGCGGCCGCGGCTTGCCATGCGGTCAGCCCAAAAGGCGATGAAGAACAGAAAGGCCACATAGGCAAGGCACACAAAGGCAAGCACATTTAGCGAGGCCATCAGCTGTCCTCCGCCGCACCTGGCGCGTCTGCCCCGTCCGGCCCGCCGCCGGTCCAGTGGTCCGCCCACCGCTGCACTGCCAGGCTGAAGATGAAGCAAGCGCCGATCAAACCTACCCAGACGGCGAAAATATATATGATCGCCGAAGACATGCTGACGCCGTCCCGGGCGGCCGGATGGGTCGAGGCCTCGGGCCACAGCAGCGGCAGCGCCAGCAGCAGCGCGCCCAGCACCGGCAGCAAGCGCGCGATGTCCATCAGGCGGCGGCGGCGGTAGGTCTGGCGTTCCGCGCGGGTGCCGGTTTGCTCTTCGGTGCTGCTGTCCCGGGTCATCCCTGGCCGGCCTGGGCGTGCAGATCGCGCACCGCTGTCAGCACCTCGGCATTGGAGAAAGGTTTGGTCATAAAGCGGGTAACCCCGGCTTTTTCCGCCATTTCGCGGTCGCGCATCTGGCCGCGGGCCGTGAGCATGAGCACTGGAAGCTTGGTCATTCCAGCTGCTCCGCGCAGCTCGCGGACGATCTCAAGCCCGCTTTTGCCCGGCAGCATCAGATCTAGAATCACCAGATCGGGATTCGCGTCCCGGATCAGATCCACCGCCGTGGCGCCATCCGTATGCGCGTCCACGCTCCAGCCGTCCCGTGTCAGCAGGAACCGGATGGCTTCGGTGATATTCGGTTCATCTTCAATCAGAACAACATGCCTGCCCATCAGCAGAAATTCCTCCCCGCGCTGCCCTCCGCCGAACCGGCCCGGGCACGCATTCATTTTTGCGCAGGTTAGCCCCCTGCCCGCATCACTGTCAAAACTCTTCCTTCAGGATCGACGGCTCCCGCCGGGCTGCACAGCCCTGCCGGGGGCACACCCGGCAGCTGGCGCCCACCAGTTGGGGATCCTCCGCATCTTTGGTCCCCGGCAGGATCAGCATCACCGCCCGGTAAAGCGGATCGGCATTGAAATCCGGCATTTCCTGCGGCCAGGCAACGGCCATGCAGTCAAAGGCCGCCGCGTTGCGCCCTTGCTGCAGCACGTTGCGCCGGACCGGCACATGCGGGTTCACCAATGCTGTGTAAAGCGGCCACAACGGACAGGATGCGCCAAAGCGCGGCATCGCAAAACCAGTTACCGGCTTTCGGAACAGCAGCGTGCCAGAGGCATCGCAAACTGCCAGCCCCGCCTCTTGACCCAGCACCTCTTCAGGCAGCGCGGCCAATCGGCGCAGCACTGCCGCCAGGCCGCAGCCAAAACGGCGCGCCAGGGCAACCGGCGCGATGCCGCGGGTTTGAATCTCCCGGCTTATCTGCGGCAGCGGCATTGCCTGCGCGTCCGCAAGGTATTGCTCCAAAGCCGCCCGGGCCAGGCTGCGCGCGGCCCCGCTGGTCAGGTCGGGCGCATCCTGCAACAGGTGCTCCGGCCCGGTAGTGCCATCCTCCAGCACCGGGAAGTGAAACCCATGCGCCTGAAAGAAAGACTCGACTTCTTCCTGCGGCATGCCGCGGCGGTCGGCGCCGGTATCGCCCTCGTCGAGGAAATTCACCAGGGCACGGCTGCTTTCCGACAGGCGCAGCGAATCCTGATTGAGGTTCTTGTGAAAGCGGTCGCGCCATTCCGGCTCCAGTTCCCCGGTTTCTGCCAGGATCGATGCGGTAGACCGGATCGCTGCTGCGGTCGACAACACCTCATGCACCGAGGCGGCCAGGTTGGGATCATGGGTCAGCCGGTCCGACAGGGTTTCAACCGTGCGCTCCAGCGTCGCGACGCGGCGGTGCCCGGCGGCCAGCACCTCGGCCCAGCCCGGGAAACGGCCTGCGAATTCATCCACCCTGTCCAGCTCCGCCACGGGCACGCCGCTGTCCGCCGCCGCCTCCCGCAGGGTCGAGATCAGCGCTGCCTCTGCGCCCTCGCTCAGCATTGAGGGCTCCACGCCCAGCACCCCGGCGATGCCAACCAGCAATTTGCCGCCGATTCTGCGCCGGTTGTGTTCGATCAGGTTAAGGTAAGACGCCGAAATCCCAGCCTCCCGCGCCAGTTCTGCCTGGCGCAGCCCAAGGATCAGCCGGCGCTCACGGATCCGGCTTCCGGTCAGGGTGTCGCGTGCCATTTCAGCGGGTCTCCCAAAACTCTGTCATTTCAAGGGCTTTCTGCAACGCAATATAAGTTTGTTTACAGAACACCACAGAATACTGTTCAGTTCTTTACAGGATTTTCAAGCATTAAAAGGGTTTTATTGCCTGAGTTTACATGACGCTCCCATACTGATTTTGCACGAATTGTGCTGGTACCGCGCAGAAGTGAGGAGCTGCAAGGGACCAAACATATTAGGGAGGAATACATGTCTAAGTTCGACGTTTCGCGCCGAGGTCTCTTGCGGACCGGTGCCGTGGCAGGCGCAGGAATTGCACTGCCGACCATCTTTACCGCGCAAAGCGCGCACGCATTTACCAATGAACCGACCGGCGGCACCGTTACCCTCGGCTTCAACGTGCCCCAGACCGGCCCTTACGCGGACGAAGGCGCCGACGAACTGCGCGCCTATGAGCTGGCGGTCGAGCACCTGAACGGCGGCGGCGACGGCGGCATGATGAACACCTTCAGCTCCAAGGCGCTGCAGGGCAACGGCATTCTGGGCAAGAAGGTGCAATATGTCACCGGCGACACCCAGACCAAATCCGATGCCGCCCGCGCCTCTGCCAAGTCGATGATCGAAAAAGACGGCGCCATCATGATCACCGGCGGCTCGTCCTCCGGTGTGGCCGTGGCGGTGCAGGCGCTCTGCCAGGAGGCCGGCGTGATCTTCATGGCCGGTCTCACCCACTCCAACGACACCACTGGCAAGGACAAGCGGGCCAACGGCTTCCGCCATTTCTTCAACTCCTACATGTCCGGTGCGGCGCTGGCGCCGGTGCTGGCAGGCGCCTATGGCAAGGACCGCAAGGCCTATCACCTGACCGCGGACTACAACTGGGGCTACACCACCGAAGAGGCGGTGAAATCCTCGACAGAGGCCATGGGCTGGGAAACCGTTGCCGCAGTGAAGACCCCGCTGACGCAGACCGATTTCTCATCCTATATCGCACCGGTCCTGCAGTCCGGCGCCGACACGCTGGTTCTGAACCACTACGGCGGCAACATGGTGAACTCGCTGACCAACGCGGTTCAGTTCGGCCTGCGCGACAAGCAGGTGAACGGTAAGGACTTCCAGATCGTCGTGCCGCTCTACTCCCGCCTGATGGCCAAGGGTGCCGGCGCCAACGTCAAGGGCATCTTCGGCTCCACCAACTGGCACTGGACGCTGCAGGACGAAGGCTCCAAGGCCTTTGTGAAGTCCTTCGGCACCAAATACGGCTTCCCGCCGAGCCAGGCCGCGCACACCACCTATGTTCAAACCCTGCTCTATGCGGATGCGGTTGAACGCGCGGGCTCCTTTGCGCCCTGTGCCGTCGCCGAAGCGCTTGAGGATTATGAATTCGACGGCCTGGGCAACGGCAAGACGCTGTACCGCGGTGCCGACCATCAGTGCTTCAAGGACGTGCTGGTCGTGAAGGGCAAGGAAAACCCGACGTCTGAATTCGACCTGCTCGAAATCGTCGAAGTCACCCCGGTTGACCAGGTGACCTATGCCCCGGATCACCCGCAGTTTTCCGGCGGCGCCCTGGGCACTTGCAACAACGGCGCCTGAAGCGGCCGCTTGATCTGCACCTGAACAGACGGGCGGCGGGCTTTCCAGGCGAAGGCCCCCGCCCCCTGCTGCTCCCGCAAAAGCCGCCCTGTGACGGGCCTGACCGCTTTATGCACTCACACTTTCAGAGGGTGGGACAATGGACGCCATAATCCTCCAAATCCTGAACGGGCTCGACAAGGGCTCAGCTTATGCGCTGATCGCGCTGGGCCTGACACTCATTTTCGGCACGCTGGGCGTTGTGAACTTTGCCCATGGCGCATTGTTCATGATCGGCGCCTTCTGCGCGGTGACCCTGAGCCGCATCCTGACGCTGAGCCACACGATCATCGACGAAACGCAAAAGGACTTCCTCGGCAATCCGCTGAAGGTTGAGGTCCCTTATGTGCATGACCTGTTCGGCATAGCCACGGGCGATGCGATCATCGACTGGGCGGTGCCGCTGTCCGTCCTCTTTGCCATTCCGATCATGATCCTGGTTGGCGTGGTGATGGAGCGCGGGCTGATCAAGCATTTCTACAAGCGCCCCCATGCGGACCAGATCCTGGTGACCTTCGGCCTCGCCATCGTTCTGCAGGAAGTCATCAAGTATTTCTACGGCGCCAACCCGATCCCGACCCCGGCCCCTGCGGCCTTCAAGGGCTCGCTGGATTTCGGCGCCATGCTGGGCTTTGACCCGAACCTGATCATCTATCCCTACTGGCGGATCATCTACTTCGGCTTTGCCGCAGTGATTATCGGCGGGGTCTTTGCCTTCCTGCAATTCACCACCTTCGGCATGGTGGTCCGCGCTGGCATGGCCGACCGTGAGACCGTCGGCCTTCTGGGTATCAACATCGACAAGCGGTTCACCATCATGTTCGGCATCGCCGCCGCGGTCGCAGGCCTGGCCGGCGTCATGTACACGCCGATCAACTCCCCCAACTACCACATGGGCATGGACTTTCTGGTTCTAAGCTTCGTGGTGGTCGTCGTCGGCGGCATGGGCTCCTTGCCCGGCGCGGTGCTAGCAGGCTTCCTGCTGGGCGTGCTGGAGAGCTTTGCCTCGATGCGCGAGGTCATCGACATCATTCCGGGCATCAACCAGATCATCATCTATCTGGTCGCCATCATCATTCTGCTGACCCGCCCGCGGGGCCTGATGGGCCGCAAAGGCGTGATGGAGGACTAAGACCATGTTCAACCTGAACAAAAAAGACCTGAGCCTCCTGATCATCGTGGCGGTGCTGACCCTGTTCGCCCCCTTCATCCTGAACCCCTTCCCCGCGGGCAGCGCGATGGCGCAGTTCAACGCAGGCTATCCGGACCTGATGCAGCGGTTTGTGATCTTCGGGATCTTCGCCATCGGCTTTAACATCCTCTTCGGCCTCACCGGCTACCTGTCCTTTGGCCACGCGGCCTTCCTCGGTGTCGGCTCTTATGCGGCTGTCTGGATGTTCAAACTGCTGAGCATGAACGTGATCCCGGCGATCCTGCTGGCGGTGATCGTCTCCGGCCTGTTCTCGCTGCTGATCGGCTTTGTCTCGCTGCGCCGCTCGGGCATCTACTTTTCGATCCTGACGCTGGCCTTTGCGCAGATGATGTTTGCCCTGGCCTATTCGGTGCTGACCCCCATCACCGGCGGCGAGACCGGCCTGCAGCTGGCGCTGGATGATCCGCGCATCCTGGGCGCAAGCCAGACCGCCGAGGGCAACATTCCGGTGCCCGGCCTGTTCGGACTGGAAATGCGCGACAGCGCCGAACTGGTAATCGGCAGCTGGGTCTTCACCTTCAACGTCGGTTACTATTTCTGCGCGCTGGTGCTGCTTGCCTCCTTCTACCTGGCGATCCGCATCTTCCGTTCGCCCTTCGGCATGATGCTGCGGGCGGTGAAGTCGAACCAGCAGCGGATGAACTACACCGGCCTCAACACCCGGCCCTACACCCTGGCAGCCTTTGTAATCTCCGGCATGTATGCAGGCCTGGCAGGCGGGCTGATGGCCTCGATGGACCCGCTGGCGGGCGCCGAGCGGATGCAGTGGACGGCCTCCGGCGAGGTGGTGCTGATGACCATCCTTGGCGGTGCCGGCACGCTGATCGGCCCGGTACTGGGCGCAGGCTTCATCAAGTACTTCGAGAACATCTTCTCCAAGATCAACGACAACGTCCTGCACAGCTGGTTCAGCTTCCTGCCGGATGGGCTGGAGGACGCGGTGGTCTTCATCATCCACCCCTTCATCGGCAAGGGCTGGCACCTGACCCTGGGCATCCTGTTCATGCTGGTTGTGATCTTCCTGCCCGGCGGCCTGGTCGAAGGCGGTCAGCGGATCCGGGGCTGGCTCAAGAACCGCAAGACCAAGGACAACGGTTCAGCCTCCCATGAAACCAACCCTGCGGAATAAGGAGACAGACAGATGAGTATCCTTGAAGTCAAAGACGTGGGGAAACGGTTCGGCGGCCTGCAAGCGCTGTCCGAGGTGAACCTCAGCGTTAAGGAAAACTCGGTCCACGCGATCATCGGACCGAATGGTGCAGGCAAGTCGACCCTCTTGAACTGCCTGGTGGGCAAGCTGATCCCCGACACCGGATCGGTGATGTTCGACGGCCAGTCAGTGCTGGGCCGCGCCCCTTATGAGATCAACCAGATGGGTATCTCCCGCGTGTTCCAGACGCCTGAGATCTTCGGCGATCTGACGGTGCTGGAGAACATGATGATCCCCTGCTTTGCCAAACGGGACGGCGCGTTTGAACTGAACGCCCTGTCCGCAGTGCTGCAACAGAAGGACATTCTGGAGAAGGCCGAGCACATGCTGGAAGAGATGAACATGGCGGACAAACGGCACATGCATGCCGCCGCCATGTCCCGCGGCGACAAGCGGCGGCTGGAGATCGGCATGTGCCTGAGCCAGGAGCCGCGTCTGCTGCTGCTGGACGAGCCCACCGCCGGCATGGCGCGTGCCGACACCAACAACACCATCGACCTCTTGAAACAGATCAGCGACGAGCGGGACATCACTATCGCGATCATCGAGCACGACATGCATGTGGTGTTCAGCCTCGCCAACCGGATCACCGTGCTGGCTCAGGGCACGCCGCTGGTCGAGGACGATCCGCAAAACATCCGCGGCAACCCAAAGGTGCGCGAAGCGTACCTGGGCGAGTCGGCGTAAGGAGGAACCAAGATGAACGTCAAACCCGATTTCTCCAGGAACGCCAATGTGGCCTCCACCGCGCCAGCCTTCCTGTCGGTCTGGGATGTGCATGCCTACTACGGCGAGAGCTACATCGTGCAAGGCATCAACTTCAACGTCCACGAGGGCGAGATCCTGGCGCTCCTGGGCCGCAACGGTGCGGGCAAGACTTCGACCTTGCGCTCCATTGCCCGCACCGGTTCACCTATGGTGACCCGCGGCGAGATCTGGCTGGACCACAAGCCGCTGCACAAGATGACCTCCTACGAGGCCGCCGCCGCGGGCCTGGGCCTGGTGCCGGAGGATCGCCGCATCATCCCCGGCCTGACGGTCGAAGAAAACCTGCAGCTGGCGCAGATCGCCCCGCCGATCGGCTGGTCGCTGGAGCGCCTCTACGACCTGTTCCCGCGTCTGGGCGAACGCCGCAAACAGGAAGGCGTGACACTGTCGGGCGGCGAGCAGCAGATGCTGGCGATTGCCCGCGCCCTGGCCCGCGACATCAAGGTGCTTTTGCTGGATGAACCCTATGAGGGCCTTGCCCCGGTGATCGTGGACGAGATCGAAAAGACCCTCATCCACATCAAGGAACAGGGCATGACCACCATCATCGTCGAGCAGAACGCGGTGCGTGCGCTGGAGCTGGCCGACCGCGCGGTGATCCTGGATACCGGCGGCATCGTCTTTGACGGCACCGCTGCCGAGGTGCTGGAAAACGAAGAGCTGCGCGCAGAATACCTGGCGATCTGAAGAATTCATCTCCGTCGTGCCGGCCACCCGCGTGCCGGCACTGGCAGACTGGGGCCGGCTCTTTTCAGAGCTGGCCTCTTTTTTTGCCGCCGGCCCGGGATGCCTCCCGGAACCCCTTGTTTCCCCGCCATAAACGCAAGTTATACACCGCAGATTTCCGGCCCCTTCTGCCCTGCCGCCTATTCTGAATGTCCGCCCTCCCCCCAAAATCGCTGAGACAGCCCGCGCTGACCGGCGCAGGCCAATCACACAGCGAAAAAGGACATGACCATGCACGCTTCTGTAAAAATTCTGGCCCTTGCCCTCACCCTGCCCGCCGCTGCGGCGCTCGCCTCGGAAACATCCATCAGCCCGGACACCGAAACCAAGATCAGCGATCTGCTGACCGGCCAGGGCTTTCAGGTCACGGAGATCGAAGCCGAAGACGGCATGTTCGAGGCCGAAGCCACCAAAGACGGCAAAGAATACGAGTTCCTTCTGAACCAGCAGTTCGAGGTCGTGAAGATCGAAGAAGACAACGACGACGACTGACCGCCACAGACCAGGTACATCCCGGGGCCGGCATCCCTGCGCCCCGGGCAACAGGAGGCTGACATGCAGAAAACATATGTCTGGGACCCGATGGTGCGGTCGTTTCACTGGCTGCTGGCGGCCGGGTTTGCCGCCAATGCGTTGCTGACCGACCCGGACGGGACCCTACACCAATACATCGGCTATTTCATCGCAGCGCTTGTAGGCCTGCGCGTGATCTGGGGGCTGATCGGCAGCCGCTACGCGCGGTTTGCCAGCTTCCCGCCGGATGCCCGCGCCGCGGCAGGCCAGCTGACAGAAATCGCCACCAGCCGGACCAGCCGCCACACAGGGCATTCTCCGCTGGGGGCTCTGATGATCTACAATCTGCTGCTGACGCTGCTGGCTGTTGCGCTGACAGGCTGGCTGGCGGCCAGCGTGATCCCAGCCGCTGGCTGGCCGGAAGACCTGCATGAGGCGCTGGTTTCCTGGGCGGAAATCTCGGTTCTGCTGCATGTGGCGGCGGTGCTGTTCGAAAGCCGCCGCACCAAAGTCAATCTGGCGCGCGCCATGGTCACTGGCTACAAAGAACTGCCTGCAACCGACACGGAGCCTGCGCAATGACACCGAACCGGCAAGACCCGGCCAAACCCTGGATCCTGATTGCCGTCATCGCCGTGCAGGCTCTCTGCGCGGCGGTGTTTCTGGGGGACATGTTCGCCGACCTTTCCGGCATGGAGGCAGGCGAGGCGGAGCAGGGCGAAGGCGCGCATGCCTATATCGAGGGCGTGGCGGCGGTGGCCCTGCTGGCCGCCATCGTGATCGAGACCCGCATCCTGATGTGGCTGTTGCGGCGCAAGGCGCATCTGGAGGACAGCCTGAATTCGGCCCAGGCCGCAGTTCAGGAAGTGATCGACGCGGAATTTGCCAACTGGAGCCTGACGCCGGCGGAGCTGGATGTCGCGACCTTTCTGGTCAAAGGCCTCAGCACCGCCGAAATCGCTGCCATGCGCGGCAGTGCCGAGGGCACGGTCAAGGCGCAGCTCAACGCGATCTACCGCAAATCCGGCACCAGCAACCGGGCCGAACTGATGAGCCTCTTGATCGACACTATGATGGGCCAGCGCCCGGCGGCAGCCGGCGGCGGCTCTGCCCGCACTGCCTGAACGGCCCTCACAGCATTTTGCGCAGTTCCGTCTTCAGCACCTTGCCGTAGTTGTTCTTGGGCAGCGCCTCGATGCGCAGATAGGCCTTGGGGCGTTTGAACCGGGCAATCCTGCTGTTGCACAGTTCGTCCAGCTCTGTCTCCGGCGCATCTCCGACAACAAAGGCCACCACTTCCTCGCCCCAGTCCGCATGCCGCCGCCCCACTACCGAGACCTCGCGCACGCCTGGGTGCATCAGCAGCACCTCCTCTACCTCGCGCGGGTAGACGTTGGAGCCGCCGGTGATGATCATGTCTTTGGACCGGTCCTGCAGCGTCAGGTAGCCGTCTTCATCCATCACGCCCATGTCCCCTGTCATCAGCCAACCCTTCACCAGCGTCTTGGCCGTGGCCTCCGGGTTCTGCCAATAGCCCGGCATCACCGCATCGCCGCGCACCATGATCTCGCCATGGCTGCCCGCCGGCAGCAACTCCCCCTCCGGCGAACCGATGCGCACCTCGACCATGCTTTGCGCCCTGCCGACGCTGGCCAGCCGTTCCT
This sequence comes from Leisingera sp. ABD4_442, assembly GCF_056160905.1. Classification (NCBI taxonomy): domain Bacteria; kingdom Pseudomonadati; phylum Pseudomonadota; class Alphaproteobacteria; order Rhodobacterales; family Roseobacteraceae; genus Leisingera; species Leisingera sp. ABD4_442. Next base: position 27,430 of record NZ_JBSWYB010000034.1, on the reverse strand, counting down.
TCCACCGCGGATGCCTGCGGTCCTGCACATCATGGCGCGGCAGCGCGGTGATCGCCATCGGGCATTCCCCTTGCCCGTAGACCTGCACAAAGACCGGGCCGAAATGCTCCACCGCCTCCATGATGTCGGCCACATACATCGGCCCGCCCGCATAGACCACGGTTCGCAACCCCTCGCCGCCGCAGCCCAGCCGTTTGGCCTCTGCCGTCATCCGGGTCACCATGGTTGGCGCCGCAAACATATGCACCCGTCCGAAATGCGCGGCCAGATCAAAGATCTCTGCCTCGTCGAACCCGCCGGACACCGGGCAGACATGCGCGGCCCCTGCCAGCACATGCTGGATCGCATAAATCCCGGCGCCGTGGCTCATCGGTGCTGCGTAAAGCGCATGATCCTTCGCGCTCACCTGATCCACGTCCGCAAAATAGGCCAGCGCCATGTTCACCAGCATCCGGTGGGTGATCATAACCCCCTTGGGCCGCCCGGTGGTGCCCGAGGTGTAGAACAGCCAGGCCAGATCGCCGGGCGCGCGCGACACCGGTTCCGCCACCGGCTCCGCCTGCAACGCCTGTTCGTAATCCGCACCCGTAATGTCGACGCAGCGGACCTGAGCCTCACCAGCTGCGACTGCCTCTGTCAGACCAGGCGAGGTGAACACCAGCCGCGTGCCCGAGTTTTGCAGGATGAACTCCGCCTCCTTGCCGTGCAGCTTGGCGTTGACCGGCACGGCCGCCGCGCCTGCGTACCAGATGCCGTAAAGGGCAATCAGATAATCCGGGCTATTCTTCATGAAAATGCCAACCCGGTCCCCGGACTGGATGCCCTGCTCTTGCAGCCAGCCCGCAACCGACACCGCCCGGGCGTGGAAGCCCGCATAATCCGCAACCAGCTCCTGCCCGTGATACAACGCAGGCCGAGCGCCATCCGCCGCTGCCATCCGCTGCAGCCAAACTGCCAAGTTCATATGCCCATCCTCTCCGGCTTGCCCCGCAGCGCGCAACGTGGCACGCAAGGACAAGCCACTTCAATTCCGAAGAAATACCCGGGTAGACCTACCATATGAGCGATCTCGCCTTTGACCATGCCCCTGTGGGCCTTGCCGTGCTGGAACGCCGCGTCATCACCCGGTGCAACCTGCAATTCGCGGCGACCTTTGGCGGCGCGCCAGCCGATTACACCGGCATGCTGATTGCCGAGCTGTATCCCAGCCAGGAGGATTTCAACCGCATCGGAGCCCTGCTGCAGCAGCCCGAGGCGCAAAGCGGCAGCTACAGCGACGAACGCATCATGCGGCGCCGGGCCGGCGGATTGTTCTGGTGCCGGGTACGCGGCCGCTCGGTGACACCTGAGGCACCGTTTCAGACCGGGATCTGGTCCTTTGCCGATATCTCAGACGACCGCCCCGTGGTCTCCCTCACCCCGCGCGAGCGCGAGGTGGCGATCCTCACCTGCAAGGGGCTGTCAGCCAAGGAAATCGGCAAGCAGCTGGACCTGTCTTACCGCACCGTGGAAAGCCACCGGGCGCATCTGCTGCAGAAATTCGGAGCCCGCAAGCTGCCGGAACTGGTGGCCAAGCTGACCGGCATGCCGCTCTGAGGCAATTTTGCGGCGGGCAATTGCAAATCCGTCAATCTGCCTCCATGTTACGCCAAGCATCGACAGCGCTTTCCTTGCGGTAATCCTTGCCCTATAAGCGCGCTAATTTCCTGCCTGCCGGGCTTTTCGGGCCTGGGCGGGCATGTCGGAACCGGCTGAGGACAATATGACAAACAAATCTCACGAAGCGGATGTGGCATTCATCAAGGCGCTGGCGGAACTGCTGCGCGACAACGATCTGACCGAACTGCAGGTCAAGCGGGAATACGGCGAGGAGGACAGCCTGAATGTGCGTGTCTCGCGTCAGACCGCCATGGCTGCTGCACCGGTTCAGGTTGCCGTGCCTGCCGCCGCTGCCGCCCCTGCCCCGGTTGCAGCCGCTGCCGCGCCTGCTGCCGCACCGGCCCCGGCTGCAGCTGCCACCGACGATCCTGCCAGCCACCCCGGCGCCGTGACCTCGCCGATGGTCGGCACCGTCTATCTGGCACCGGAACCCGGCGCAGCCGCCTTCATTTCCGTTGGCCAGCAGGTCAGCGAAGGCGACACCCTGCTGATCGTCGAAGCCATGAAGACCATGAACCACATCCCGGCGCCGAAATCCGGCACCGTGAAGCGCATCCTGGTCGAAGACGGCGCAGCCGTTGAATTCGGAACCCCCCTGGCCATCATCGAGTAAGGATCTGCCATGTTTGACAAGATCCTGATTGCCAACCGCGGCGAGATCGCACTGCGCGTGATCCGTGCCTGTCGCGAAATGGGCATCAAGTCGGTGGCGGTGCATTCCACCGCCGACGCTGACGCGATGCACGTGCGCATGGCCGATGAATCGGTCTGCATCGGCCCGCCGTCGGGCGCCCAAAGCTATCTGTCGATCCCGGCCATCATCTCCGCCTGCGAGATCACCGGCGCCCAGGCGATCCACCCGGGCTATGGCTTCCTGTCGGAAAACGCCAATTTCGTTCAGATCATCGAAGACCACGGGCTGACCTTCATTGGCCCCTCGGCTGAACACATCCGCATCATGGGTGACAAGATCACCGCCAAGGAAACCGCCAAGAACCTCGGCATCCCGGTGGTTCCGGGCTCCGATGGGGGCGTGCCGGACCTGGCGTCGGCCAAGAAGGCCGCAGCCGACATGGGCTACCCGGTGATCATCAAGGCCACCGCCGGCGGCGGCGGCCGTGGCATGAAGGTGGCCGTGAACGAGAAAGACCTTGAGGTCGCCTTCTCCACCGCGCGCTCCGAAGCCAAGGCCGCTTTTGGCAATGATGAGGTTTACATGGAGAAATATCTCCAGAAACCGCGTCACATCGAAGTTCAGGTCTTTGGCGACGGCAAGGGCACCGGCATTCACCTGGCTGAACGCGACTGCTCGCTGCAGCGCCGCCACCAGAAGGTTTTTGAAGAGGCCCCCGGCCCCTGCATCACCCCGGAAGAGCGCGCCAGGATCGGCAAGATCTGCGCCGACGCCGTGGGCAAGATGGGTTATTCCGGCGCAGGCACTGTCGAGTTCCTCTATGAGGACGGCGAGTTCTACTTCATCGAGATGAACACCCGCCTGCAGGTGGAGCATCCGGTGACAGAGGCCATCTTTGGCGTCGACCTGGTGCGGGAACAGATCCGTGTGGCCGAAGGCCTGCCGATGTCCTTCACCCAGGACGACCTGGAGATCAACGGCCACGCCATCGAGGTGCGGATCAACGCCGAGAAACTGCCGAACTTTGCCCCCTGCCCGGGCAAAATCACCGCATTCCACGCTCCCGGCGGGCTGGGCGTGCGGATGGATTCGGCGCTTTATGACGGCTATTCGATCCCGCCCTATTACGACTCGCTGATCGGCAAGCTGATCGTGCACGGCCGCGACCGGACCGAGGCGCTGGCGCGTTTGAACCGCGCCCTGGGCGAGCTGATCATCGACGGCATCGACACCACCGTGCCGCTGTTCCACGCGCTCTTGCAGGAACAGGACATCCACACCGGTGACTACGGCATCCACTGGCTGGAACGCTGGCTGGAAGAAAACACGCCGGGTTAACACCTCACGGGGCGCGCGCCATTGGCAGCGCCCCGTTTTACATTTGCCCCCATTTCCCGTTTATACTGACCGGCACCATGAGCTTGACTGCGGATCTCTTGCTGCACGCCTATTCCGCCGGTGTTTTCCCGATGGCCGAACACCGCGACGACCCGGAAGTGTTCTGGGTCGACCCTAAACGGCGCGGTATTCTGCCGCTGGACGGTTTCCGCATCTCCCGGTCCCTCGCCAAGCGCATCCGCAACGGCGGGTTCGAGATCACCGTGAACCGGGACTTTGCCGGCGTGGTTGACGGCTGCGCCGACCGGGCAGAGACCTGGATCAACAGCGAAATCCGGGACCGTTATCTGGACCTGCACATGATGGGCAACGCCCATTCGCTGGAAGTCTGGCATCAGGGAATGCTGGCCGGCGGCACCTATGGTGTCTCGCTGGGCGGTGCGTTTTTTGGCGAGAGCATGTTCTCCCGCAGCCGCGACGCCTCCAAGGTTGCCCTGACCTATCTGACCGACCGGCTTGTGCAGGCGGGCTTCACCTTGTGCGACACGCAGTTCCTGACCCCGCATCTGGCCTCACTGGGCGGGATCGAAGTCACCCGGGCCCGCTACCGCGCGCTGCTGCGCGAAGCCCTGTCGAAAGATGCGGATTTCATGCAGCCTGCGGTGCCCGCGCCTCAGCTGCTGCTGCAGCGCATGACCCAGACATCATAACGGTTGTGGTCCAGCGCGTTCAGCGCCGGGCTGGAAGCAATCATCCAACCCTGAAAATGCGTCGCGCCATCATCCGGATTGCGTACGGTCAGATAAGCAAAAGCATCGCCCGTCGGATTCTCTGCCGGGTAGCGGCAATCTGAAACCGTCACCAGCAGCCCGAACAGCTCAGCACTGGCGCCAATTGCTACTTCGGCGTCCATCGTGTGGCCGTTGACCTTGTCCAGCGCCCGCAGCACCGCAGCATTTCCCTGCGCCGCCTGCTCCTGCCCCCAGGCTGGCAGCGCCAGAACACAGGCCGTCAGCGCAGCAGTCAGACGCATCAAGATTCTTCTCCGCCGCCCGCGACGAATTTGACCAGCAGCGAAATCAGGCTGACCGCGCCCTGGGTATCTTCAATCTCGTCGCCGGTCTCAAAAGCAAATGGCGATCCGCCAGGCATGATCTCCACGAAATTGCCGCCCAGCAAGCCCTCGGAGGAAATAACCACAGCGCTGTCATCCGGGATCTCGATACCTTCCTTCACGGAAAACACAGTATCCGCGCGGAATGTCTCAGGGTTCAGGCCAACCCCCGTGACCGTGCCGATCTTGACGCCGGCCAGCCGCACGTCGGTGCCAACGCTGACACCTTCCAGCGACCGGAAAGAGGCGTTCAGATCATAGGTGGATCCGCCCTGCGACAGGCCCGCTGCCTGCCCTGCATAGACGGCAAAGGCAACTGCCGCGGCCAGAACGACACCGCCGGCAAAAACTTCGGTAGGGTTATGGGACATGAAATCAGCCTTCTGGCAGATGTTTTACTCGGGCACCCAGGCCTCATAATCGCGGCGCTCTTTCGGGGCACCGCCTGCACGGATGGAGCCCGCCGGGGCATAAGCCATCATGGTGCCGGTCAGGTTTTCCTGATGCGGCTTTTCCCAGGCCTTGTGCTTCAGCGGCTTTTCGCTCGGCACCTCGTCAAAGGTCCGGTGCAGCCAGCCGTGCCAGTCGGGGCTGACACGGGATGCTTCCACTTCGCCGTTGAACATCACCCAGCGCTTGCTGTCGTCCGCATTTCGGTAGAACACGTTGCCCTGATCATCCTCACCCACCTTTATGCCCTTGCGGGCGGTGAAGATCCGGGTGTTCAGGGTGGAGCCGTTCCACCAGGTCACGGCGCGCAGAAGTGTGTTCAGGATTCCCATGGGTGCCTCCGGATTTTTGCGTCTTCGATATGGCCCAATTTCCCGCCAAGGTCCAGTGGCTTGCGCCTTGGGCAGCCCGGGACCTGGCGGGATTTGGCAGATTTACCTCAGCGGCCGCTGCGCCGCTGGCCCGTTCAGCTTTCAGCAGGCGCCAGCGCGGTCAGTTCGATCTCGATGCGGAACTTGGGATCAATCAGATTGCATTCCACCATGGTCGCCGCCGGAGGGTTGGCGCCAAATGCTTCTGCCAGGACCGGCCAGCAGGGTTCGAACTCAGCTGCATCCGGCAGATAGTAGTTCACCCGCACCGCATCGGAAAATCCCGCGCCCGCCTTCTCCAGCGCCGCGCCAATGGTTTCCAGCGCCGATTTGCACTGGGCCACAACATCGTCGCCCTGCCCCACGGTGCCCGCCACATGCACAAACCCGCCGGCCACAACAGCCCGGCAATAGCCAATCTTGGCCTCGAATTCTCCCCCGGAGGAAATCCGCTTGATCACTGCCCTCTCCTTCCTCTTGCCAAAAATATCCCGGGGGCGCAGCGGCCTGCCGCTGCGGGGGCAGAGCCCCCATCCAACCGTCCCCCAAAAACAAACGGCGCGGAAAACACCGCGCCGTCTGATCTAAGTCCTCTCCGCTCAGCCCGCTGACGCCGGCTCTTTCTCGGCATCCGCATGGATCATCAGCGGCTGCGCCTCCGAGGTCACCGCCTCCTCATTGACAACCACCTTGGTCACGCTCTCCATGCCGGGCAGGTCAAACATGGTATCCAGCAGGATGTCCTCCATGATCGAGCGCAGGCCGCGCGCGCCGGTTTTGCGTTCGATCGCCTTGCGGGCAATCGCCTTCAGCGCCTCGTCGGTAAAGTCCAGCTCGGTGTCTTCCAGCTCGAACAGGCGCTGGTATTGCTTGACCAGGGCGTTCTTGGGCTGGGTCAGGATAATCACCAGCGCATCCTCGTCCAGATCCTCCAGCGTTGCCAGCACCGGCAGACGGCCGACAAATTCCGGGATCAGGCCGAACTTCAGCAGGTCTTCCGGCTCCAGGTCCTGGAAGATCTCGCCGACGCCGCGCTCATCATTGTCGCGCACATCGGCGCCAAAGCCCATTGCCGAGCCCTTGCCGCGCTGTGCAATGATCTTGTCGAGACCGGCAAAGGCGCCGCCGCAGATGAACAGGATGTTGGTGGTGTCCACCTGCAGGAATTCCTGCTGCGGATGCTTGCGGCCGCCCTGCGGCGGAACGCTCGCCACCGTGCCTTCCATCAGTTTCAGCAGCGCCTGCTGCACGCCCTCGCCCGACACGTCGCGGGTGATCGAGGGGTTCTCCGACTTGCGGGTGATCTTGTCGACCTCGTCGATATAGACGATGCCGCGCTGCGCCCGCTCGACGTTGTATTCCGAGGCCTGCAGCAGTTTCAGAATGATGTTCTCGACATCCTCGCCTACGTAGCCCGCTTCGGTCAGCGTGGTCGCATCTGCCATGGTAAAGGGCACATCCAGGATCCGCGCCAGCGTCTGCGCCAGCAGCGTCTTGCCGCAGCCGGTCGGGCCGATCAGCAGGATGTTCGATTTCGCCAGTTCGATGTCCGAGCCCGCCTTCTGCGCGTGGTTCAGACGCTTGTAGTGATTGTGCACGGCAACCGACAGCACCCGCTTGGCCGTGGCCTGGCCGATCACGTAATCATCCAGCACCTGGCAGATGTCCTTGGGCGTCGGCACGCCGTCGGTAGCCTTCAGCCCGGAAGCCTTGGTCTCCTCACGGATGATATCCATGCACAGTTCAACGCATTCATCGCAAATGAATACGGTGGGGCCTGCGATCAGCTTGCGCACCTCATGCTGGCTCTTGCCGCAAAAGCTGCAATAAAGGGTGTTTTTGCTGTCGCCGCCTGAATTCGTCGCCATGGTCTACCTTTCAGTCCGCCCGGTCCGCTGCGCCCGCACTGCGGGGCAATCCAACTTTCTGTCAGCTTAAGCCAGTGCTTAGGCCGCCACAATGTGAAAGTGCGCCCCAATTTGAACCCGGGGCACACAGCTGTTCACAACCGCAGGCGTCAGGCCTGCTCGTCATCGCCCTTGGTGCGGTTCTCGACGATCTCGTCGATCAAGCCGAATTCCTTGGCCTCTTCAGGCGACATGAAATTGTCACGCTCCAGCGCATCCACGATGGTGTCATATTCCTGGCCGGTGTGCTTGACGTAGATCTCGTTCAAACGCTTCTTCAGCTTCAGGGTTTCCTCGGCGTGAATCATGATGTCGGTCGCCTGGCCCTGGAAGCCGCCCGAGGGCTGGTGCACCATCACGCGGGAATTCGGCAGCGAGAAGCGCATGCCCGGTTCGCCGGCGGTCAGCAGCAGCGAGCCCATGGATGCCGCCTGGCCGATCACCAGGGTCGAAACCTTCGGCTTGATGTACTGCATGGTGTCATAGATCGACAAACCGCTCGTCACAACGCCGCCGGGGCTGTTGATGTACATCGAGATTTCCTTGGACGGGTTTTCCGCCTCAAGATGCAAGAGCTGCGCAACGATCAGCGAGCTCATCCCGTCGTGCACCGGCCCGTTCAGGAAAATGATCCGCTCCTTCAGCAGACGGGAAAAGATGTCATAGGCCCGCTCGCCCCGGCTGGTCTGTTCAACCACCATCGGGACCAGGGTGTTCATGTATGTTTCTCTGGGATCAATCATTTCGACCTGCCTGCGTTGTTTATGTCCGGCACCATACCCGACGGAGTGTTACCTGAGTCTTAGTATCGCCCCTTTTGACCTGCAAGAGGCGGCAGGCATTTTCACGATGACGCAAACCTGTATCTGGTGTCGCAATCTGCTGGAACGCTGTCGCTATTCTCGGGCTGCTTTCTGCGGCAGGCCCTTAGGAAGCAAAATTAAGTCCGAATTCCGCCTGGTGCTTTGCCCCGGGTGCTGCGCTGGGGTCCCGCCATGTCCGATGACAGCTTCGTTCAGAAAGGCGCCGCCGCCAATCTCGCCGTCCCGTTCGAGGGCGAGCCGCAGGATTTCTATTTCCTGCTGCTGCCCAAGGCGACCATGCTGCCGGTGGCTGCTGCAATCGAACCTCTGCGCATTGCCAACCAGGTGACCGGAACCCGGCTCTACCGCTGGTACATCATGACAGAGGACGGCCAGCCGGTGCGCTGCTCCAACGGCATGGTGGTGACGCCCGACACGCCGCTGCAGCCGCTGCCTTCGGATTCGCTGGGATTTGTTTGCGCAGGCGTCGAGCCGCACAGTGCCGCCAGCGAGGTCACCCTGAACTGGCTGCGCCGCGAAAGCCGCTTTGGCCGTTCCATCGGCGGCATCTGCACCGGCGCCTTTGCGCTCGCGCAGGCGGGATTGATCAAGAACCACAAGTTCACCCTGCACTGGGAAAACCAGCCCGGTTTCCTGGAAAGCTACCCGAGCCTGGCACCCTCGCCCAATATCTTCGAAATCTCCGGCCCGCTGATGACCTGCGGCGGCGGCAATGCCGCGACCGACATGATGCTGCACCTGATCGAGGAGCGCCACGGCAAGCAGCTGGCGATCATCGTTGCCGATATGTGTCTGCATGTGCGCTCCGGCGGCCAGGCGGCGCCGCAGAAGTCGAACTACGCGGTTGCCATCGGCAGCCGCAACCAGCGCCTGCTGAACGCGCTGCAGCTGATGCAGGAATCAATCGAGGAGCCGCTGTCGATCGGCGAGCTGTGCGACCGGCTCGACATCTCCCGCCGCCAGCTGGAACGGCTGTTCTCGCGCTACCTGAACCAAAGCCCGATGCATGTCTATTTCGACATGCGCCTCAGCCATGCCTTTGCGCTGATGAACGAAACCTCGATGAGTGTCACCGAAATCGCACTCGCCTCAGGCTTCAATTCCGCCACCCATTTTTCGCGCCAGTTCAAACGCAAGTTCGGCGCCTCGCCGCATTTCTTCCGCAAGGGCTGGAGCTGACGGCCCCGGTTTGATCCAGCGCAAATCGCACCAGGCCCAGGCCGCGTAAAGGAGCACCTCAAATCCTCCTTTACGCCAGGCCCGACTGATGACCACCAAGCGATCCGAACTGCTAATGCCCGCGGGCAATCTGCGCAAACTGAAAATGGCCATTCTCTATGGCGCCGATGCTGTCTACCTCGGCACCCCCGACATGTCCCTGCGCACTAAATCCGAGTTCACGCTGGAGGAAGTGATCCAGGGCGTGGAATTCTGTCACAGCCATGGCCGCCGCGCGTACCTCACCCTGAACCTGTTTTCGCACAACAAGGACATCCCCAAGCTCGATGAATACATCGAAACCGTCCGCAAGGTGCGCCCCGACGGGCTGATCATCGCGGATCCCGGCGTGTTTCAATACGTGAAAGACCGCGCGCCCGAGATTCCGCTGCATGTCTCTACCCAGGCCAATATCTGCTCCTGGCTGTCGGTCAAGTTCTGGCAGGACCAGGGCGCCGATCTGGTGGTTCTGGCGCGCGAGGTCTCCTATCCCGAGTTGGCCGAAATCCGTGAAAAATGCCCTGATATCAAGCTCGAAGCCTTCGTGCACGGTGCCATGTGCATGACCTACTCCGGGCGCTGCCTGCTCTCCAACTTCATGGCCGAGCGCGGCGCCAACCAGGGCAATTGCGCCAATTCCTGCCGCTGGAACTACGGTGTGCGGATGCGGCTGAAGGACGGCACCGTGCAGGAGCTGGACATCAATGAGACCAACGCGGATATGTTCGAGTTCCTGCTGGAGGAAGGCTGCCGCCCCGGTGAGCTGATGCCGATCGAGGAAGACGGCCGCGGCTCCTACATCCTCAATTCCCGCGACCTCTGCATCATGCCGAAGCTGGACGACTACCTGAAGATCGGCGTCGACAGCCTCAAGGTCGAAGGCCGCGGCAAATCGGAATACTACGCCGCCATCGTGGCCCGCGCCTACCGGATGGCCATCGACGACTACTACGCCGACCCCGAGGGCTGGGACCCCAAGCCCTATATGCGCGAGTTGGAGGCAGCGGGCAGCCGCGGCTACACGCTGGCCTTCCACGATGGGCGCCTGAACAACCTGGCGCATGATTACGAGCACACCGCCAGCCTGGCCCAATGGGAATACGCAGGCGTTGTGACAGAAGTGACTGACGACGCCTTCCACGTTCTGGTCAAGGCCAAGCTGACTGCCGGCGAGGTTCTGGAATTCGTCTCCCCCATTGCCCGCGAAACCGTGCTGCTGCGGGTCTATGACTTCGAGGCCGCCAAAGACGGCAGCCGTACAGAGGTGGTGCACGGCAGCACCCAGACCGTGATCCGCCTGCCCTTTTCGCTGTTCGATCATGAGGACATCGAGGCGCTCAAGGCCCGCTTCCCGGCATTTACCGTCCTGCGCAAGGAACGCGCGTTGACCGAGGAACAATGGAACCGCATCCGCTTTGACAAGCTGACACAAGCTCTTGAAGTCTCAGGCAAAAGCAACCCCAATGCCTACGCCCGCCGCCGCGACGCCCTGGCGGACAGCATCGCGCAGGACAGCAATGAAAAGCGCTTCAAGACCAACCGCGTCGGCACCGAGGGCTGCTGCGGCAAGGGCTGCAACGGCTGCCTGATCTTCTGGCAGGATCCGCAATACGAACTGGCCCGCACCGCGCTGCAAAAACGCAAGCAGGGCGAAATGCTGAGCCGCTCCGAAGCTACCGAACTGAAACGGGCCGCTGGCGAAAGCGTGTAAAAAAAGGGGCGCCACCGGGCGCCCCTTCAAATCCCGCCGCCGAAGGGTCTATTGCGAATAGGACTGCAGATAGGCAATCACAGCCTCAATATCGCTGTCCTTCTTCAGCCCGGCAAAGGACATCTTGGTCCCCTTCATGTATTTCTTCGGCTTCGCCAGAAAGGCCGCAAGTTCGGCCTCATCCCAAACCAGCCCGCCTTCCGCCGCGGCGGCCATCGCCTTGGAATAGCGGAACCCCTCGGCATGGCCAGCAGGCGCGCCGACAATGCCATTCAGGATCGGCCCGGTCCTGGATTTGGCGCCCTCGCCCACCTGATGGCAGGCCTTGCACTTCTTGAAGGTCTTCTCGCCCTTCGCCACCAGCGCCGGATCCAGTACAGCCGCCATTTCAACAGGCGCCTCCGCCTCTGCTGCCGCTTCCTCAAACGGCGCAGCTTCAGCAGGCGCCGCGGCGCTTTCTTCCTCCGGTGTCACGTCCAGCACCATGGCCCGCATGGTGATCTCCACGCTTTCCTTGCAGTTCTCCATGCAGGGCGCCGGATTCCAAAAGTGCTTTTCTGCCTTCAGCCGGTCATCCAGGATGAAGCCTTCTGCATTGGGCAGTTCGACTTCCGCAAAAGTCTCGTCCGACAGCACGAACTCATCGTCCACCAGATCGTTGGAATAGAGGATATACGCCACGATGGCATAGACCTCATCCGGGGTCAGTGACTGCGCATCGCCAAAGGGCATCGAGCGGTTCACATAGTCCCAGGTGGTTGACAGATACGGCCAGTAGCTGCCCACGGTTTTCAGCGGATCATCATGGTCCAGAGTGTCCTGCCCGCCAGCCAGCTTCGGCCAGTTGCCGACGCCCTCGGCAAAGTCGCCATGGCAGACGGCGCATTTTTCGGCAAAGACCTCCTCGCCGGTGAACACATCGCCCGAACCTGCAGGCAGGCCGGTGCCGTCGGGTGCCACATCCAGATCCCAGGCGGCGATTTCCTCCGGCAAAGCGGGGCGGCCAAGGCCGAATTTTTCCGCGGCAACGGGCGAGACAACCGCCATAGATAAAACAGCCGCTGCAACAATGTTCCGCCTGGCCGATAGGCCGGGCAGCGCCCGCCCCTCCCCACGGGAGGGCGCTTTCGCCCCCACCCAGGCTCGGGCGCTGCCCTCAGTGGGTATCGTCAACACTTCAAGAAACCTCGACATTTTCCGCCTCCCCATTTGCCTTGACCCACCAGGTCTGGATGGCGTTGTTGTGATAGATCGAATTCAGCCCCCGCACCTCGCGCAGCTGCGCCTTGGTGGGCTGCACGTAACCGGTGGAATCCTTGGCCCGGGCTTGCAGCAGCATCTCCGAGCCGTCCCAGTTGATGTCCAGATAGAACCGCGTCAGCGCCTTGTCCGTGCCCGGCGCCGCCAGCCGCGCCTCCTGCCAGCTCTTGCCGCCGTCCAGCGACACATCCACACCCGTGACCGCGCCGCGCCCCGACCACGCCAGGCCGGTGATCACCAGCGGCCCGGGCCCGTGCTTGATCGGCGCCTGCGGGCTGGGGCTGGTGACGACGGATTTCGCATCCATCTCCCAGGTCCATTTGCGGCTGACGCCATTGGCCAGCGTATCGGTGTATTTCGAGGTCTCCTCGCGGCTTTCGACCGGCTGGTCCATGACCTCAACCCGGCGCAGCCATTTCACCCACATATTGCCTTCCCAGCCCGGCACCACCAGCCGCACCGGATAGCCATGCTCCTTGCGCAAGGCCTCGCCATTGGCCTTGAAGGCAACCAGCACGTCGTCCATCGCCTTCTCCAGCGGGATCGAGCGCCCGTTTGACGACGCATCCGCGCCCTCCACATAAACCCATTTGCCTTCAGGGCTGACACCGGCCTCCTGCAGCAGCGTCCGCAGCGAGACCCCGGAGTACTCCATGTTGTGGATCATACCATGGGTGAACTGCGCGCCGTTCAGCTGCGCGCCCGCCCATTCCATACCGGAATTCGCCGCGCACTCGCAGAAATAGACCCGGTTCTCGCGCGGGAAGCGCTCCAGGTCCTCGTAGGTGAACACCAGCGGCGTCTCGACCAGCCCGTTAATCATCAGCCGGTAGTCTTCCTTGCGCAGCTCGATGGCGCCGGAATGATGCCGTTCAAACGCACAGCCCTGCGGGGTGATCGTCCCGTCCAGCGCATGGATCGGCGTGAAGTTGATCGAACTGATGGTATCCGCCGTCAGCCACTCCACATTGCGGCGCACCACGTCGTTCTCATACTGGATTGGCAGGCCGTAAGGCGTGGCATCCACCCCCTCGCCCAGACCGCTGGCCCACTCCTGCACTTCGGTAATCAGCGGATCCGGCGTTGCGGCCCTGGCAGCCCCTGCCGCCACCGCCCCTGCCCCGGCAGCTGCCGCCCCGGTCAGGAACTGGCGGCGCGAGGGTGCCAGGCTCTTGGCGTCGTCACTCATATCTCATTGCCTCCTCACATAGATAAATTCACGTTCGTGAATTCAACTGCGTAAAATTTTTTAGCTTATCCCCTGCCGGGGCGGGCGCCGTTTAAGCGCCCGCCACCTGCACGGAGGTGTTCGGATTCAGGGTCACGGTGCCCAGCTTGCGGATATGATCCTCGACCACATCCCAGATCATCGGCCCCTCGGTGCCCTCGTTCACGCTGGCCCAGCCGGCCACCACGTAGGATTTCGCCGGATCAATCGCCTCGCCGGTTTTCAGCAGCGTCATATCCGTGATCCGCTCACCCTGCGGCTTGGTGATGTCGATCCGGTAGCCCATGCCGCCGATCCGCACCATGTCGCCGCCCTGCTGGTAATAGGGATCGGGGTTGAAGATGTTGTCGGCCACATCCTCCAGGATCACCTTGATGAACTCGCCGGTCATCTCCGACCGGTAGGCCTGCCCATAAGACATCGAGGTCACGTTCCAGATGTCCTCACGCGTGATGTCGTCGCCCGGCACCAGCGACGGCCCCCAGCGCACGCCGGGCGACATGGCGATATCCGCCTCCCGCTCACTCAGCAGCGCATCACAGATCAGGTCGTCCCAGGTGCCGTTGAAGTTGCCACGGCGGTACAGAAGCGTATCGGTCTGGCCGATCACCTCTTCCAGCTGCGCCTTGTAAGGCGCACGTTCCGCCTCAATCAGCTGCGTCACCGCCGGGTCCGGCGCGATCACATCCGAGAACACCGGAATCAGCTTGTGCCGCAGCCCCATCAGCTGGCCGTCGCGCACATCCAGATCCACGCGGGAGACGAACTTGCCGTTGGAACCCGACGCGATGATATGGGTCTTGCCCACCAGCACCGGCTCGGGCAGCGCGTCATGGGTATGGCCCGACAGGATCACGTCGATGCCCTGCACCTTGCCCGCCATCTTCTTGTCGACGTCAAAGCCGTTGTGGCTGAGGACCACAACCAGATCAGCGCCCGCGGCGCGGACCTCATCCACCATGGCCTGCATGTTTTCGTCACGGATGCCGAACGAATACTCCGGGAACATCCAGCCCGGGTTGGCAATCGGCATGTACGGGAACGCCTGGCCGATCACCGCCACCTTGGCACCGCCGCGTTCAAAGAACTTGTAGGGTTTGAACAGCTCGGCCGGCTCGTCCCATTCCGCGTCAAAGATGTTCTGTCCAAGCGCCGCAAAGGGCAGGTCCTCGACAATCTCATTCACCCGCTCAGACCCCAGCGTGAATTCCCAGTGAAAGGTCATCGCATCCGGCTTCAGCGCGTTCATCACATTGACCATGTCCTGACCCGCCGTGTGATGGCAGGTATAGGAGCCATGCCAGGTGTCACCGCCGTCAAACAGCAGCGCATCGGGGCGGTCGGCGCGGATCGCGTTGATGATCGTCGCCATCCGGTCCAGCCCGCCGACACGTCCATACCCCTTCGCCAGCGACGCGAAATCATCATAGGTCAGCGCATAGGCCGAGGGGCTGCCATCATTGATGCCATAGGCCTTGCGGAAGTCAGCACCGGTAATGTGCGGCACGTGGCCTTTGTTGCCGCCGACGCCCAAATTGATCGACGGCTCGCGGAAATAGATCGGCTTCAATTGCCCATGAATATCCGTCACATGGATCAGGCTGATATTGCCAAAGGTGTCAAACTCCAAGAGCTGGTCCTGGGTCAATGACTGCTGCGCAGCCAGCCGCGCCCAATTGCCAAAGCCTGACGCCCCCACCATGGCCGAGGCGGCCATGGAAACCTGCAGAAAATCGCGGCGCGAGATCATGTGTACCGGTATCCTGTGTGCTTGCGCGACATATTCGCACAAATGAATGTTTCAAAAGAGAGACGCCCCGCACCTGGCAACAGGCGCGGGGCGCAAAGATCAGTTGCGGACGGAAGGCGCTTCGACCGACAGCCCGTTGCCGCGCGACGCGACATAGAGCTCCAGTGCGACGAAGTCCGCCGAACCCGGCTTGTAGGTCTCAGCCCGGGTATCGCGCACGCAGCCCTTAAAGCGCGCATGGGCAGTGTTCAGCTTGGTGTTCTTCAAGCGGTACACCGGGAAGCCGTTGATATGGCCCTGGCTCAGGTGGTCGGCGCGGATCATGTTGCCATAATTGTCCTCATGGCAGTTCGCGCAGGACAGCTCCAGCTGGCCGGTGCGGGTGTAGTACATTTCCTTACCCTTCTCCCAGGTGGACTGGGCCGGGCCGTCGATAGCCACGTTCACCGGCATCCCGCGGGACTGGACCGAAATCAAAGCCTCCATCGCGGCCATCTTGCCGCCGGAGTATTTCCACTTCTCGGCGCCCATCTGGTTTTCGCGGCAGTCGTTGATCTGCATGTTCAGGGTGCGGACCTCGCCGGCGGCGTCGCTCCACTTGGGATAGACAGCACGCACGCCTTTCATGCTTTCCTCGACATCATCGTGGCAGGAAGCGCAGGATTTGCCCTCGGAGCCTTCGACAGTGTTCCAAGCATCCAGAGCCTGATCGACAAAGATCATTGCCGGATTTTCAAAGTCGTCCATCTGCAGGGCCTGGGTTTCATCCTTGCGGAAGTGCCAGCCCGACATAATCTCATCAACCGCATCCGCGATATGCGCAGGCGCGGCGGCTTTGGTGACCATCTCGATTTCCTCGTTGACCACCAGCTTGTCGTCATCGGGGCCTGCACCTGCCGCCATAGGCAGCGCCAGCACAGCGGCAATTGCTGTGATTGCCTTTTTGTTCATTCCCTGTCCTCCCTTGGGTGCCTGCCCTGCCCGGATCACACCGGACAGGACGCGTGCCTGAGATCCGGAACGGATCAGCCGATGGCGATTTTCTTCTTGGTGTCGTAGACCGAGCCGTCGTCGTCATACCAGGTGAAGACAAATTCACCGGCTTCCGGCACGACAGCGTCGAACTCGAAATAAGGGTTGGTGGAGATCGCGGGCTCCATCGCGACGTCCAGCACCGTCTCGCCATTGAAGGCGCAGGTGAAGCGGTTGATGATCGAGCGCGGGATCAGATTGCCCTCTTTATCCTTGCGCTGGCCGCTTTCCATCTTGTGGCTGATCAGGGTCTTGATGGTGACCGTATCGCCGGCAGCGGCTGTTTTCGGGACCTTGACGCGGGGTTTAACACCGGATGCCATGTCTTTAATTCTCCTTAAGAATTCCGTTTGACGGGCGGACGGGCTCAGCCGCCGCAGCCGCCGATGGTAACCTTGACGGTGGCGCTTGCCTTGGCGAATGAGCCATCGGCCAGCTTGGCAACCGCAACCACGTCCTGGGTTCCCGCCAGGCGGATCCGGGTCGAGGCCGACTGCTGCGCCGCACCGGGGCCAAAGTTGAAGGTCGCGACACCCGGTTCCGGGTTGCCGGTGGCCAGCACCAGGATTGCGGCGGCGCCAGGCGCCTCGACCGAGATCGGCACGGTGTTGCCGTTTTCGGCAATCTCAGGCGCGTTCAGGGTAACACCGCCCTCGGCCATATCGGCCCCGCCGGTAAAGGCAGCGATCCGGTCGTCTGCGGCCGCGTTCACCTGGAACGGCAGCACGGTAACCACGGCAGCACCCAGGCCAAGGGCCAGGGTCTCACGGCGTGAGAACTCCATCATATCTCTCCTATAAATTCACTTCGGCAGCGGCGCGCGGGATGCCCCCGCCCGGTGCCTCACTCTTCTTTCAGCGTCGCCAGGAACGCGACCACATCTTCGATCTCCTGCGCCGTCAGGATCGGCGGCAGCGGCTCGGCCCCGGCTTTGCCGGTATAGGCGTCGCCCGGGCGGGTGAAGCCATCGACCTTGTAGAAGGCCGGCATCATGGTGCCCTCGAACGTCATCTTGGCATTGGCCACCAGGCCGCGCAGTTCTTCCTCGCTCCAGCGGTCGCCTGCACCGTCCAGCGACGGGCCGATCTCGCCATGGAACGGCACATCGGCAAGTGCTGTCACCTGATGGCAGGCCACGCAGTTGCCCTTGGACTTGGTGCCTGCAATCACCGCGCCGCTGGCGGCATCGCCCGCAACCCCGGTCAGCGAGGCGGCAATCTCGCCGTATTCGCCATACTGCACCGCTTTCGGAGCAACCTCGCCAGCCCAAGCCGCGGCACCCGCCAGGCTCAGCGCCAGTGTCAGAGATGTAAGCTTCATGTATCCTCCCAATGGCTGCCGCATCTGAGTGCGGTTGCTTAGCTGCTGCATACCGTAGGCCACAGCCGGACCAATACGCAACAACAAATTCATTATTGTGAATTTTTGCATTTTGTGCGCCAGACCCTAGTCTGCGGATCCATTATTGCGCTCCTGAATCATCCGCGCATGATAGCGCTGGAAATCCTCTCCGTTATCAAGCGCATAGCGCTTTTCATTGACCCATGTAAACATGTCCAGCGTGGTTCCCGCGCCAAAGGCGCCCGGCATCATCGCCACCGCCGCTTCGGGAGCTGTGACGTTTTCGCTCACCTCCTCCGGCAGGAACAGAATCGTCGGCGTGAACAGCACGCCCCATTTGCGCGCCATCTCTTTTTCCGGCAGCGCCGCGCCGTCAAAGTCAGTGACCTCCACATCGCCATAGAGGTTCAGCTGCACGACAAAGAAATTCTCCTCAATGTACCGGCTGATTTCCGGCCGGGGAAAGGTCTCCTCATGCATCTTGGTGCAATAGATACAGCCGCGCTGTTCAAAGATCAGCGCCAGCCGTTTACCCTCGCCATTGGCCTCTTCCAGATCCTCGCGCAGGTCCTTGAAAGTCTCCCGCATCCACGCGGTCTTGTGCAGCCCGTCATCCCCCAGCTCCGCCGCTGAGAGGGGCCCGGACAAGGGCACGGCCAGCACCGCCATCATTAACAGTTTCGCAATATTTCTCAGCATGTTGACCTCCACACTTCACTTATCCAATTGAGCTGAACCCCGGCATCCAGCGGATCATCGCCTCGGCAATCAGCCGCACCCCGCCAGTGGCGATCAGCACCGCAAACAGCACCAGCATCGCGCCCATGCCCTTTTCCACCCAGGCAAAGGCCGCGCGGTGCCGCGCCACCCAGCCCAGGAACGGCTGCGCAAACAGCGCCGCCACCACAAAAGGCGCCGTCATCCCCAGCCCGTAGACCAGCAACAGCACTCCGCCCCGCCAGATGTCCCCCATGCCCGAGGCGATCATCAGGATCGACGCCAGCGCAGGCCCCACGCACGGTGTCCAGCCAAAGCCAAAAGCCAGCCCCATCAGATAGGCCCCCAGCACTGACGAAGGCTCCGCGCGGCTCTCCATGCGCGCCTCGCGGTACAGCAGCGGGATTTTCACAACACCCAGGAAATGCAGCCCGAACAGCAGCAAAAGCGCCGCCGCACCATAAGACAGCACCTCCAGGTACTGGCCGAACAGCTGCCCCAGCGCTGTCGCCCCCATGCCCATCAGCATGAACACCGTGGTCACCCCGGCGGCAAAACAGCAGGCCGACACCAGCAGCCGCCGCTGCGCGCCAGCGGCAATCGCCCCGTCCCCACGCAGCTCTGCCATCGACAGCCCGCCCATGTATGACAGATAAAACGGCACCATCGGCAGAATACAGGGGGTGAAAAAGCTCAGCAAACCTGCGAACAAGGCGCCAAACAGGGTAATTTCCAGCATGTCTCCCCCCGGCCGACCCACGCGAACGTTATCCGGGCCCGGCTTGTGTCATTCACATATTCGAATTACGTTGTATCAGGTAAAGCCGTCAACAGGTGGAATGACACATATGCACGCAATCCGGCAACTGGCTGCCGCCGCAGCCCTGACCCTGACTGCTCTGCCCGCCTGGGCGGCGGAACTGGTGATGGTCGAACAGGCAGGATGCGAATGGTGCGCCCGCTGGAATGAGGAGATCGCCCCGATCTACCCCAAGACAGCCGAAGGCAAACACGCCCCGCTGCGCCGGGTCGACTTGCGCGCCTTGCCCGATGATCTGCTGGTCGTGCGCCGGGTCATGTTCACCCCCACCTTCCTGGTGGTCGAGGACGGCAAGGAACAGGCCCGGCTCGAAGGCTACCCCGGCGAAGATTTCTTTTGGCCTTTGCTGGCAGATTTGCTAACCGCCCATACAGGGTTTGTTGATAATACGCACACTCAAGGCGGCAGCTGACCGCCTCGGCAGAACAAACCGGTCTGGGCAAGAAAAGATAGAGAGCGGCGCCCATGCGCCGCCCAGGAGACGGCAGATGGCACTACCGCAGTTTTCCGCGGACATGGATCCGGCAGAAATGGACAAGATGGTCGAGAACGCGACCAAGGCCTCCAATTTCCTCAAGGCGATCAGCCACGAGGGCCGTTTGATGATCCTCTGCCACCTGGTTTCGGGCGAGAAATCAGTTACTGAGCTGGAGGAGCTTTTGTCCGCCCGCCAGGCCGCCGTCTCACAGCAGCTTTCCCGCCTGCGGCTCGAAGGGCTGGTCATTCCCCGCCGCGAGGGCAAGGCGATCTACTACCGCCTGGCAGACGACAAACCCCGCCGGATGCTGGAAACGGTCTATGACCTGTTCTGCAACGACGGCAGCTGAACCTTTTTGAATGTTTGACCTCCTGACAGAACACCAGATAGCCGCCTGTTTCGGGCTGCTGGGCGGTGTTCTGCTGGGACTGGCCGCGCGGCTGGGACGGTTTTGCACATTGGGCGCTATCGAAGACCTGCTCTACGGCGGCTCCTCCCTGCGGATGCGGATGTGGGGCGTGGCCATCGGCGTGGCCGTCACCGCCAGCTTCGCGCTGACCGGCCTGGGGCTGGTGGATGCGGGCCAATCTTTTTACCTCTCGATCCGCTGGATGCCCGCCGCTTCCATCCTGGGCGGGCTGATGTTCGGCTACGGCATGGCGCTCAGCGGCAACTGCGGCTACGGCGCCATTGCGCGGCTTGGCGGCGGCGACCTGCGCAGCTTTGTGATTGTGCTGGTGATGGGCGTCTCCACTTATGTGGTGCTGGCAGGCCCCCTCGCCCCCTTGCGGAACTATTTCTTCGAACAGCAGGACGTCACCACCGACATCCCGCCGGGACTGGCCCATTACGCCGCTGCCTGGAGCGGCCTGCCGCTGGCCGCCATCGGCGTCACTGCCGGCGTTCTGATCCTGATCGCCGCGCTGGCCAATGCGGAAATCCGCAGGGACAGACAGGCCCTGTTCTGGTCGGCCATCGTAGGGCTTGCCGTCACCTCCGGCTGGGCCGGCACCACTTACGTCAACGCCGAAGGGTTCGAGGCGCTGCCGGTGGTCTCCCACTCCTTCTCCGCCCCTTTGGGCGAGACCATCCTCTGGACCATGACCGGCTCCTTGCGCCCGCTGTCCTTTGCCGTCGGCTCCATCGCCGGGGTCTGGACCGGCGCCTTCACCGGCTCGCTGATCAAGGGGCATTTCCGCTGGGAGGCCTGCGAGGACCCGCGCGAACTGCGCCGCCAGATCATCGGCGCCGCGATCATGGGCGCAGGCGCGGTGATTGCCATGGGCTGCACCGTCGGCCAGGGCCTCAGTGCCTTTTCTCTGCTTGCAGTCTCTGCCCCCGTTACCATGCTGGCAATCTTCGCCGGCGCCGCCATCGGCCTGCGCCAGTTGATTGAGGGCTTCCGCCCGGCGGAGTAACCAGCAGACTTCAGCGGACGCAAGCCGGGTGGCCCGGCGGCAGGAAAATTCTGGCATCCCGCGCACTTTTCACTAAGGGTTGCGAATTAGTTACTCGCCGCTCTTAACTTTGCGGGCAACGCTGCCCCCGACTTAGCCAGGCCAATCCCCGCACCGGAGACCGCTTTGACCTCGAACCGCAAACAGATCATTAGAGACCTGCGAACCGGCAACAAGGCCGAAGCCTTTGAGGCCGCAGACGACATCCCGGTCAATCCCAACGCGGACAGAGCCATCGGCGGGATCATCGCCGCCCGCTACAACCGCCGGGGCGTTCTGACCGGGCTGCTGGGCACCTCTGCTGCGGCAGCCCTGTTCGGCGCCTCTCCCCTGGCCGCAACTCTGGCCGCACCGCGCCCGGCCGGCGCCGCGGCCGCCCAAAGCCGCTATGTTTTTGACGAGCTGGATTGGGGCGTTGACGAAACCCATCATGTCGCCGGCGGCTATGACGCAGACATCCTCCTGCGCTGGGGCGACCCGGTCCTCCCCGGGGCGCCGGCGTTCGACGTAAGGAACCAGAGCGCCGCGGCCCAGCTGCAGCAGTTCGGTTATAACAACGACTATGTGGGTTTCCTGCCCCTGAACGCCGAAGGCACCCGCGGCCTGTTATGCGTGAACCACGAATACACCAATGAAGAGGTCATGTTCCCCGGCCTCGGCCGCCAGGACAAGGCCGAATTCGCCGGAATGACCCGGGAGCTGGCCGAGATCGAAATGGCCGCCCACGGCGGCTCCGTGGTCGAGATCACCCGGAACCCGGACGGCAAATGGGCAGTTGTGCGGAACGGCAAGCTGAACCGCCGCATCTCTCCGCTGGACACGGTGATGGCTGTTGATGGCCCCGCTGCAGGCCACCCGCGGATGCAGACCAGCGCCGACCCCGGCGGACGTGAGGTCATCGGCACCCTGAACAATTGCGCCGGCGGCATGACCCCATGGGGCACCTGGCTGATGGCAGAGGAGAACTTCCACGGATACTTCTGGACAGACCGGCTGGACGCCGAAGGCGAACCGGATCTTTCCGGCCAGGCTGAAGCCGCACAGATGGCCCGCTATAATATTCCTTCAATGTGGTACGCCTGGGGCAAATACCACCAGCGTTTCAACATCGACAAAGACCCCAATGAGGTCAACCGCTTCGGCTGGGTGGTTGAGGTCGATCCCATGGACCCGCTCTCGGTCCCGGTCAAGCGCACTGCCCTCGGCCGCTTCGCGCATGAGGGTGCGGAGACTACGGTGTCTAAGACGGGGCATCTGGTTGTCTATATGGGCGACGATGCCCGGTTCGAATACGTCTACAAATATGTGTCAGCCGGCGTGGTGACAGAGGACCCGGCCGCCAACGCAGGCCTGCTGCGCGACGGCACGCTTTTTGCAGCCCGCTTCAACAGCGACGGCAGCCACGACTGGCTGCCGCTGGTGCATGGCCAGGGTCCGCTCACGGCGGAAAACGGCTTTGCCAGCCAGGCGGATGTGCTGATTGACGCCCGCCTGGCCGCCGATGCGCTTGGGGCAACCCCAATGGACCGCCCCGAAGACCTCTCGCCGCGCGGCGACGGCACCGCCTATGTGATGCTCACCAACAACTCCAAACGGCGTGCGGGCCAGACCGACGCCGCCAACCCCCGGGCCAGGTCGGACTTCGGCCATATCATCGAACTCAAGGAAGACAGCGGCGACCATGCTGCCCGCCAAGGCCGCTGGTCCATCCTGGTGCAATGCGGCGACCCCGAAGTCGCCGCCGTGGGGGCCCGATGGAACCCGGAAACCTCGGAAAACGGCTGGTTCAGCTCTCCCGATAATTGCACTATCGACGCCGCGGGCCGTCTGTGGGTCGCCACCGATCAGGGCCGCAAGTGGGACAAGACTGGCAAAGCCGACGGACTCTACGGCATGGAAACCGAAGGCGCCCTGCGCGGCCACTCCAAGCTTTTCTTCCGTTGCCCTGTGGGCGCAGAGCTTTGCGGTCCGTATTTCACCCCGGATAATGAAACCCTGTTTCTGGCGATCCAGCACCCCGGCACCGACGGCACCACAAGCCTGAAGGGGTTCGAACGCGCCTCCACCTTCGAGGACCCCGCCACCCGCTGGCCGGACTTCGATCCTGCGATGCCGCCGCGTCCTGCGGTGGTGGCGGTGACGAAACAGGGCGGTGGCAAAATCGCAGTCCGCTCCTGAAATCCGCTGCAGCCATACAGAGCGCGCCCCGTCAGGACCGCGCACAGGTTTCAGCCCTGCCGGGCAGCCTGCCGCCTGCCGCACGCAATTGTGAGCCGCCGTCCTGCCGCTTTGCCGTAGATGTTGAACCATGTCCGACGGAGACGCCCATGCCATTCAAACGCCTGACAGCCGCCTTAGTCCTTGCAGCCTCAGCCGCCTCAGCGGGCAGCATAACAGCGCGGGACGGCTGGGCTGTGCATGAAACGGAAAAACCGTTTGAGCAGCTGATCGCCGATGTCAAAGCCGCCGCCAAGGCCGAAGGCCTGGGCGTCGTCACTCAGGCAGGCCCCACCGGCGCTGCCGCCGCCCGCGGCATCACCATCCCCGGCAACCGTGTAATCGGTCTCTTTAACAACGACTTCGCGGTAAAGATCCTGGCGCTCTCGACCGCGGCGATGATCGAGGCCCCGGTGCGCATGTATGTGACTGAGGAACAAGACGGCAGCGCCACGCTGTCCTACAAGCTGCCCTCCCATGTCTTTGCGCCCTACGCAGATGAAGGCGGTCCTGAACTGGCTGACCTTGCAGGCCTGCTCGACCGCCGCTTCGCGCAGATCGCCCGGCGGGCGCAAGAATAGCAGGCCCCGCCCAAACCCTTGGCTTCTTTTCTGGTCAGCCATACCCCCGCCACAGGCTTGGCGAATGAAATGCGCCAAATTCCGCCGCAGCATTTCTCACACTGGCGTGAGCGGGCTTGCACGCGCGCGCAGCCTCGGCAATCTGGCGGCAAATCAACGGATTGGACGGACAAGATGACAGAGACCCTTCGCGCGGCAGATGTACTGGCCCGGCGGCTATACGAGGCAGGCTGCCGGCATGCCTTCGGAATGCCCGGCGGCGAGGTTCTGACCTTGGTGGATGCCCTGACCAAGGCGGGCATCACGTTCCACCTGGCCAAGCATGAAAACTGCGCAGGGTTCATCGGCGAAGGCGTGCACCATGCTGACGGCGCGCCGGTTATTCTGGTCGCAACCCTCGGCCCCGGCGCGCTGAATGGCATCAACGTGGTCGCCAATGCCCACCAGGACCGGGTACCGATGCTGGTGCTGACTGGCTGCGTCGACGCCGCCGAGGAGCAGAGCTATACCCACCAGGTCCTCGACCACCGCGCAGTGTTCACCCCGATCACCAAGGCCACTTTCCGCCTGGATGCCGGGGCCGCCGATCTGATTGCTGACAAAGCCGTCGCCATTGCAACCGAACCGCGCAACGGGCCGGTGCATATTGACGTGCCGATCTCCACCGCAGATGCGCCGGCCAGGGACCGCGGCATCCGCCGCGCGCCTGCAAGTCCTGGCGCGCCAAGCGGCGAGGCATTGACGCAGGCGCGTTCCTGGCTGGCGGCCGCCACGCGTCCGGTTGCAGTGATCGGCCTGGATGCGCTGCAGGAAAACGCAGGCACCGCCATTCGCGGCTTTGTTGAAAAGCACCAGATCCCTTTCGTCACCAGCTACAAGGCCAAAGGGATCATCCCCGAAGACCACCCGCTGTGCCTGGGCGGTGCGGGCCTGTCGCCGCTGGCCGACAAGCACCTGCTTCCGCTGGTGCAGGAGGCTGATCTGGTGCTGTCCATCGGCTATGACCCGATCGAGATGCGCCCCGGCTGGCGCAACGTCTGGGATGTGAAAACCCAGAACGTCATCGACATCGCACCAGAGGCCAACACGCACTATATGCATCAGGCAGGCCTCAATTTCCTGACCGCCATCGCCCCCACTCTGGAGGCGCTGTCAGAAGGCACACCCACGCAACTGACCAGGACAAACAACCGCCCGGCAGCCGTCAAATCCGCACTGGCAGAGGCCTTTTCGAAGGACGACGATTGGGGCCCGGCAGGCGTCATCGCCGAATGCCGCGCCACCCTGCCGCCGGAGACGCTCGCCACTGCAGACAGCGGCGCCCACCGGATCCTGCTCAGCCAGATGTGGGACTGTTCTGAGCCGCGCGGGCTGATCCAGTCTTCGGCGCTGTGCACCATGGGCTGTGCGGTGCCGATGGCAATCGGGCGCAAGCTGGCGCAGCCGGAGCGTCCGGTGGTCAGCTTTTCAGGTGATGCCGGGTTCCTGATGGTGGCCGGTGAACTCTCCACCGCCGCCGAACTGGGCGCAGCCCCCATATTCGTGGTCTTTGCCGACGCCAGCCTGGCGCTGATCGAGCTGAAACAGCGCCAGCGCCAGCTGGCCAATGGCGGTGTCGACTTTGCCGAGCATGACTTTGCCGCCATGGGCCGGGCGTTCGGCGGCAACGGTGTCACCGTCACCAGCCGCAGCGAATTGCGCGCCGCCCTGCAGGATGCAATGGCAGCGGAAAAATTCACCGTCATTTCAGCAGTGATCGACCGCGGAGGCTACGATGGCCGGATCTGATCTTCTCCCGCATGGCGCGCTGAAGGGCGTCAAGGTTCTGGACCTCTCCCGCATCCTGGCCGGTCCCACCTGCACCCAGCTTCTGGGCGACCTCGGCGCCACGGTGATCAAGGTAGAAAACCCCAAAACCGGCGGTGATGACACCCGCCAGTGGGGGCCTCCTTACGTAGTGGATGCTGAGGGGCAGCAATCCGACCTCTCGGCCTATTTCATGTCCGCCAACCGCAACAAACGTTCCGTGGCCATTGACATTGCCACCGAGGAGGGCCAGCAGGCCATCCGCCGCCTGGCGGCAGAGGCTGATATCCTGATCGAAAACTTCAAACCCGGCGGACTGGCGAAATACGGGCTGGACTATGCCAGCCTCAAGGACAATCTGCCCGGGCTGATCTACTGTTCGATCTCCGGCTACGGCCAGACAGGCCCCAACAGCCACAAACCTGGCTATGACATCATGGCGCAGGGTTTTGGCGGCATCATGTCGCTGACCGGCGAACCCGACGGCCAGCCGATGAAGGCAGGCGTCGGCATTGCTGACGTCATGTGCGGCATGTATGCCTGCATCGGAATCCTCAGCGCCCTGCATCACCGCGAGAAAACCGGCGAAGGCCAGCAGATCGACCTCGCCCTGGTCGACGCGCAGATCGCCTGGCTGATCAACGAAGGCGTGGCTTACCTGAACACCGGCAACATCCCCAAACGCCGCGGCAATGAGCACCCCAGCATCATGCCCTATGGCGTTTATGAGACCTCCGACGGCCATGTGATCCTGGCAGTGGGCAACGACAGCCAGTTCCAGCGCTTCATGGAGTTCTTGAAGCTGGAAGGCCTGGCTGAGGATCCCCGCTTTGCCACCAACCCGGCCCGTCTGCAGAACCGCGATGCGCTGAATGCAGTCCTCATCCCCACCGTGCAGCGCTATACGACGGATGAGGTGCTGGCGGCGATGGAGGCCCGCAAGGTGCCCGCCGGGCCGGTGCAGAACCTGGAAACTCTGTTTGCCACCGGTCAGGTCGCAGCCCGCGAGATGTCCATTCCGATGGAAACCGCGGCAGGCCCGGTGAAACTGCTGGGCAATCCGCTGAATTTCTCCCGCACGCCTGTAACATACCGGCACGCCCCGCCCCGCTGCGGCGAAGGAACGGAAGAGATTCTGGGCGCGGATGCCCCGTTCGAGACCGGCTAAGCCCCCAAAACACGGCAGTTTTCCGCCAAGTGTTACAGTTTCCGGCAAATCACCGCCAAACCGGCGGTGGTTTCGCCGCCCCTTAACCATTCCTGTTGCAGGAATTTCGACGGAAATCTTACACATCCGGCGAAATTTACAGCCAAACACACACAGGCCATCACCAAAGCGCGAGCGGGGTTCGCCGGCACCAATCTGATGATCTAATCTTCAGCAGGACACGGAAACCGCTTTTCAATTCGAGAACAAAGATTGGACTCCCATGACGCATGATATCTTCGGCCAAGACAGCAGCCTGACCGATGCAGCAGCCCTGCAGGATTGGAATGCCGTGCAGCTGGGCGTCCTG
>NZ_JBSWYB010000033.1:0-51194 GCF_056160905.1 Leisingera sp. ABD4_442 | reverse complement strand
GCGGAGGGAGATTTCTCGTTTTGTTTCTGTTTTCCTTTTTTTTTTTTTTTTTTTCTGCTCTCCTCTCCTCCCCCCCCCCCCTGTGCCCAACCGGGACGGTGCATTCTTTGAATGTGCCGGAGCGGGCGGGAGCCGCCGCCCGCTTTGTGTTCCGCCCTGCTTCAGGCCTTGCGCAGGAAGACGGGTTTGTCCGGCTCCGAGATCTGCGGCTGGTAGGCATAGCCGCCGGCATCAAAATCCTTGAGGCTCTCTGCATCCGTCAGCCGGCCTTGGATGATGTAGCGCGCCATCGCGCCGCGGGCGCGTTTGGCATAGAAGCTCACCACTTTCGGCGTGCCGTTTTTGTCTTCCATGAACACCGGCGTGACCACCTGCGGCTTCAGTGCCGCCAGATCCACCGCGCCGAAATACTCCTGGCTGGCGCAGTTCACCAGCACCTCCGCACCCACGGTCTCAGCCTGCGCATTCAGGGCCTCGGAAATCCGGCTGCCCCAGAACTCATAAAGGTTCTTGCCGCGCGGGTTTTTCAGCCGCGACCCCATCTCCAGCCGGTAGGGCTGCATCGCGTCCAGCGGGCGCAGCACACCGTAAAGCCCTGACAGGATGCGGAAGTGTTCCTGCGCCCAGGCCATTTCGTCCGCATCCAAAGACCCGGCTTCCAGCCCCTGGTAGGTATCGCCGGCAAAGGCCAGCGCCGCCGGGCGGGTGGCGTCTGTCTTGGGGTCGGCCGCAAACTCCTGGAAACGGGTATGGTTCAGCTTGGCCAGATCCTCGCTGATGTGCATCAGCTTCATCAGACCCGCCACGGATTGCCCGCGCGCCACCTCCGCCAGTGCCACCGCGTCATCGTGCAGCGCGGGCCAGGTCATTTCCTGATCCCGTTCTGCCCAGTCCAGCTTCTTGGCTGGAGAGGTCACTACCAGCATTTCCTGCCCCCTCAGATTTCAGGCGTTGTTCTTGGCGCGACCCTAGCCCGCGCCGCGCAGGACGTCCAGAAACGCCGAGGCAAAACGTTCGGCGCGGCGCTCCCCTAACAGTCTTGTGATGCCCGCCTCGTCATCGCTGCGCATCTGCGCAACCTTGGCCAGCAGCGAGGCTGAACAGCTGAGCGGCTTCAGGGTGCCGCATTCGCCGCGGGCCAGTTGCGCCTGCACCTCAAGCAACCCGTCATAAACAGAGCCGGATTCGCGCCCTGCCAGCTTGCGCCTGGCAGGGTGCAGCTGCTCGGCAGCGCCGGTGATCACGCCCAGGAAATCATCGCCGTAGCGTTCCAGCTTCTTGGCGCCGACGCCGTTGATGCGGGCCATCTGGTCCAGCGTTTCCGGGCGCACCTCAGCCATCTCAATCAGAGTGCGGTCGGGGAAGATCACATAGGCCGGTACTTTCTGCGCCTCGGCCAGCGCCCGGCGCTTGGCCTTCAAGGCCGACAACAGCGGCGCGTCTTCTTCGGAGACCAGCGCCTTCACGGCCGGGCGGCGCTCCGCTGATTTGATGGTATCGCGGCGCAGGTCAATGGACTGCTCGCCGCGCAGGATCGGCAGGGCGGCTTCGGTAAAGCGCAGGGCGCCGTGGCGTTCCGGGTCGGGGCGCAACAGGTCGCGGCCCATCATCTGCCGGAATACCGCCTGCCACTGGCGCTTGCCGAGTTCCTTGCCGCAGCCGTAGACCGACAGTTCGTCATGGCGTTTGGCGCGGATGCGCTCGTTGTCGGCGCCCAGGAGGATGTCGATCAGATGGCCGGAGCCGAACCATTCCTCTGTCCGCAGAACCGCCGACAGCGCCTTCCTCACCACGGTAGTGCCGTCGAACACTTCGGCAGGCGTGTCGCAGAGGTCGCAATTGCCGCAGGGTTCCGCCTCCTCGCCGAAGTAGCCCAGCAGTTTCTGGCGGCGGCAGTGCAGCGCCTCGGCCAGGCCCAAGAGCGCATTCAGGCGCGCGTGGTCGGCGGCGCGGCGTTCGGGCGGGGCGAGGCCCTCGTCAATCTGGCTGCGGCGCAGGCGGATATCGTCGGGGCCGAACAGGGTGAGGGTTTCCGCAGGCGCCCCGTCGCGGCCAGCACGGCCGATTTCCTGATAATAGGCCTCGATGCTTTTCGGCAGGTCGGCGTGGGCGACCCAGCGGATGTCGGGCTTATCTATCCCCATGCCAAAGGCCACGGTGGCGACCACGATCAGCCCATCTTCGCGGGCGAAGCGGGTCTCGACGATGCGGCGGTCCTCAGCCTCCATGCCGCCGTGGTAGAAACAGGCGCTGTGACCTGCTTCGCGCAGGGCCGCTGACAGTGCTTCGGTCTTGGCGCGGGTGCCGCAGTAGACGATGCCGGATTGCCCTTTGCGGGCGGCGGCGAATTCCAGGATCTGGCGGCGCGGGCTGTCCTTGGCGCCAAAGGCCAGATGGATGTTGGGCCGGTCAAAGCCACGCAGAAAACTGCGGGGGGCCTCACCGTCGAACAGTTTCTGGACGATCTCTTCCTGGGTTTCCTGATCCGCAGTTGCGGTGAAGGCCGCCAGCGGTACGTCCAGGGCGCGGCGCAGCTCGCCGATGCGCAGGTAGTCAGGGCGGAAGTCATGGCCCCATTGGCTGACGCAATGCGCCTCATCCACCGCAATCAGGCTGACACCGATACGGCGCAGCATCCCCATGGCGGCACCGGAGGCAAGACGTTCGGGGGCCATGTAGAGGAGTTTCAGGCGCCCGGCCTCGATGGCTTCCCAGACCATTTCGGTCTCTTCGTCGGTATTGCCGGAGGTGAGCGCGCCTGCATTGACGCCGGCCTCCTGCAAGGCGCGGACCTGGTCGCGCATCAGGGCGATGAGGGGGGAGATCACCACGGTGATCCCGTCGCGCAGCAGCGCGGGCAGCTGGTAGCACAGGGATTTGCCGCCGCCGGTGGGCATGATTGCCAGCACGTTTTCCCCGGCGGTCACGGCATCGACGATTTCCTCCTGTCCGGGGCGGAAGGCGTCAAAGCCGAAAATCTCGCGCAGAATGGGAGTCGCGCCGCTGAGGGCGGTCATATCCGTCATGGGGGCGGAGGGCCTCGTGGTCAGTGCTGCTCTTCTTTGGCAGGCACAATCCCACAGGAGGCATTGGGCGGCAAGGCCCGCAGGTTAAAAGCCCGGCAGGAAATGCCGGGCCGGAGATTTTCAGATCAGTAGAACGCCGAGACGTTGTTCACCAGGATGATGCGCAGCGCGTAGACGCCGATCAGCACCACCAGCGGCGCAAGGTCCAGCCCGCCCATGTTGGGCATCAGCCGGCGCACCGGAGCATAGAGCGGTTCCAGGATCCGGTTCAGCCCGTACCAGATCTGCGCCACCAGTTGCTGGTGCAGGTTCAGCACCTGGAAATTGATCAGCCAGCTCATGATCACATGGGCAATGATGAAGAACCAGACAATGTCCAGGATCAGCATCAGGATTTGGAACAGCGATACCATCGGTATTTCCCTCTTTCGAACAGCCACACAGGTAAGCAGCCCGCAGGAAATACGCAAGGCTTCCGCGAGGTTGCGGTTGACGCGCTGTAAACCGGTGGCATCACGGGCACATGCCATCAAGGAGCCCGCGCCGATGTACCCGATTGTCCGCCTGATCAAGGATACCGTTCTGGCCAGCCGGATGGCGCCGCTGCCGATCACCGGCATGCATGTCTCCAGCCACATCTGCTGGCCCTGGGATCTGGACATGTGGATGGAGCTGAACAACGGCCGCACCATGACGCTGTATGATCTGGGGCGCACCATGCTGGCGCAGCGGGTCGGGCTGATCAAGGCGCTCCGGCAGAAACGCTGGGGGCTGACGGTGGCGGGATCTTCGGTGCGCTACCGCCGCCGCATCCGCGGATTCGAGAAGTTCGAGATGCGCAGCCGCACGGCGGGCTGGGACGAGAAATTCATCTATGTCGAACAATCCATGTGGAAGAAGAACGGCGATTGCGCCAGCCATGTGATGCTGCGCACCGCGGTGACGGACCGGAACGGCATCGTGCCGCCCGCCAAAGTGCTGGAGGCACTGGGGCAGGACGCGGAAACCTCGCCCGAGCTGCCCGGCTGGATCAGAGACTGGTGCGCGGCGGATGGCGGCCGGCCCTGGCCGCCGATGCAGGACGGGCTTGCCTAGGCCCCTGCCCGCCTGCCATACCTGAAGGCAACAAGAAAAAGAGGCCGGGTATGCAGCAGGTGTCCACGCGCAAGCGGATCTGGGGATGGTGGTTCTTTGACTGGGCCAGCCAGCCCTACCAGACGCTGCTGGTGACCTTTGTGTTCAGCCCGTTCTTTGCCGCTGTGGCCGCCGAGCATTTCATGGGCCAGGGCCTGGACAGCGAGGCCGCCAAGGCGCAGGCGCAGACCGTCTGGTCGATGTGCCTGACCATAACCGGGCTGATCATCGGTTTTGGCGCGCCGTTCCTGGGGGCGCTGGCGGATATCACCGGGCGGCGGCTGCCCTGGATCATGATGTTTTCGCTGATGTATCTGATTGGCGCCTGGGGGCTTTGGTTCATGGACCCGGGCGGCAGCAATCTGTGGTGGATGCTGGTCAGTTTCGGCTTTGGCTTCATCGGCGCAGAATTTGCGCTGATCTTTGTCAACGCGCAGCTGCCGACGCTGGCCAGCCGCGAGGATGTGGGCGATATCTCCGGCTCTGGCTTTGCCTTTGGCTACCTCGGCGGGGTGATCGCGCTGTTTACCATGCTCCTGTTGTTTGTTGAGCAGGGCACCGGCAAGACGCTGGTTGGCCTCAGCCCGGCCCTGGGCCTGGATGCGGAGGCCAAGGAAGGCACCCGTGCGGTCGGCCCCTTTACCGCGATCTGGTTTGCCGTCTTCATGATACCCTACTTCCTGTGGGTGAAGGACCGCGGCGCGACCGGGCGCAAGGCCAGCCTGGGCAAAGCCTGTCAGATGGTGGTCAAGCTGGTCGCGGGTCTGGGCAACCGGCTGAGCCTGGCAAGCTACCTCGGCTCCTCGATGATGTACCGCGATGCGCTCAACGGGCTTTACGGGTT
Source organism: Leisingera sp. ABD4_442 (assembly GCF_056160905.1). Lineage (NCBI taxonomy): Bacteria > Pseudomonadati > Pseudomonadota > Alphaproteobacteria > Rhodobacterales > Roseobacteraceae > Leisingera > Leisingera sp. ABD4_442. The sequence goes on along the minus strand of NZ_JBSWYB010000033.1, from coordinate 46,190 downwards.
CGGCGGTGTCTATGCCAAGCTGGTGCTGGGATGGGAGATCACCCAGATCGGCATCTTCGGCATTGTCGCTGCCTTTGCCGCCACCCTGTTCAGCTGGCTGGGCGGCAAGGCAGACCGGCGGTTCGGGCCGAAACCGGTGATCATCGCCTCGATCCTGATCCTGTCCCTGGTCTGCCTGGTGATTGTCTCCATGTCGCGGTATCAGATTTTCGGGGTGCCGCTTGCTGAGGGCTCCACCCTTCCGGACACGGTTTTCTTTGGCTGCGGCGTGCTGATTGGCGGCTTCGGCGGCATCCTGCAAGCGGCCAGCCGCAGCCTGATGGTGCGCCACACCAGCCCCAGAGACGCAACCGAGAGCTTTGGCCTATATGGCCTGTCCGGCCGCGCCACCGCGTTTTTGGCGCCCGCGCTGATCGGCGTTGCAACCACCGTGACCGGCAGCGCCCGGCTTGGTATCACGCCGGTGATCGGCCTGTTTCTGGTCGGATTGGTACTGTTATTCTGGGTTCAAGGAGAAGGAGATCAGGGTTGAGACTGTTACTTGCCATATGTTTAGCGGTTGCTGGGTTATCAGTTCCGGCAAGCGCGCAGACCCCAGCCAAGGCGCTGTTCGGGGCCAAGCCCAGCGCCTCGCAGCAGAAACCCGCGCCCTTCGGCTCCTACGCCAAGGGCTGTGTTGCAGGGGCTGAGCAGCTGCCCGAAACCGGCCCCACCTGGCAGGCGATGCGGCTCAGCCGCAACCGCAACTGGGGGCATCCGGCGGCCATTGATTTTGTGAAGGACCTCAGCCGCGTGGCCGCCAGGCAGCGCGGCTGGGAGGGGCTTTATATCGGTGACATCAGCCAGCCGCGCGGCGGGCCGATGCTGTCGGGCCACCGCAGCCACCAGATCGGTCTCGATATCGACATCTGGATGCGCCCGCCGGACCGGCTGAACCTCAGCCGCAATGCGCGGGAGAACATCTCCTCAATCTCCATGCGGCGGGCCAAGGGTGCCTACGTGAACAGCAGCTGGACCCGGGCCCACCACGAGATCCTCAAGGCCGCCGCGCAGGACAAGCGGGTGGCGCGGATTTTCGTCTTCCCGGGCGCCAAAGTGCAGATGTGCAATGACGAGAAAGGCAGCCGCAAATGGCTGCGCAAGATCCGGCCATGGTGGGGGCATCACTACCATTTCCATGTGCGGCTCAACTGCCCGCGCGGCGCCCGCGGCTGTGTTGATCAGGCGGCCCCGCCCAAAGGCGACGGCTGCGCCGATGCGCAGCAATGGGTGAACAACATCCTGAACCCGCCGCCGCCGAAACCGGTTGACCCGAACGCGCCAAAGCCTAAACCGAGACGGGATTACACCCTTTCGGACCTGCCCAAGCAATGCGCCGCCGTTCTGCAATCCAACTGATCCTGGCCCTGGCCGCTGCTGCCGGCCTGGCAGCGGCAGCTGTTGCCGCCAGCCGGCCAGGTGCGGCGGCCGGCAAGGCCGAGTATCTGGGCAGCTATACCTGGAGGCTGGACCTGCCCTGGTTCGGAGGCTTCTCGGCACTGAAAGTCACCGGCGGCGGCACCGCAATGCTGGTCTTGAGCGACCGCGCCACCCTGGTGGCAACGGAAATTCAGCGCCGCGGCGGCCTTATCGCCGGCATCACGGCGCAGCGGGCCCATGGGCTGCGCGCCTCGACCGGCAAAATGCTGCGGGGGTTCTCCGGCGACAGCGAAGGCCTGGCCGTCGCGCCGGACGGCTCCCGCTACATCTCCTTTGAGGGCGCCGCACGGGTGGCCCGCTACCTCCACCCAGAGGGCCGCGCCAAGGTGCTGCCGCGCCCCAAGGCCTTCCGCAAGCTGCCGCCAAACAAGTCGCTGGAAACCTTGGCGATCGACGCCCGCGGTTGGCTTTACACCCTGCCGGAGCGCGCCTTTGACAAACACGGGCAGATCCCGGTCTGGCGCTGGAACGGCCGCCGCTGGAGCCGGCCCTTCAACCTGCCGCCCAAGGGTAATTTCCTGCCGGTCGATGCGGATTTCGGCCCCGACGGGCGGTTCTACCTTCTGGAACGCGACCTGACCCTGCTGGGCTTCCGCAGCCGGCTGCGCCGATGGGACATCACCGGAGCCGGGCCAGAGAATGAAACCGTGCTGCTGCAGACCCGCGCCGGCACCCATGACAATCTAGAGGGCCTGTCGGTCTGGACCGACGGCAGCGGCCGCCTGCGCGCCACCATGGTGTCGGACGACAACTTCCTGGCGCTGCAGCGTACCGAACTGGTGGAGTACGCCCTGCCGCGCTGACCCGCGGGACCGCGCCGCGCCAGCGGCGCCCGGCCCAACCGCATGGGGGCATTCCCCGAATGCATCCGGCGCGGGCGGGAGCCCTCCCCCGGGCCTGAACGCCGATAGCCTGCCCGCACCAGGCCGAATACCCCTGGCCCGAAACTTGCAGCCCGGCCTGGACCGCGATAAAGGAGCCGGTCTTTTGCCCGCCCCGCGGCCCCGAAATAAACGGATCCAGCGCATGACCCGCTCGCATATTCCCGGCATTCTTGCCATGGCCGCAGTTGTGGTGGCCTCCAACATCCTGGTGCAGTTCCTGTTTGGCAACTGGCTGACCTGGGGTGCCTTCACCTATCCGGTGGCCTTCCTGGTCACCGATGTGATGAACCGCGTCTATGGCGCCGCAGCCGCGCGCAGGGTCGTGGCCGCGGGCTTTGTCACCGGGGTGATCTGCTCGCTGATCGGCACCCAGGTCATGCTGCAAGGCGACGGCTTCTCCTATCCGGCGGTAACGCTGCGCATCGCGCTTGGCTCCGGCCTCGCCTTCCTGACCGCGCAGATGCTGGACGTCGCCATCTTCTCTGCCCTGCGGGAGGGAAAATGGTGGCGGGCGCCGCTGGCCTCCACCCTGATCGGCTCCACCGTGGATACTGCGATTTTCTTCACCGTCGCCTTTTCCGCCTCGCTGGCCTGGATCGAACCGGGCAACGATACCTCCTGGGCCGGCGACATGCTGCCGCTGATCGGCCACGGCCCTGTGGTGCCCTATTGGGTGTCGCTCGCCTTTGCCGACTGGCTGGTGAAACTATCGCTGGCGCTGCTCGCGCTTGTGCCCTTCCGCATCATCGTGCGTAAGCTCTCCGTAAAGACCACATGATTTTGTTTTGACATTAACCGAATCTGTGGCAGGCTGGACTTACACGAAACATCAGAAAGGAGGTGCCCATTGTCTAGAGAAGCTATGGAGAGCAGTGCCGGAACAGTTCAGAAGGAGTGCGGCCGAGGCAGCCCTTGGTACGTATAGACCCCTGAATTGGTGCTGACCTAACCGGTGCACCTCCTATCATCTCGAAGGGCTGTTCCCCGCGTGTGGAACAGCCCTTTCGATTTTAAGACCGCTTTCCGCAAACCGCCGCAGCCATGATCCGCATCAACGAGCAAATCACCCTGCAGAACTGGGAAATGACCGAGAGCTTCATCCGCGCCTCGGGCCCCGGCGGGCAGAATGTGAACAAGGTGGCCACCGCCGTGGAGCTGCGGTTCGAGGCTGCGCGTTCGCCTGCGCTGGCGCCTGCGGTCAAATCCCGGCTGAAGCGGCTGGCGGGGCGGCGCTGGACCAAGGAAGGCGCGATCATCCTGCAGTGCGACGAGACGCGCTCCCAGCAAAGGAACCGCGAAATCGTGCGCGAACGGCTGGCGGAACTGGTGCGCAAGGCGCTGGTGACGCCCAAGCGGCGCATTGCCACCAAACCGACCCGCGGTTCGGTCAAGCGGCGGCTGGACGCCAAGAAGCAGCGCGGCGAATTGAAAGCGACGCGCGGTAAGATCGCCCCGGACTGACTTGGGATTGCGCCGCCGCCCGGAGCGTCCCATGCTGGCGTCAAACAGTTCGGGAGGGAAATCATGCGTCTGGACGGAAAAACCGCCATCGTGACCGGCGGCGCCTCGGGCTTTGGTGCGGGCATTGCGCGCAAGTTCCTGGCAGAAGGCGCCCGGGTGATGATTGCCGACATCAATGGCGCCGCGGCGGAGGCGATGGCGGCGGAGCTGGGCAGCAATGCTCTGGCTCAGGCAGTGGATGTTTCGGACCGGGCTTCGGTCGATGCCATGGCCAAGGCCGCGCTGGCCGCCTTCGGGCGCCTCGACATTCTGGTCAACAACGCAGGCGTCACCCATCTGCCCGCCCCGCTGGAGGAGATCAGCGAAGACGATTTCGACCGTGTGCTGGGCGTCAACGTCAAATCCGTCTACCTGACCGCCCGCGCACTGGTGCCGCATATGAAGGCCAACCATCGGGGCGCAATCCTGAATGTTGCCTCCACCGCCGGGGTGTCGCCGCGCCCCAACCTCAACTGGTACAATGCCTCCAAGGGCTGGATGATCACGGCCACCAAGACCATGGCGGTGGAGCTGGCGCCGCATGGGGTGCGGGTCAATGCGATCAACCCGGTGGCGGGGGAAACGCCGCTGCTGAAGTCGTTCATGGGCGAGGACACCCCGGAAATGCGCGCCAAGTTCCTTTCAACCATCCCGATCGGCCGCTTTTCAACACCGGAGGACATGGGAAATGCCGCCTGTTTCCTGTGCTCGGACGAGGCCAGCATGATCACTGGCGTCGCAATGGAAGTGGACGGCGGGCGCTGCATCTAGCCTCCCTGTTTTCATCTTTCCGGAAAATACTCCCGCCGGAGGCAGCGCGCGCCAGCGCGCTTTTATTGAGAAGGACATCCCGCCATGCTCCCCGGCCCCAGAAACCTGATCACCGACGTGCCCGGCCTGCTGGTCGGCAACGCACAGGACGCCGCGCTGAAATCCGGCACAACGGTGCTGACCGCGCAACAGCCCTTCACTGCTTCCGTGCAGGTGATGGGCGGCGCGCCGGGCACGCGGGAGACCGATCTGCTGGCGCCGGACAAATCGGTCGCCAGGATCGACGCGCTGGTGCTGTCGGGCGGCTCTGCCTTTGGGCTGGACGCCTGCTCCGGTGTGATGGATGCTCTGCATGGCGAGGGCAGAGGGTTTCCGGTTGGCCCCGCACGGGTGCCGCTGGTGCCCGGTGCGATTATTTTCGACCTGCTGAACGGCGGGGACAAGGATTGGGGCGAAAACCCCTACCGCACCTTGGGCCGGGCCGCGTTTGAAGCTGCGGCTGAGGATTTCGAGCTTGGCACCGCCGGCGCCGGCACTGGTGCGCTGACCGCGATGCTGAAGGGCGGGCTGGGATCAGCGTCATTGGTGCTGGAGAGCGGTGCCACGGTGGGCGCCTTGGCGGCAGCCAATCCGTTGGGCGCCGTCACCACCCCGGGGGAGCGGCATTTCTGGGCGGCGCCGTTTGAAATCGGCTATGAGTTCGGCGGCATCGGCCCCGACCCGGCTGCCGGGCTGGGCCGGAACCAGCCCAGCCGCAAGATTGAGGCCATGCAGAAATTGGGCAACACCCCGCTGCCGCCGGAGCGCGCCAATACCACCATTGCCATCGTTGCCACCGATGCGGCGCTGACCAAGGCGCAGTGCCAGCGGCTGGCCACGGCCGCCCATGACGGCATCGGCCGCGCCATCGTGCCTGCTCATTCCCCCGGCGACGGCGATCTGGTCTTTGCCGCCAGTACCGGCGCCAGGGCGCTGGCGGCCCCGGACGCAGAGCTGGGCCTGCTGTGCCATGCCGCCGCGCTGTGCCTGAGCCGTGCGATTGCCCGCGCAATCTATCATGCCCGCCCGCAGCCTGGCGATTTGCTGCCCTGCTGGACCGCCCCCTGAAACGCTGCGGCATCCTGCCGGAACTTTGATGCGCGTCAAACTGCCGGTTGACACTGCGGGCTATTGGATCATGAGTCACATCTGCCAACTCAAAACTGGAGCAAGCAATATGAAACCTCTTTTGACCGCCGCCATTTTCGGCCTCCTCGCCACCCCTGCCTTTGCCGAAGGCGATCCGGCAGCTGGCGAGAAGGGGTTCAACAAATGCAAGTCCTGCCACATGGTGGTGTCCGACGCAGGCGACGTAATCGTCAAGGGCGGCAAGACCGGCCCGAACCTGTGGGGCCTGGCAGGCCGTCAGGCGGGCACCGCCGAAGGCTTCAAATACGGCGCTGACCTGGTCGCAGCCGGCGAAGCAGGCCTGGTGTGGGACGAAGAGAAGTTCGTCGCCTTTGCCGCCGATCCCAAGAAGTTCCTGCGGGCCGAGACCGGCAACAGCAAGGCCAAGTCGAAAATGTCCTTCCGCCTGAAAAAGGGCGGCGAAGACATCTATGCCTTCCTGGCCAGTCATGGCCCTGCCCCGGCAGAGGAAGCCGCAACCGAGGAAGCCGCGGAAGCCGTCTCCGAATAAGCCGGCCTGCTGGTTTGAACATCACAAAGCCGCGGCATTTTCGCCGCGGCTTTTCGCGTAATTGCTTTCCGAATCTTCAGGCGTTAGCGGTAGGAGGCAGGCCATCGCAATTGCGGCAGGCCGCATATCGGAAACCCGCCACGGACACAGCATGAGCCATATGATCCCCGCCTGGGTGAACGGCGAATTGACCCCTGTCGACAAGCTGGCCGCGCATGAGCGCGGGCTGAAGCACAAGGCGGTGTCCGTCTTTGTGGTGAAAGGCGTGGAAATCCTGATGCAACGCCGGGCGATGGGCAAGTACCACACCCCCGGATTGTGGGCGAATACCTGCTGCACCCATCCGATGTGGGACGAGCAGCCATCGGCCTGTGCGGTGCGGCGTATGCGGGAGGAGCTGGGGCTCACCGGGCTTTACCCTGAATTCCGCCACCACCTGGAATACCGCGCCGACGTCGGCAATGGCCTGGTGGAGCATGAAGCGGTCGATGTGTTCCTGGCCCATGCGCACCGCCCCCCCAAGGTCGCCCCCAACCCTGAAGAGGTGATGGAGACCCGCTGGGTCGACTATCACGACCTGCTGGCCGAGGTGAGCCGCCATCCCGAACGGTTCACTCCCTGGCTGAAGATCTACCTGCACAATTACGCCGACGTGATCTTTGGCCCCGACCTGATCATCGCTGGCCGCCGCTGAGCCCCCTATCGACGCAGGCTTGCCCCTTGTTGCGCGCCGTGGTTATCTGCCCGCGCAAATAGGGAGTATACTTACCATGTCCATCCTGATCGCCGGCGGCGGCATTGCCGGGCTGACCCTGGGTCTGACGCTGCATCAGATCGGGGTGCCGTTCCACATCTTCGAGGCCGTGTGCGAACTGAAGCCGATGGGGGTTGGCATCAACCTGCAGCCCAATGCGGTGCGGGAACTGTTCGATCTGGGACTGGAGGCAGACCTGGACGCAATCGGCGTCCGGACCCGGCAACTGGGGTTCTACAGCAAGCTGGGCAAGACCATCTGGGAGGAGCCGCGCGGCACGGGCGCGGGCTATGCCTGGCCGCAATATTCGGTGCACCGGGGCGAATTGCAGATGATGCTCTGCAGGGTTCTGGCAGAACGTGCCGGGGCGGACTGCATTGAAACCGGTGCGCGGGCTGCTGGGTTTGAGAACATGGACGGCGCCGCCGCGCTGCATCTGGCGGACGGGCGGCGGATCGGGGGATCGCTGGTCATTGCAGCGGATGGCATCCACTCCGCCCTGCGCGCGCAGATGGTGCCGGACGAGGGCGCGCCCATCTGGAACGGCCGCATCCTGTGGCGGGCCACCACAAGGGCGCCCGAATTCAAGGGCGGCGCGGCGATGGCGATGATCGGCCATGACCAGCTGCGGCTGGTGGCCTATCCGATCTCGACGCCGGATGCCGACGGTTGCGTCACCATGAACTGGATCGCGGAAAAGAGCTTTGATCCCTCCGCGCCCTGGCGGAAGGAAGACTGGAACCGGCCCGCGGATATCCAGGAGTTCCTGCCGGATTTCGCCGACTGGCAGTTTGGCTGGGCCGACGTCCCGGCCCTGATCCGAGGGGCGGAGGCGGTCTATGAATACCCGATGGTGGACCGCGACCCGCTGGCGCGCTGGACATATGGCAACGTCACCCTGATCGGCGACGCCGCGCATCCGACCTATCCGGTGGGATCGAACGGCGCCAGCCAGGCCATTGTGGACGCGCGGGTGATTGGCGCCAAGCTGCTTGAGCACGGCATCAACGCAGCTGCGCTCAGGGCTTACGAGGCGGAAGTGCGCCCGGTGACAACGGCAGTGGGCCTGGCCAACCGCGCAGGCGGCGGGCCGGACGGGGTGCTGCAGCGCGTCGAGGATCTTTGCGGCGGCGACTTTGCGGACATCGGCGAGGTAATCCCCAAATCTGAACTGGCCGCCCATGCTGCCAAATACAAATCCATTGCGGGCTTCTCCATCGAAGAGCTGAACGCCCGCCCCGCAACCATCCAGGCAGGCGCCCGCGTCAGCTGAGGCCCCGCCCGTGGCCGGCCACGGGTCAAGGGCGGCACAGCCGCCGTGCCGCAGGCGCGGCTTTGCCAGGGCTCCGCCCCTTCGCAAGCGAAACGCTCCCCCGGAGCGTTTCCAGGCAGCTTGCTCACCCATGAAGCGCGGATGGCCGCAAACGGCGTGTTTATGGCCAGGCCTGCCCATAAACCGCCTCTTTGCAATAAAGAAAACGCCGCGCAAAGCGCGGCGACACGCCCAACTGTGAGGCGCATTCTGCGAATGCGGCGGAGCAGGCGGGAGTGCCCCGCCCTGTCCGATCCCGCAGCGGTCAGACCCCGATCACCGCCTGCACCGCGCGCTGCCAGCGGGCATAAGAGGCCTGCCGCGCGGCAGGCTGCATCAGCGGCACAAACTGGCGGTCGAGCTTCCAGGTATCCGCAAACCCCGTCTGATCCGGATAGATCCCGGCCCGCATCCCCGCCAGCCAAGCAGCGCCCAGCGCGGTGGTTTCCTGCATCACCGGGCGGTCGACGGCCGCGCCCAGGATGTCAGACAGGCTCTGCATGGTCCAGTCACTGGCACTCATACCGCCATCCACGCGCAAGGTCACGGTGTTGTGGCTGTCGTCCTCCCAATCGGCGCGCATCGCCTCATAGAGGTCGCGGGTCTGGTAGGCGACACTTTGCAACGCGGCGCGGGCAAACTCCGCCGGGCCGGAATTGCGGGTGAGGCCGAACATGCCGCCGCGGCATTCCGGCTCCCAATAGGGCGCCCCGAGGCCGGTGAAGGCGGGCACCAGGATCACGTCCTGACCCGGGTCGGCACGCAGCGCCAGCTCGCCGGACTCCGACGCCTGCTCGATAATGCCCAGCCCGTCGCGCAGCCATTGGACGGCGGCGCCGGCGATGAAGATCGAGCCTTCCAGTGCATAGGTCGGCTTGCCGTCCAGCTGATAGGCGATGGTGGTCAGCATACGGTTCTTGGAGACCACCGGCGCATCCCCGGTGTTCAAAAGCGCAAAACAGCCCGTGCCGTAGGTGGATTTCATCATCCCCGGCTGGAAACAGGCCTGACCGATGGTGGCCGCCTGCTGGTCACCGGCCACGCCCAGGATCGGGATTGCACCGCCCAGGATCTCCGGATCAGTGGTGCCAAAATCAGCGGCGCTGTCCTTGACCTCCGGCAGCATCTGTTGCGGCACATCCAGCAGATCGCTGATCGTGCGGCTCCAGCGGCCCTTGCGGATGTCATACATCAGCGTGCGCGCCGCGTTGGTGGCGTCGGTCACATGCGATGCGCCGCCGGTCAGGCGCCAGATCAGGAAGCTGTCGACGGTGCCGAACAGCAGATCGCCTGCCGCGGCGCGGCCGCGCGCGCCCGGAACGGTGTCGAGGATCCATTTCACCTTGGTGCCGGAGAAATAGGGATCGAGCAGCAGACCGGTGCGGTCGGTGACCATCTCCTCGTGCCCCGCCGTGCGCAGTTCCTCGCAGATGGCGGCGGTGCGGCGGTCCTGCCAGACGATGGCGTTATGAATGGCTTTGCCGCTGGACTTGTCCCAGACAACGATGGTTTCACGCTGGTTGGTGATGCCGATGCCGGCGATATCCGCGGCGGAGACATCCAGGTCCACCATCACCTGGCGGCAGACGGCAACAGTGGTTGACCAAATCTCTTCCGGATCATGCTCCACCCAGCCCGCTTGCGGGTAGTGCTGGGTGAACTCCTGCTGCGCGGTGCCTGCAACCTGCATGGCATCGTCAAACAGGATAGCCCGGGTCGAAGTGGTGCCCTGATCAATCGCCAGAATATAGGTCATCTACTGCCCTCCAGTCTCCTTTGACCGCGGACAATAAACGCAAATCCGGTACCGCTACCAGCCCTTACTAAGCGTTTAGTTCAGGAACTTCGATATTGTCGATCAGCCGGACGCCCTCCATCCAGGCAGCGGCCAGCAGCCGGGCGGGGCGGGAGGGCGTGTCCAGCGCCTCCAGCGTTTCGGCACAGCGCAGGTCGAAATACTCGACATCGCCAAAACCGGCATCCGCCAGCCCCTGCCGGGCAGCGGCTTCCAATGGCGCCCAGGGTTCGCCTGCCGAAGCCTTGGCGGCGGCCTCCCGCATCGCTGCGTTCAAGGCGGCCGCCTTGGCCAAAGCCGCATCAGACAAGAGCAAATTGCGCGAGGACATGGCGAGGCCCGAAGCCTCACGCACCGTTTCGCAGCCGACCACCTCGATCGGGATATCCAGATCGCGGGCCATGCGGGTGACCACCATCAGCTGCTGGTAGTCCTTCTGGCCAAAGAACGCCTTGTCGGCGCTGGTCTGCAGGAAGAGTTTGGCAACAACCGTTGCCACCCCGTCGAAATGGCCGGGGCGGAAGGGGCCCTCCATCACCGCGGTGATGCTGCCGCCGACCGAGACATTGGTGGCATAGCCGTCAGGATAAATCTGGTCCGGGTCCGGGCAATAGATCAGGTCGATGCCCAGATGCGCGAGTTTTTCGGCATCTTCGTTTTCGGTGCGCGGGTAGTTCGCCAAGTCTTCCGGTTTGTTGAACTGCTTGGGGTTCACGAAGATGGTCACGATCACCCGGTCGCAGACCTGTTTGGCAGCAGCAGCCAGCGACAGGTGGCCTGCGTGCAGCGCGCCCATGGTCGGCACCAGGCCGATGGTTTCGCCGTCGCGGCGCCATTCGGCTGTCTTGGCGCGCAGGTCGGACAGGCGGCGCAGGATCGGTGCGGTCATTTCGGAAGTCATCCTTTGGAGGGCGCCTGATCGGCAAAGACATGTTCGGCAGCGGGGAAGCTGCGGGCCCGCACCTCGGCCGCGTATTCGGCAATCGCAGCCTCAGCCAGCGGGCCAAGGTCGGCATAGCGTTTCACGAATTTCGGTTTGAAGGCGGTGAAGAAGCCCAGCATGTCGTCAACCACCAGGATCTGCCCATCGCAGCCCGCACTGGCGCCGATGCCAATTGTGGGGATGGCCACCTCGGCGGTGATCTTGTCGGCCAGCACTTGCGGCACCTTTTCCAGCACAACCGAGAACGCTCCGGCCTCAGCCACGGCGCGGGCATCGGCCAGCACGGCTTCGGCCTGCTCCTCGCGGCCCTGCACCTTGTAGCCGCCCAATGTGTTGATCGACTGCGGCGTCAGGCCGATATGCGCCATCACCGGGATGCCGCGCTTGACCAGGAAACGGATAGTCTCTGCCATCTCAACGCCACCTTCCAGCTTGACCGCGGCGCAGCCGGTCTCGGCCATCAGCCGGGCGGCATTGCGGAACGCCTGCTGCGGGCTTTCCTCGTAAGAGGCAAAGGGCATGTCGATGACCAGCATGGCCTTGTCCAGCCCGCGTGCCACCGCCTGGCCGTGCAGGATCATCATCTCCATGGTGACGGACAGGGTCGAGGTCAGCCCGTGCAGCACCATGCCGACGCTGTCGCCGACCAGCACAAAGTCGCAATGGGCGTCCATCAGCCGCGCCATCGGCGTGGTATAGGCGGTAAGGCTCACCAAAGGCGTGCCGCCCTTGCGGGCCCGGATGTCTTCGGCGTTGGGCGCCTGTTTCTTGGCTGTTGCGCTCATGGCTTCCTGTCCGCGGTTCCTTAAGTGCACACGGATTATCAATTAACGCCGCGTGCTTCCAGTGCGCGAAATGTCCCTAGCCCTTGATTACGCCCGGGAAAGCGGGAAACTCGTTTCCCATAAGCGCCGTTCCGGGCCCGAGTATAGCACATCAGGGAGTTTTCAAATGGCATTCAAATCATTCGTTCTTGCGGCGGGTTCCGCTCTGGCGCTGATGGCGGGCAGCGCCTGGGCCAAGGACAGCGTCACCATCGGCCTGCAGCTGGAGCCGCCGCATCTGGACCCGACCAGCGCTGCGGCGCAGGCCATCGACTCGGTGGTGTACAGCAACATCTTCGAAGGGCTGACCCGCTTCATGGGCGACGGGTCCGTGGTGCCGGGGCTGGCCGAGAGCTGGGAGATCTCCGGGGACGGCACCGTCTATACCTTCCGCTTGCGCACGGGCGTGACCTTCCACGACGGCAGCGCGATGGATGCGGAGGATGTGAAGTTCTCGCTCGACCGCGCCCGGGCCGAGGACAGCACCAACGCGCAGAAAGCGCTGTTTGCCGGGATCACATCAGTGGAAGCAATGGACCCGCAGACGGTGAAGGTCTCGCTGGATGGGCCAAACGGCAGCTTCCTGTTCAACCTGGCCTGGGGCGACGCGGTGATCGTGGCGCCTGAGAGCATCGGGGATATCAAGACAAACCCCATCGGCACCGGCGCCTATACCTTCCGGGAATGGGGGCAGGGCGACCGCATCACCCTGGCGCGCAATCCGGACTACTGGGGCGACCAGCCCGCCCTGGCCTCAGCCACCTTCAAGTTCATATCCGACCCCACCGCAGCCTTTGCCGCGATGATGGCTGAGGATATCGACGCCTTTGACAACTTCCCGGCGCCGGAGAACCTGCCGCAGTTCGACGCCGACCCGCGGTTCCAGGTACTGGTCGGCTCCACCGAAGGCGAGACGATCCTGTCGACCAACAACAAGCAGCCGCCGTTTGATGACCTGCGCGTGCGCCAGGCGGTGGCACATGCCATTGACCGCCAAGCTATCATCGACGGGGCGATGTTTGGTTACGGCACTCCCATCGGCACCCATTTCGCGCCGCACCACCCGGCCTACAAGGATCTGACCGGCGCGTCTGCCTATGATCCGGACAAGGCCAAGATGCTGCTGGCGGAGGCAGGATTCCCGGACGGGTTCGAAACCACCCTGCACCTGCCGCCGACGTCATACGCCCGCCGCGGCGGCGAGATCGTTGCCGCACAGCTGGCGGCGGTGGGGATCAAGGCCGAGATCATCAACGTCGAATGGGCGCAATGGCTGGAAACCGTGTTCCGCGGCAAGAGCTTTGGCCTGACCATCATCAGCCATACCGAGCCGATGGACATCGGCATCTACGCCCGGCCCGAGTATTATTTCCAGTATGACAGCAAACCGTTCCAAGGGCTGATGGCGCAACTGAACACCACCACCGATCCAGACGCCCGCACCGCGATCCTGCAAGAGGCGCAGGAGATGATCGCAGCGGATTACGTGAACGGCTACCTGTTCCAGCTGGCCAAGCTGGGCGTGGCCAAAGCCGGGTTGCAAGGGTTGTGGGAGAACGCGCCGACAGCCGCAATCGACCTCAACGCGCTCAGCTGGGCGGAGTAGCTTGACATTAGTGTCTTGCCCGGCGGCACCGCCGGGCAGCGCCCGCCCCTCCCCACAGGAGGGCGCTTCGCACCCACCCAGGGCCGGACGCTGCCCTCACCGCGTTACAAGCCCTGTCTAACCCGCAGATACTGCACACGCTCACGGATAACTTCTCTGACCTCCCCGCCGCGCGGCTGATCCCGCAGCGTGGTGAACCAATGCTCCGGCGGGTTGCGGCCCAGGCGGTTGCCGTTGAACTCCAGTTCGCGCAGGACCTTTTCGCCCGCCGCAGGCAGGCGGTCCAGCACGTCAAACCCGTTCAGCGTGGCCCAGACGCCGGTCCAGAGCCGCCCGACGGACCACGGGTTATAGCCGCCCCCGCCAAGCACCAGATAACGCGGCGCTATCCCCATCAGCGCCTGCACCACCGCCCAATGGGCGTTGTTCGACAGCTCCAGATGCGGCAGCGGGTCCTCTGACACTGCATCCGCCCCGCATTGCAGCACGATGGCATCCGGTTGAAACGCCTCCACTGCGGGCAGGATCAGCGCGTCGCGGATATGGGCCATCTCATCATCGTTGAAGCCGCGCGGCACCGGCAGGTTCAGGGCTGATCCGCCCGCATCATCGCTCAGCCTGCCGGTCTTGGGCCAGAGGTTTTCCTCATGCACCGAGATCATCAGAACGTCCGCATCGCCGGCAAAGCCATGCTCCACCCCGTCTGAATGATGGGCGTCGATGTCCACATAGGCGATCCGCTGCGCGCCGTAATGCCGCAGCGACAGCATCGCCAGGACGGGATCGTTCAGATAGCAAAACCCGTTGGCGCGGTCCGGCATCCCATGGTGAGTACCGCCTGCCGGGTTGTAGACAATGCCGCCATCCGCCAGCAGTTCGCCTGCCAGGATCGATCCGCCCGCGGCGGTGGCCGGACGGCGGAAGATTTCCGGGAAGACCGGATTTGAAATTGTGCCCAATTGGTGCCGCGCACGCACTTCTTCGCTCACCGCCTGCGCCGCCTCCGCAGCCTGCAGCGCCGCGACATATTCCGGCGTGTGCCAGGCAGTCAGCGCCGCAGGTTTGGCGCGGGGGGAATTCACATAGACCTCATCCGGCAGCCAGCCCAGCGCACGCGAGAGGTCCATCACGGTCGAAACCCGCGGCACCCGCAGCGGATGGGTGCGGCCATAAGACGAGCCGCGGTAGATTTCCGATCCGATGAACAGGGGGCGGGACAGCATGGCACAGTGATAGCTGGTTTCGGCCGGATGCCAAAGGGCATACCTCAACCCTTTGACGTTGCGCCTTTTTGCGTGCCCGGTCAGGTTTCCTTCTGTCGCCTACTAGACCCTTCCCCCGTCGGCTCCTAACGTGGCTTCCATGCTGCGTTATACCCTGAAACGCCTGGTGTCGCTGATCCTCAGCCTGGCCGTTGCCTCGCTGGTGATCTTCCTCGTGGTGGAGGTGGCGCCGGGCGATCCGGCTTCCTTCATGCTGGGGGTCAATGCGCAGCCCGATACCGTCGCCGCGCTGCGCACGGAGCTGGGGCTGGATCAGGGCAAGCTGGCCCGATACCTCAGCTGGGCGGCGGGCATGCTGAGCGGCGATTTCGGCACCTCCTACACCTACCGCACACCGGTTGCAGGGATGATCGCGGACCGGCTGTGGGTGTCGCTTCCGCTGGCGCTTTATGCGCTGACACTGTCGACCCTGATTGCCTTTCCCGCAGGCATCTACGCCGCCGCCCGGCGCGGCAAGCCGGGCGACATGGCGGTGATGGGCGCGACCCAGCTGGGCGTTGCGGTGCCGAACTTCTGGTTTGCGATGATGCTGGTGCTGATCTTTGCCATCAACCTGCGCTGGTTCGGGGCCGGCGGCTTTCCGGGCTGGGAGGCAGGCGTATGGGCCGGCCTCCATGCGCTCACCCTGCCCGCCATCGCGCTGGCGCTACCGCAGGCGGCGATCCTGACCCGCGTCATGCGCTCTGCCCTCCTGGACATCCTGGGCGAGGATTTCATGCGCACCGCCCGCGCCAAGGGGCTGACCCGGAATCAAGCGCTTTGGCGGCACGGGGTACGCAACGCGCTGATCCCGGTGCTGACCATCATCGGGCTGCAGTTCTCCTTCCTGCTGGCCGGCGCCATCATCATTGAACAGGTGTTCTACCTGCCCGGCCTTGGACGGCTGGTGTTCCAGGCGATTTCCTCGCGCGATCTGATCGTGGTGGAATCAGTAGTGATGCTTTTGGTCTTTGCCGTCATCACGGTGAATTTCCTGGTCGACCTTGCCTATGCGCTGGTCGACCCGCGCCTCAGGAGCCGGACATGACACGGAAACTTGGAAATCCAACTCTGTCTCTTGGCCCGGCAACGCCGGGCCGCGCCCTCCCCTCCCCCCGGGAGGGCGCTTCGCACCCACCCAGGCTCGGGCGCGCCCCTCAGTTCCTTGACATCGTTGAGGGCGAAAAGAAATGACCCGCAACCTGATCCTTGGCGCCGTGCTGTCCTCTCTGGTGCTGCTGGCGGCGGCGGTGTCGTTTGTGTGGACACCGTTTGACCACGCAGCGATGAACATCCCGGCCAAGCTGCAGATGCCAAACGCGCAGCACTGGCTGGGCACCGATCATTTCGGCCGCGACCTGATGTCGATGATCATGGTGGGTGCCCGCACCTCCATCGCCGTGGCGCTGGTGGCGGTTGGGATCGGCATGGGCGCAGGCGTGCCGCTGGGGCTGGCCGCTGCGGCGCGCAAAGGATCCTGGCTGGATGAATTGATCATGCGCGGCAACGATCTGGTCTTTGCCTTCCCCTCGCTGGTGATCGCCATCCTGATCACCGCCGTCCTGGGCGCCGGCGCCGTCAACGCCATTATCGCCATCGGCATCTTCAACATCCCCGTCTTTGCCCGCATCACCCGCGGCGCGGCGCTGTCCCTGTGGGAGCGGGAGTTCATCCTGGCCGCGCGGGTGGCGGGCAAGGGCGCGGCGCGGATCTCAGCCGAGCATATCCTGCCCAACGTGATGAACCTGCTGATCGTGCAGGGCACCATTCAATTTTCACTGGGCATTCTGGCAGAGGCGGGCCTCAGCTACGTCGGACTTGGCGCCCAGCCGCCCACCCCCAGCTGGGGGCGGATGCTGGCCGACGCCCAGACCATGGTCAGCTTTGCGCCGCATCTGGCGCTGGTCCCGGGCATGGCCATCATCCTGACGGTGCTGGGGCTGAACCTGCTGGGCGACGGCCTGCGCGACCACCTCGACCCGAAGCTGAGGGTGGCCCGCGCATGACCCTGTTCGATGTCACTAGCCTGTCGGTGAACATCGGCGCCTTTCAGGTGCTAAAGGACCTGTCCTTTCACGTTGATCCGGGTGAGATCGTGGCAGTGACCGGCGAGAGCGGCTCTGGCAAGTCGATGACCGCGCTGGCCATCATGCAGCTGCTGCCGGATCTGGCGGAGGCCAAGGGCTATATCACCCTGGAGGGCACCCAGCTGCTGGAGCAGTCCGAGGACCGCATGTGCGCCCTCCGCGGCCAGTCCATCGGCATGGTGTTTCAGGAGCCGATGACCGCGCTGAACCCAGTGAAGACCATTGGCGAACAGGTGATGGAAACGATCCTGATCCACAAGGCGATGCCGCGCGGGCAGGCCGAGGCCCGCGCGCGCGAAGTGCTGGAGCGGGTCGGCCTGCCTCAGGACCGTTTTCCGCTCAGCCGCTATCCGCATGAATTGTCAGGCGGCCAGCGCCAGCGGGTGGTCATCGCCATGGCCATCGCCCTGCGCCCGAAACTGCTGATCGCGGATGAGCCGACCACGGCGCTGGACGTGACCACCCAGGCGCAGATCCTGGCGCTGCTGAAGGATCTGGTGCAGGACTATGGCATGGGGCTGCTGATCATCACCCATGACCTGGCCGTGGTGGCAGATCTGGCCGACCGGATTGTGGTCATGCGCCACGGCGAGGTGGTGGAGACCGGACACACCGGCTGGCTCTTGCGCAACATGCGCCACCCCTACACGAAGATGCTGTTTGAGGCGTCAAACCATCAGGTGGCTCTGCCGGAACCGCCTGCCCCCGCTCCGCTACTGGAAGTCAGGAATGCGGTGCGCGACTACAAGACCCCGCGCCCGTCGCTGTTTGCCAAACCCGGCACATTCCGCGCCGTGAACAATGTCTCTTTCACCCTGAACCACGGTGAGCGGCTAGGCCTGGTGGGTGAGTCGGGCTGCGGAAAATCGACCCTAACAAAGGCGATTTTAGGATTGGAGCCGTTGCAAGGCGGGGAGATTCGTCTCGATGGCCAGCCTGTGACGACTCACCTTTCTCCCGCGATTCGGCGGAAAGTTCAGGTGGTATTCCAGGACCCCTACGGCAGCTTCAACCCGCGCCACCGGGTGGAGCGGCTGATCACCGAACCGTTCCATACGCTGCCTGATCCACCGGCTGGCACCGCACTCAGGGATTTGATTGCAGAGACCCTCACCGCCGTGGGCCTGTCGCCTGACGACGCGCAGAAATACATCCACCAATTCTCCGGCGGCCAACGCCAGCGCATCGCCATCGCCCGCGCCCTGATCACCCGGCCGGAGCTGATCATCTTCGACGAAGCGGTCTCAGCCCTCGATGTCTCGGTCCGCGCCCGCATCCTCGACCTGCTGGCAGAACTGTGTGACGCCTATTCGCTGACCTATCTGTTCATCAGCCACGACCTGAGCGTGGTGCGCACGATCACCGACCGCTGCCTGGTGATGAAACAGGGCGAAATCGTCGAGCAGGGCGAAACCGAAGCCGTGTTCAGCAATCCCCAGCACCCCTACACCCGCCAGCTGATCGCGGCAGCCCCGGTGCTGCCTGATCTCACCGATCCCGAAAGGAGCCCCCAGCATGTCTGACCCCCTCTGGTTCGATCCCGCGCTCTGCCTGATTGGCGGCAAGTGGCAACCCGCTGCCAGCCGCGAAACCCTGCCGCTGGTGAACCCGTCGGACGGCAGCGAAATCTGCCGGATCGCCCGCGGCGGCGCGGCGGATATCGAGGCCGCGGTGCTGGAAGCACAGGCGGCGCTGGACGGAGACTGGGGCCGCATGACGGCGCTGGAGCGGGGCCGTGTCCTGACCCGGATCGGCCAGTTCGTGCTGGAGCGGGTGGAGCTGCTGGCCGCGATTGAGGCGATGGACGTGGGCAAGCCGCTGACCCAGGCGCGGGCCGACGCGGTGGCGCTGGCGCGCTATTGCGAGTTCTACGGCGGCGCGGCGGACAAGGTGATGGGCGAGACCATCCCCTATCTGGACGGCTACACCGTCTATACCCTGCGGGAGCCGCATGGGGTGACGGGGCATGTCGTGCCCTGGAACTACCCGATGCAGATCATCGGGCGGTCTGTCGGCGCGGCGCTGGCAATGGGCAATGCCTGCGTGCTGAAACCCGCCGAGGAGGCTTGCCTGACGGCGCTGGCATTCGCCCATATCGCCATGGAGGCCGGGCTGCCCGCAGGTGCCCTGAACGTAGTGCCGGGACTGGGGGCAGAGGCCGGCGCGGCGCTGGCCGGGCATCCTGGCGTGCATCACATCTCCTTCACCGGGTCAGTGCGCACGGGCGCGCTGGTGCAGCAGGCAGCCGGCGCCAATGTGGTGCCGGTGACGCTGGAGCTGGGCGGCAAGTCCCCGCAGCTGGTGTTCGACGACGCCGATCTGGAAGCCGCGCTGCCGTTTCTGGTGAATGCGGGCATCCAGAACGCAGGGCAGACCTGTTCCGCCTCCTCGCGCATCCTGGTGCAGCGCGGGGTTTATGAGGATGTGCAGACGCGGATGGCAGCGGCCTATGACGCCCTGACCGTGGGGCCGGCAGCAGAGGACCTGCGGGTCGGGCCGCTGATTTCTGCCCGCCAAAAGCAGATTGTCGAGGACTATCTGAAGCAGGGCGCGGACCTGACGGTGGCGGCGCAGGGAACAATCGTGGAGCACGCGCCGAAAAGCGGCGCCTATGTGCGCCCCACCCTGTTTGCGGATGTGCCGGAGGATCATGTGCTGGCGCGCGAGGAGATCTTTGGCCCGGTGCAGGTGCTGATCCCGTTCGACACCGAAGACGAAGCCCTGCGGATCGCCAATGCCACCGACTATGGCCTGGTTGCCAGCGTCTGGACCCGCGACGGGGGGCGGCAGATGCGGCTGGCGAAGAAACTGAAAGCCGGCCAGGTGTTCCTCAACAACTACGGCGCCGGCGGCGGGGTGGAACTGCCGTTTGGCGGCGTCGGGAAATCCGGCCACGGGCGGGAAAAAGGCTTTGAGGCGCTTTACGGGTTCTCTCAGCTGAAGACCGTGGCGGCGCATCACGGCTAGTGTCTGAAAATAGGTCAGCCATTATGCCCAAATGTTTCGCGCGCGAAACAATTGGGCAGAAGCTCTGCCACAAATTGTATTACTTTGCAGACTACCCGGCGCAATACCGGCGAAGTGTTATCAAACGATTACCGCCTGCCGCTCCTGCTGGCCGACGCCGAAAACGCGCTTGTAGCGGGCGATTTCCTCCGCCGGACCCATCGCCTTTTCCGGGTTGTCGGACAGTTTCACCGTTGGCCGTCCGTTGGCCGCAACCGCCTTGCAGACCAGCGAGAACGGCGCCAGCGCGTCATCCGGCACCAGCTTGCGGAAGTCGTTGGTCAGCAGCGTGCCCCAGCCGAAGGAGACCTTGGTGCGGCCTGAGAACTGCGCGTGCAGGTCCTGGATCTGCTGCACATCGAGACCATCGGAAAAGATCACACGTTTCTCTGCCGGATCCTCACCGCGGTCCCTCCACCAGTTGATTGCCACCTCAGCGCCCTTGGCCGGGTCGCCGCTGTCGATGCGGATGCCGGTCCAGCCGGCCAGCCAGTCGGGCGCACGGTCGAGGAAGCCTTGGGTGCCATAGGTGTCGGGCAGGATGATGCGCAGGTTGCCGTCGTGCTCGTCATGCCAATCGGACAGCACGTCATAGGGGGCCTGCGCCAGTTCCGCGTCGCTTTCGGCCAGCGCGGAATAGACCATCGGCAGCTCATGGGCATTGGTGCCGATCGCCTCCACCTCGCGGCGCATGGCAATGAGGCAGTTGGAGGTGCCGGTGAATTTCTCGCCCAGCCCCTCGATCATCGCCTGCACGCACCAGTCCTGCCACAGGAAGGAGTGGCGGCGGCGGGTGCCGAAATCGGCAATCGTCAACCCGTCCACCTCGCGCAGGCGCTCGATCTTTTCCCAGACCCGGGTCATGGCGCGGGCATAAAGCACCTGCAGCTCGAACCGGCCCATGCTGTTGATCACCGCGCGGCTGCGCAGCTCCATCAGCACAGCCAGTGCCGGAATTTCCCACAGCATCACCTCGTGCCACTTGCCCTCGAACGTCAACTCATACTGATCGCCCTTGCGCTCCAGATGGTAAGGCGGCAGGCGCAGGCCCTCGAACCACTCCATGAAATCCGGGCGGAACATCTGCCGCTTGCCATAGAAGGTGTTGCCGCGCAGCCAGGTGCTTTCGCCGCGGCTGAGCGACAGCGAGCGGATATGGTCCAGCTGTTCGCGCAGCTCTCCCTCCTCGATCAATTTCGCCAGCGGCACATGCGCCGAACGGTTGATCAGCGAGAAGGTCACCGTGGTGTCAGGCTTGTTGCGGAACACCGACTGGCACATCAGAAGCTTGTAGAAATCCGTGTCGATCAGCGACCGGACAATCGGATCAATCTTCCATTTGTGATTGTAGACGCGGGTTGCGATATCCACCGGCGGCCTCGTGCATTGGGGTCACTGATTGATAGGACAGCCCGCTGGCAGGAGCAAAGGAAATCAGCCCGCGCGGCGCGCCTGTGCCTGCGGGGCCAGCCGGCCCAGCAATTGCAGCAGCTTATCCCGGCTGACGGGTTTGCTCATGAAATCATCCATGCCGGCAGCCAGGCAGGCCTTGCGGTCGGAGTCAAAGGCGTTGGCGGTCAGCGCCACGATTGCGGGCTGCGGGCGGGACAGGGCGCGGATTGCACGGGTGGCTTCCAGCCCGTCCATTTCCGGCATCGACATGTCCATCAGAATGATATCTGGCGAAAAATTTTCGAACTGCGCCACCGCCTCGCGGCCATTCAGGGCAAACGCGAGTTCGACTGGCGCGGATTGCAGGAATTTCTCGATCAGCACCCGGTTTACGGCGTTGTCTTCTGCCACCAGCACCCGCAGCCCGTCCAGCGCGGGCGGGCAGTCCGGTTGCGGCGGAGGAGGCGCGGCCTCAGCGGCCTGGCCGGTCTCTGCCTGCGATGGCTGCAGGCACAGGCGGACCGTGAAACAGGAGCCGCGGCCCAGCTCGGACGTGACGGAAATGCTGCCGCCCATAGCCTCCGCCAAGCGGCGGGAGATAGCAAGGCCCAGGCCGGTGCCGCCAAAGCGCCGGCTGATCGCGGCATCCGCCTGCGAGAACCGGTCGAACACCTTGTCCAGTTTATCCCCGGCGATACCGATGCCGGTATCGGCAACCGAGAACGTCAGATCATGGCCGCCGCCGGCCGGTTCCGCGTCCAGCGTCACCAGCACCCGGCCCCGGTCGGTAAATTTGATGGCATTGCCCGCAAGGTTCATCAGGATCTGCCGGATCCGCCGGTCATCACCCCAAATCTGCGCCGGCACCTGCGGGGTGATGACGAGCGCAAGCTCCAGCCCCTTGGCATCCGCCTGCGCCTGCAGCAGGCGGACGGTTTCCTCAAAACAGCTGCGGGGGTCGAAGTTCGTCTTGCTGAGGGCCAGTTCCTCAGCGTCCATTTTCGAGAAGTCGAGCACATCGTTGATCAGAGCCAGCAGGGTATCAGCCGAGCTGAGGATGGTGCCGGCGTACAGCTCTTGCTCCTTGGTGAGGCCGCTGTCGCGCAGCAGCTGCGCCATGCCGATCACCCCGTTCATCGGGGTACGGATTTCGTGGCTCATGGTGGCCAGGAAATCCGCCTTGGCGCGGGCGCCCTCCTCTGCGGCGATGCGGGCCTGCTCCAGCTGCTGGGCGTGTTCCTTAGCAGCGCTGATGTCACGCTCCACCGCGATCAGGGTTTCCAGCTCTCCGGCGGCATTCAGCATTGGCACCTGGCTGGTCTCGATCCAGACCAGCCGCCCGTCCTTTCGGCGGTTGCAAATTTCAACCCGCACCGGGCGCGCATGGCGGACACTGTCCTGCAGCAGGCGGATGGTTTCCGGATCCGTCTCGCCGCTGTTCAGAAGATCCCCGGGCAGCTGGCCCGCCGCCTCCTCGAAAGAATAGCCGGTCAGGCGGGTAAAACTGTCGTTGACCCAGGTTATCCGCCCCTCCCGGTCCATCAGCATCACGCTGTCATTGGCATTTTTGGCGACCAGCGCCAGGCGTTTTGCCTCCATCTGCTGCTCGGTCAGCCGGGCATAGGCGCCTTCAAGCTCCTGCTGCTGCAGCGCCTGGGCCAGCATGTTGCTGCGGGTGCGGCCAAAACTGCGCATGACGAAGACAAGAAACCAGAAGAACGATGCATAAAGCACCAGAAGCCCGGCCAAGTGCAGATTGTACATGGAGGCCAGAACCGGGGTTTCCACGATTTCAACCGCCAGGAAGGCAACCGGCAGCACCGCGAATGTGACGAGTTTCACAATGACTGCACGCGGATGATACGGCAGCACAAGCCCGGCGTTGATCGCCGATCCGGCCAGCAGGCCGACGGTGAACAGCGGCTCGTTATGATTGTGGGGCAGCAGCGATGGCATTTCGACCCAGAAGGGCGCCGAAGCCGCGGCGCTGAGTGTCAGAGCGTGAAAGAAGGCGGTCAACGCGGTCAGCCGCCGTAACCCCTGTTCGCTCATCCCGCGGCGGATCAGGGTGTCTGCTTTGCGCAACACCAGGCAGTCGGCGGTATCGCCGGCAACCGCCAGGCCAAAGGCCAGCAGCGCAAAGAACGGCGGAACCACCAGCCCAAGCGCGGCAAAAGCAAGAACCATGAAAAGCTGGCGCGCCCAGAACGCACGGACACGGCCGCGGCAATAGCGCAGAAGCAGCTCCAGCGCGCCATACCGCTTGTAATAATTGGCCAGTGGGCCGGATTGCGCCCCGTCCGCAGTCTCCATCAGTCAGCCTTGCCGTTCAGGTTACGGCACAGCATAGCAAAACGTGTGTTAATTTTTTGCCTCCTCGCCTCAGGATTGCAAATGCACGCCTGCGCTCTCCATGTTTTTCAGTGCCTTTTTTAGTGACCCATCCAGATCAATGGCGCGGCAGGCGGCCAGTTCGACCGTCACCGCGAAGCCAAGCCGCGCCGCATCCAGCGCAGTGAAGGCGACGCAGAAATCTGTGGCCAGCCCGGCCAGGGTCAGGTGTGTGATGCCGCGGTTGCGCAAGTATCCCTCCAGCCCGGTTGGCGTGGTCTGATCATTTTCGAAAAAGCCAGAGTAGCTGTCTATGCCTGCCCGGAACCCTTTGCGGATGATGAGATCGCCATCGGTGCGCAGATCCTTGTGAAACGCCGCACCGTCAGATCCCTGGACGCAGTGATCCGGCCACAGGACCTGGGTGCCATAGGGCATTACCACTGTTTCAAACGGTGCCTTGCCCGGATGCGCAGAGGCAAAGGAGGAATGCCCCGCCGGATGCCAGTCCTGGGTCAGGATCACGGTATCGAACTGGTCCATCATCACATTGATGGAGGCCACGATCTCATCCCCGCCCGGAACAGCCAAGGCGCCCCCGGGGCAGAAATCGTTTTGCACATCGACAACAATCATGGCCTGGGACATGGGCTGCTCCTTTGCTGGCTTACACAATATGTAGCGGTGGCAAACGGGCTTGGGAACTGCTGCTTGGGCCTAATCGTGCGATAGAGCGGAAATCATGCATTCCGGACCTACTTTAACGGGGCGGGGCGGCGGGGCTTGCCCTTGAAAACCGCGCGCCGGGGTTCTAAGGGCGGGTCATGTACACGATTGCTGCCCTCTATCATTTCACCCGTTTCCCCGATCCCGCCGCGATCAAGCCGGCGCTGCTGGACCTGTGCCAGGCGCAGGACGTCAAAGGCTCCTTGCTGCTGGCGCAGGAGGGGATCAATGGCACCATTGCAGGCCCGCGGGCAGGCATTGACGCGGTGCTGGCGCATATCAAGGCGCTGCCCGGCTGTGCGGGGCTGGAATGGAAAGAGGCCACCGCCACTGAGCCGCCCTTTGGCAAGATGAAGGTGCGGCTGAAGAAAGAGATCGTGACCATGGGCCAGCCGGATGTGAATCCCCTGGCCTCTGTCGGCCACTACGTTGAGCCCGGGGAGTGGAACGACCTAATCCGGCAGGATGATGTGGTGCTGATCGACACCCGCAACGATTACGAGGTGGCCATCGGCACCTTTGAGGGTGCGATCGACCCCAAGACCGAGAGCTTCCGCGACTTCCCCGCCTGGTGGGAGGAGAACAAGGACCGTTTCCACAACAAGCGGGTTGCGATGTTCTGCACCGGCGGCATCCGCTGCGAGAAATCCACCAACTACCTGCTGGGCCAGGGGGTGGAGGATGTCTATCACCTGAAGGGCGGCATCCTGCGCTATCTGGAGGAAATGCCCGCCGAGAGCAGCACCTGGGAAGGCGAATGCTTTGTCTTTGATAACCGGGTGTCGGTCGGCCACGGGCTGGTGGAAGGCCCGCATGAACTGTGCCACGGCTGCCGCCGCCCGATCCTGCCGGAGGACAAGGCGCGGCCCGAGTTCGAGCAGGGCGTCAGCTGCCACCTGTGCATTGATCAGACCTCGGAAGAGGACAAGGCGCGGTTCCGCGAGCGGCAAAAGCAGATGAAGCTGGCGCGGGAGCGCGGCGAGGATCATCTGGGCAGCATCCCGCTGTAAACCTACTCTTTCAGCCCAGCCGCAACGGTAGGTTCGCGCCCGGTCCCGAGGGTGGGCTCGGTGCCGCCTGGGGCGTGGTGTCAGACAAACGCCAACCATTCAGCCTGTTGCAACCGCAGTTGCATTCGCGCCCGCCCTGGGGGGCGGGGCCGGGCGCGAACCGGATCGCAGGCGATCCGGGGACGTATTCAGCGCATCAACAATAAAAACAGGCCGCTGCCCGTTAGGACAGCGGCCTTTTCTATTGTGTGCAAGGCTGGCAGCGTCAGTCGCTGCTCAGGCCCAGGTAGCTGCGGGTGCTGGCCAGCAGGCCCTCGCCATGGGCCGGGGCCGGTGCCAGCAGGCCTGCGTGATCTTCGCCTTCAGCTGCGGCCATGTCGGGCAGCTGGTGGGCGATGCCCTTGTGGCAGTTGATGCAGGTCTTCTCGCCGGTGAACAGGAAGCGCTCATGCGCATCCGCGGCCCGCTTGGACTGGCGGGTGATGTCCATCGACTCATCCGAGTGGCAGTTGCGGCATTCCAGCGAGTCATTCGCCTCCAGCCGCGCCCATTCATGCTGCGCCAGTTCCAGCCGGTGCTCCAGGAATTTCTCCCGCGTGTTGATGGTGCCGAAGATCTTGCCCCAGACCTCCTTGGAGGCCTGCATCTTGCGGGCGATCTTGTTGGTCCAATTGTGCGGCACGTGGCAGTCCGGGCAGGACGCGCGGACGCCGGAGCGGTTGGAATAGTGGATCGTCGGCTTCAGCTCCTCGAACACGTTGTCGCGCATTTCGTGGCAGCTGGTGCAGAAGGCCTCGGTGTTGGTGACTTCAAGCGCGGTGTTGAAACCGCCCCAGAAGATGATCCCCATCACAAAGCCGCCCATGGTCAGAAAGCCGAGCGAGAAATAGGCGCTGGGACGCCTGATGATCCACCAGAGCCGTTTGATGAAACCCCACATCAGTCCGCCCCGCCCTGCTGCGAGTGCACGTAGTCGAGCACCTTGTCCACATCGACGAACTCATTCTCGACCAAGGGCCGGGCGTTGGTCTGCACCACGTGGCACTGGTTGCAGAAGTAGCGCCGCGGGCTCACCGCACCGAGGGTCTGGCCCTCGCGGTTCATGAAGTGGGTGACCGAGATCATCGGCGCCTGGCTGACCTCCACCGCGGTGCGGCTGTGGCAGGTCAGGCATTTGTTCGAGTTCAGATCGACCTGGTAGTTGTCGGTCTTATGCGGGATCAGCGGCGGCTGATCCGGGTAGTTGCGCACCTGGCGGATGTCAGTGTTGACGATGCCGGGGATCTGGGTTGCTTCGCCCTCTTGGTCCAGCGGCGCAGTGTTGCGCAGCGTGGCGACCTGGTTCTGGGCGAAGGCTGCTGTGGCCATAAAAACCGGAACAGCCAGGATAGCGAGACGGAGATGTTTCATGACGGGCCTCACACTGCTTCGATACGGACTGCGCATTTTTTAAAGTCCGTCTGTTTCGAGATCGGATCGGTGGCATCCAGCGTGACCTTGTTGATCAGCCGGCGCGCATCGAACCAGGGCACAAAGACCAGGCCTTTGGGCGGTTTGTTGCGGCCGCGGGTTTCCACCCGGGTGCGCATCTCTCCACGGCGCGAGATGATCTTCACCTCGGTGCCGCGCCGGAAGCCCATTGCCTTGGCATCATCCGGGTGCATATAGCACAGCGCGTCGGGAACAGCCTGATACAGCTCGGGCACCCGCTGGGTCATCGAGCCGGAGTGCCAGTGCTCCAGCACGCGGCCGGTGGCCAGCCACATCGGGTATTCCTCGTCCGGGCTTTCAGCAGGCGGCTCGTAAGGCAGCGCAAAGATCACCGCCTTGCCATCGGGCTTGCCGTAGAACTCGTAATCCGAACCCGGGGTCACATAGGGGTCGGAGCCTTCCTTGAAGCGCCACTGGGTTTCCTTGCCGTCCACAACAGGCCAGCGCAGGCCGCGGACCTCGTGGTAACGGTCGAAGGGCGCCAGATCGTGTGCCTTGCCGCGGCCGAATTCGGCGTATTCCTCGAACAGGCCTTTCTGGATGTAGAAGCCAAAGTCCTCGGATTCGTGGTTGCCGTATTCTTTGGCCTTTTCAGACAGCTCGAACTGGTCGACCTTGCCGTTGGCAAACAGAACCTCGAACAGGGTCTTGCCCTTGTATTCAGGGTTGGCGTCCAGGATTTCGGCCGGCCAGACCTCATCGGTGGTGAAGCGCTTGGAAAATTCCGCCAGCTGCCAGAGGTCGGATTTCGACTCGCCCGGCGCGTTGACCAGCTGATACCAGAACTGGGTGCGGCGCTCAGCGTTGCCATAGGCGCCTTCCTTCTCGACCCACATGGCGGCCGGCAGGATCAGGTCGGCGGCTTCTGCTGTCACCGTCGGATAGGCGTCCGACACCACGATGAAGTTGTCGGGGTTGCGGTAGCCCGGCAGCCCTTCCTCCATCATGTTGGGGGCGGCCTGCATGTTGTTGTTCACCTGCACCCAGTAGCAGTTGATCTTGCCGTCCTTCAGGTCGCGGTTCTGCTTCACCGCGTGGGAGCCGACCCAGCCCGGAATGGTGCCCTCGGGCAGTTTCCAGATCTTTTCGGCATAGGCGCGGTGTTCCGGGTTCTTGACCACCATGTCGGCGGGCAGGCGGTGCGAGAAGGTGCCCACCTCGCGCGCGGTGCCGCAGGCCGAGGGCTGGCCGGTCAGCGAGAACGGCGAGTTGCCGGGAGTGGAGATTTTACCGGTCAGCAGGTGGATGTTGTAGAGCAGGTTGTTCACCCAGACACCGCGGGTGTGCTGGTTGGTGCCCATGGTCCAGAGCGACATCACCTTGGTGTTCGGATCGGCGTAGAGCTTGGCGATCTTCTCCAGGGTTTCAGCCGGAACGCCGGACATTTCCTCAGTTTTTTCCAGCGTGTACTCGGAGACGAACTCGGCGAACTCCTCAAAGCTCATCGGCTCGGAGCCGCCTGCCTTGCCGGCATTCTCAGCCGCCTGCTCCAGCGGATGCTCAGGGCGCAGGCCATAGCCGATATCGGTATTGCCGCGGCGGAAGTTGACGTGCTTGCCGACGAAGTCCTTATGCACTGCATCATTCTGGATGATGTAGTTGGCGATGTAGTTCAGGATCACCAGGTCGGAATGCGGGGTGAACACTGCCGGGATATCGGCCAGATCAAAGCTGCGGTGGGTGAAGGTCGACAGCACCGCGACCTTGACGTGCGGGTGGCTGAAGCGGCGGTCGGTGATGCGGGTCCACAGGATCGGGTGCATCTCCGCCATGTTGGAACCCCAGAGCACGAAGGCGTCGGCGTTCTCGAAGTCGTCATAGCAGCCCATCGGCTCGTCGATGCCGAAGGTGCGCATGAAGCCGC
The DNA here is from genome assembly GCF_056160905.1 of Leisingera sp. ABD4_442. Lineage (NCBI taxonomy): Bacteria > Pseudomonadati > Pseudomonadota > Alphaproteobacteria > Rhodobacterales > Roseobacteraceae > Leisingera > Leisingera sp. ABD4_442. Next base: position 17,475 of record NZ_JBSWYB010000033.1, on the reverse strand, counting down.
CCACGGCCGAGGCCATGCAGTGGCGCGCGTTGGGGTCGATGTTGTTGGAGCGGAAGCCCGCCTTCATCAGCTTGGAGGCCGCATAGCCTTCCCAGACGGTCCACTGGCCGGAGCCAAACATGCCGATACCCTCGGGGCCTTTTTCGGCCAGGGTCTTCTTCCACTTCTCGGCCATGATATCGAAGGCTTCATCCCACGAGACCGGGGTGAATTCGCCGTTCTTGTCGTATTCGCCGTTGGTCTTACGCAGCAAAGGCGTGGTCAGACGGTCGGCGCCATACATGATCTTCGACAGGAAGTAGCCCTTGACGCAGTTCAGGCCGCGGTTGACCTCTGCCTGGGTGTCGCCGTGGGTGGCGACGACACGGCCGGCCTTGGTGGCAACCATGATCGAGCAGCCGGTGCCGCAGAAGCGGCAGGCTGCCTTGGACCATTTGAGTTCAGTCACATTGGCGTCGGTTACAAGGTTCTGCGCTGCCGCGGGGATCGGCAGCCCGGCAGCAAGCGCCGCGGCTGCAGCGGCCTGCGCCTTGATGGCGTCACGGCGTGTAATTCCGGTCATTGGGGGGTTCCTTCTTCAAGGGCGAGGTCCTGGGCATCGCAGGTCTGATGGAAGACAAGCGCCGCGCTGGCGACACCGTCGAGGAGCTGGATTTTGGCCAGGGCATCGCCAATGGCACGATCACTGTCCGCTTCGAACAAAACGACAATTTTGCCCGAGGGATCACTTTGCGAAATCTCGGCGTTGGGCATGGCTTTGATGGTTTCCAGAACGGCCTCCATGCAGGCCGGGTTGCTGCGCACCAGCAGACTGGAAATATGAAGCTCTTCAGTCACGCGGGGCTCCTTTGCTGGCGGGGATCGCGGAGTGCGATCGCGTTGTTCGGACAGGTTGCAAGACAGGCGCCGCAGCCGGTGCAGGCCTCAGCGTCGGTTTGGATGGCGCCCATTGGACGGACCGACAGATCCATGCGCAGGGCGCGCGGGTCGCAGATGTCGGTGCACAGCTGGCAGGTGATGCCGGCGGACAGCAGGCAACTGCTGCCGATCTCCACTGTCACCGGCCAAGGAGCGGGCTGCTGCAGATCGAACACCGGCTCAGGGCAGGCCTCGGCACAGGCGTGGCAGAACGTGCATTCGCCGCCGCGGAAATTGATCCGCGGGCGGTTCCGGCTGTCGAATTCGATGATTTGTTCCGGGCACGCCTCCACGCAGGCATTGCAGCTGGTGCAATGTTGCTGCACCCGGTCCTCATCCGTCCAGGGCGGACGGAATTCCGGGTCCGGGCGGGCGACCCTGCCGGTCAGGAAGGCGCGCCGCGATGGTTCTGTGCTGGCATGTGCTGGCATCGGCCTGGACCCTTATCCTGCGGGCGGCCCCAGGAAGATCTGGGAGATCCAGATGATCAGGCCGTATCCGCCGACGATTCCCACTGCGAGAACGGGGGCCAGGATGACAGCGAGAAACAGGAAAGTGTTCCGTTCCTCGGCTTTGCTTGGCTGTTCGGACATGATGTCCTCCTTGGCTCAGATAAACGTAGTGCGCCAAGCCAGGAGGAACAGCACCGCCTCTGATTCCAAGTTCCCTGCCAGCTGCACTTAGCTGGCCGGAGAATGCGAAGGACAGCCGCCTTGTACTTTGATCTGAATCATTTCCCGGGCAGTTGATTTGGAAAAACTAAATATTCAAAAAATCGAAAGTGAAAATAGCTTTGGCATCAACCTGTTCTAGGGCCGGTTCTTGCAATTTCTGAAACTTGCGACACCGGCTGCGGCCTGCAGCAAAGAAATACCAATTTCAGATGTCATGCTGTTTATTGAAGTGATTGCCATTGCCTGCGGTTTCTAAGCCCGTGATTGCGCTGAGGTTTCAATTGCAGGCCAGACTTGCTGGATCAGCCGGTCGGGTTTCACCAACGAACTGGGCTGGGAGGTCTATCTGCTGCCTGATACGGATATCCCGGCCATCGGCGACAAAATCATGGAGGTAGGCGCGGCCTTCGATATCCTGCTGACCGGCACACCTGTTTTCCGCGCCCGGAGGATCGAGGCCGGCCTGCTGACTGCCGGATCCGATTTCGGAGCGGAGACCACACCTTTCGACGCTGGCCTTGGCGCATTCGTTGAGTTCGATGAGGCGGCTGATGAGATGGAACAATAGCTGACCCCCGGTTTGTGCGAAGGGGAAATAGCCAAGCTCGTCGAGGATCAGGAAGTCGAGGCGGCACAGCAGATCTGCCGTGCGTCCCTGTCGGTCGGCGCGGGCTTCCGCATCGAGTTTGTTCACCAGGTCCACAACGTTGAAGAAGCGCCCCCGTCTGCCGCGGCGGATGCACGCCCGGACGATGCTGACGGCCAAGTGGGATTTGCCAGTCCCTGTCGCGGCCAACGAAGATCGTGTCTACCGCCGTCTTCGCGTCCATTGTCCTCGGACCAATGGCGGACAATTCCCGCTGTCGTAGATCCTGCGCGTGCAGGCCCCGCCGAAGAAGGCGAAGGCCTTGTCATGGGCATCGAACACCATCTCCTGCGTCTCGCGCGGATAGGCCCGGACAAACAGCATGCGGCTGCGGCAGAGCCGGGCATGCGCCACCTTCACAGTGGTGGTCGCACCGTCGATCACGACAATCTCGTGGCTCCAGTCAAATTGGTAGGCCTCGCCCGGATCGAAAATCTGCGGGACATAGGCGGCCGCGGCGGCCTCTTGTTCTTCCTTGGACCACGTGGCCGCGCAACGCCGAACAGCGTCATAGCCGCCGTCATATCCAAGGGCTCTCAGTTCTTCGAAGATCCGGATGCGGGTTAACCGCTCGCGCTTTGGCTTCCTCGCATTCGCCGCCAACATCTCTTCGAGCTTTTCCATGGCCCGATCTTTGGCAGAGGCTGAACGCGGCGTTCGTAGGTTGCTTCCGTCACACCAGACCGGATCACCTTCCGCACCGTATTCCGCGATACCCGCATTTCCCGGCAGATTTGCTTGATCGGCTTCCTGTCCTGAAAAAACGCCCGCCGGATCTTTGCTATCGTCTCCACGACCAACATCCCACTCTATGCTCCCGATAACTTCGGGGGCATCATTCACATTAAGTGTAAGGGGGTCATTTTTGGACGCCGGTTACCCCGTTACGGGGTCAAAGTTGCATGCCTGTTCACTGTCGGCAATATATGTATGTTTGGGCCGGGATGATGACGCGCGCAGCGTGATAAACGAGTTTCTGGCGGAAGAACCTAGTTACAGCATCACTGAGATGCGGTCCTACCTAGACCGCGAATTCGCAGTAAAGGAGCCCTTGGAACAATGGTACTCTGACCTGCGCGCAGCGGGAATGCCCGATTAGGCTCGATTGTTACTTGCTGTACTTGCGAAAACCTCTAGATGGCCGATGACCGCTGAGGGCTCACCTAAGCCTAACCTCTGTACCGTCTTACAAACGCCTGCTTGATTACCGCTGCTGGCGCCTAAGCGTTTACGCCCAATATTCCGCTGCCAGCGGAACCTGCATTGATGGGTCCCATGACAGAGCATCTTCAGGATCACAATGCATCTGGGGTGCATAAAGTTCTGGGTTGTCCGCTGTTCCGACCCAAAAATACATAACGTCGCTGTCGTTGCGCTTGTACCCGATCTGTGAACCGCACCGGGAACAATGGGCTCGCTGCGCCTTGTCAGAGGAAGCAAACCAGGTTGGTTCGCGATCAGTGAATTTGACATCCTCCAGAAGGATGGAAACCCAGGGTGCGGCGAAGCTTCCTGTCGACTTGCGGCACATCCCGCAGTGGCAAATTCCGGTCTTTCTCGCAGGTTTTTGAGATTCATACCGAACAGCCCCGCAAAGGCATCCGCCAGACAGTGGTGTTGTTTCGCGAGTCATCTCATGTCTCCCCTCCTGATGAGAAGATCCTAGATACCAGCCGGCACAGTGGCAAACGACGAAAACTCGTGCTATAGATTAGAAAATCTAACCAGTAAAAATGGCCCGCCGATTACCGCCACTGAACCATCTGCGCACGTTCGAAGCTGCCGCGCGTCACCTTTCGTTCCGTTCTGCTGCTGAAGAATTGAACGTTACCCACGCCGCTGTGTCGCACCAAATCCGTGCGCTTGAAGAACGTTTCGGAACCCAACTTTTCAATCGCGTTCCCCGCGGTGTCAGATTGACCGAGGACGCAGCAGCTCTCGCAGCCGTTTTGACCCAAGCGCTTGACGAAATAGACGCAGGGGTTAGGGGCTTCCAATCCAAGGGGCTTGGCGGCACTGTCCGGATCAGCGCGGTGCCATGGTATGTCTCACGCGTCCTCCTGCCGAATATTGACGAGCTTTACAGAGATTACCCTGAACTGAAAGTCGAATTCGACTTCTCGTACGAACTCGCGGATTTTCAAACCGGCGGACTTGATGCAGCTCTTCGCCACGGGCTTGGCAGGTGGCCCGGGCTGACAACAATCCGGATCCACTGTGACTTGCTTGCTCCTTTGTGCGGTCCGGCACTGGTAGAAGGGCGCAACCTTCCCCTGACACCGGAAGAGATTGCGCAGCTGCCTCTAACGGCAGCGCGGGGGTATGAACACGTCTGGACGGATTGGTTCGATGCCGTCGGTCGTCCCGAGCTGAAACCAGACAATATTATGATTTTCGACAATCGCGCGCTGGCCACCGAGTTCGCAGGAACCGGCAACGGAGTATCCTTGTCCGATGCGCCGACTGATCAGGACGACCTCAAATCAGGCCGGTTGGTGCGCCTGCATCCAACTGCGATACGGCAAGATACCGGTTCGCACCTTGTTTTCCCTGAAACACCATTCGAAGATCCCCGTTTATTGCGGATCGCTGAGTGGATGCAGGCAAGTTTCGCCAAACTGCCCACGAAGTAGTGTTTAAATTCGCAAGACACTGCAGCCGAGGAGATTCTTGCGTTTCTTGAAGGGCGGCCGAGTAAGTGTCGAAGTGGGCGTTGAATGTCCGCTCTGCGCCCAAGTAACGTGCTGCGCGGGCGAAGGTCTCGCGAACGATGGGAGACAGCATAGGGCTCTATCTGTCCCCCACAGAGTTTTCCTCGCAGACACTGTGCGCGCCTAGTGTCCGCAGACAGTCAGTCATTGCGACCGACATTCGTCATTGCACACATCAATCTATCGACGACATCAACTGCGCCTTGATAGCCGACTTTAAGCCCGTCCAGACCAACCGAGGCGTGAAGAATGACGGGCGCCGGCGTTGTCTTCGGCTCCTGATCAAACCAGTTCTCAAAATCTCTGACATCACGATCAGAGCCGCTCTTGACCAGCATCGCAAGGATATGATCGTGCGGTTCTTGCCAAAGGTTTCAAAGGTTACACAACTGCGACCGGTACGTCGGTCAGTGCCGGGTAATCTGTGTAGCCCTTTTTGTCACCGCTGTAGAGAGCCGCCGGATCCAGCTCATTCAGCGGTGCGCCCTTCTCCAGCCGGTCAACCAGGTCCGGGTTTGAAATGAACGGCCGTCCGAAGGCCACCAGATCCACGGCTCCGGTTTCGACCGCCTCGACCGCCATGTTGCGATCATAGGCATTATTGCCCATTTTCACACCGTCAAACAGGTCATAGAGCGCCTTCAGATCGCCGCCTTCATGCGGCTTCCACTAGGATCAAAGGCACAATCAAACTGCAGATGTGCCCGGTAACGGGTGCCAGCGATATCAACCTCAGCCTCTGCTCCATCGGCGTGGTCCAGATGCACATAGGCCAGCGCAATCGGTTTGCCGACCCGGTAGCCGAAAGAGGCCGTGGTGGTGTGCCCCACGATCTTGCCGCCTGCATAAACCGGCTCGTGCCCCAGCGGCACCGCGTTCTCATCCTCGATAATCACCGTCATCAGCACCCGCTTGGCCTCTTTGCGCCGCCCGGCCAGCGCCTCGGAGCCGATGAAGCTCTTCTTCTTGGAGACCAGCATGTCCAGCCCCGCCTCCACCGGGCTGGTATCGCTGTCCAGCTCATGCCCCATCGCGGCAAAGCCCTTCTCTACCCGCATCGAGGTCTGCGCTAACATCCCCGCAGGCACCGCCCCGGCGGCCGTCAGCGCGGCATAGACCTTCGAGGCATTCTCGGCCTTCATGGTCAATTCCCAGCCAGCCTCGCCCACATAAGACATCCGCACAGCCCGAACATGGCAGCCCGCCACATGCGCGGGGCCAACCTTGAAGTAGCCCAGTTCGTTCAGCTCCGGCGCGCCGCACTCTGCAATGATCCGCGCCGCCTCAGGCCCCATCAGACCCAGCACTGCATAATCTTCGGTGCTGTCAGTCAGAGTCACGTCAAAGCCCTCAGAATGACGCGTGAACCAGGCAAAGTCACGCTTAATCGCATTGGTGCCCACAAACAGCCGATAGTGGTCTTCTGCAATCCGGTGCGCGGTGATGTCGCTTTCATAGGTCCCGCGCGCATTCAGCACCGCGGTATAAATCGCGCTGCCCGCCGCCTTGGCCATGTTCGAAGCACAAGTGTGCTGCAGAAAGGCTTCGGCATCCGGCCCCTGCACCTCAATCTTGCCAAAGGGCGAGGCGTCAAACACGGCGGCCTTCTCATGCGCCGCCATCACCTCTGCCTTCACATTCTCAAACCAGTCCGGCTTGCCGAATGTCATCCGCGGCTCGGCGGTCTTGCCGAAATACAGCGGCCGCTCCCAGCCATAGACTTGGGTGAAATGCGCGCCCGCCGCCTTGTACTCAGCCTCCAGCGGCAAGGCGCGCAAACCCCGGGCCGTTGAGAGCTGCCGCCCCGGATACGCAATCTCATAATGGGTGCCCAGGATCTCCGGCGCACGCGCCATCAGATGCTCCAGACTGTTGTAAACAGGGGCAAACCGCTTGGCATCCGCCTCGCCCAGATCATAGGCGGTGTGCCCGTGCACGATGCAGTGCGCCAGATTCATGCCCGCGCCGCCGCCCGACGCCAGACCAACCGAGTTCATGCCGCAGCCCAGGAACAATCCCTTGGTCTCCGCGGTCTCACCCAGCATGAACATGCCATCGGGGGTAAAGCTCTCCGGGCCGTTCAGCAGCATCTTCACTTCGGCCGTCTCCAGCGCGGGCAGCCGGTGCAGCGCGTTCATCATCATCGGCTCGAAATGCTCCCAATCCTCAGGCAGCAGGCCGAATTCAAAGCTTTCGTCCAGTACGCCCGGCTTGATCGGCTTGCCCATTGGCTCAAAGCAACCCACCAGCAGCCCGCCGCTGTCGTCGCGGATATAGAGATGGTTGTCGTGGTCGCTGAGCGTCGGCGTGTTGCCGGTGATGCCATCAATCGGCTTGGTCAGCAGATAGAAATGCTCACAGGCCAGCGCGGGTACTTCGGCCCCGGCCATGGCGCCGACTTCCCGCGACCACAGGCCGGTGCACAGCGCAATCGCATCGCACATCACGGTGCCCTGCGTGGTCTCGACGCCAACAACCTTGCCGTTCTCAGTCAGGATGGCGTTAACACCGGTGTTCTCGAAGATCTTCGCACCCAGACCCTTGGCCGCCTTCACCAGCGCCGCGCAGACATCCGACGGCGACACCCGCCCGTCATCCGGCGACCAGACCGCGCCAATCACGTCTTCCGCATTCATCAGCGGCCAGCGTTCCCTGGCCTCCTCCGCACTCACCGACTGCGCCCGCACACCATAGGCCTGGGCCAGCGCCTCCTGCCGCTTGATGTGGGTCATCCGGTCCGGGTTGGTGGCAATCGACAGGCTGCCCTTCTGGATCCATCCCACCGACTGGCCGGTCTCTTGCTCCAGCCGCGAGTAGAGATCCACCGAATACTGGATCATCCGGGTCAGGTTCTGCGAATGGCGCAGCGCCCGCACTTGCGCCGCCGAATGCCAGGTGGTGCCGCTGGTCAGCTTGTTGCGCTCCAGAAGGATCGCATCGCTTACCCCCATCTGGGCCAAGTGGTACAGCGTCGAGCACCCCATGATGCCGCCGCCAATGACAACGACCGAGGCGTGGGAAGGAAGGGACATGGGCCTGTCTTTCTCTAAAACTCAGATTTGCGCCAGATTGCCCTCTCCACGCGTGTTTTCAATTTGCCAATCTAAGAACATTCGTTCTTATTGAGATATGGACAAAAACCGCAAAGCCCGCCTCCTCGCCGATCTCAAAGCCGCCATTGGCGGCCTGCCGCCGCGGCTCAAAGTGATCGCCAAGTACATCATCGACAACCCCGGCGACTTCGGCATGGACCCGATCCGCGTCTCGGCCGAGAAAATCGGGGTCAGTCCCAACTCACTGGTCCGGCTGGCCCAGAAGATGGGGTTTGACGGGTTCGAGCCGTTCCGCGATCCGTTCCGCCATGCCCTGGTGACTGAGCGCGAGGACCAGATGGGCGCCGACTGGATTGCCCAGCTGGACGGCGGCGACAGCCTGGCCCAGACCCAAGGGAGGCTGGCCCGGAACGAGACCAATATCGTTTCACGCTCTTTGCGGATGATGTCGCAGGAGCGGATTGAGACCGCGCTGCGCTGCATGACCGAAGCGCGCAATTGCTATGTGACCGCCACCCGCTCCAGCTATGCGATGGCCTATTACTTCCACTACGTCGGCCGCATGGCCCTGCCTGGCCTGCAACTGATCCCGCGCCACATGGGATCGGCAGTGGATGAGTTGATCAGCGCCAATGAGCAGGACTGCCTGATCGCCATCACATTCGCCCCCTACTCTGCCGAGACCATCCAGTCGCTGCGCTATGCCCGCAGCCGCGGGGCCAAGCTGATCGTGATTTCCGACAGCGAGGTGGTCGCGCCGCAGATCGACCCCGATGTCGTCTTCCCGATCACCACCCAGTCTCACCACTATTTCGGCTGCTACGGCGGTGCGATGGCGGTTCTGGAGTGCCTGCTGGGCCACCTCGTGGCCCTTGGCGGCGAAGAGGCCCAGCAACGGATTGCCGACTACGAGGCCACCCGCGAAGACAGCGGCGCCTATTACAAAGCCGGGCGCACGCCCCGCATCCGAAACTAGCCAATGGGCCTCACGCAACAGCAGGTTCGCGCCCGGTCCCGAGGGTGGGCGCTTCACCGCTTGGCGCGAGGACGTGCTCACCCCAATACGCTTAAACACATCCTGCTCTGGCAGTATTTCGCGCCCGCCCTGGGGGGCGGGGCCGGGCGCGAACCGGATCGCATGCGATCCGGCAAAGGTTAGAGACCCAATTTTTCTAAGCCGACAGAACACTGATCCGGTAGTCGTCCAGCCGGTCCTTGAGGAACGTGTAGTCCCGCCGCGCCTTGGCCTGGGTTTCGCGATCCAGGGTGATCAGGCGGAACTCCTCGGCGGTCTGAGCAAATTCCACCGGCGGGGTGTTTTCGTCCTGCCACGGCAGACAGAACAGCGAGTTGCCATAGGTCTCCCCGGCCCGGTTCAGCGACAGGAAGAACACCTGGTTTTCCAGCGCCCGGGCAATCGCAAAGGGATGCCAGGTATGAAAGCTCTCATCCCGGTAATAGGCTCCGCAATGCAGGATCGCATCGACCCCGTGGTCCACCACCAAGGTGCGCGCCAGTTCAGGGATGCGGATGTCGTAGCAGATGATCGGCGCCAGGCGGAAGCCGTTGACCTCAAACACAAACAGATGGCTGCCGCGGTTGAAGTACTCTTTCTCCATCGAAGCGCCGTACTGCGCCAGATGCAGTTTGTCGTAATGACCGGCCAGTTCCCCGTCCGGGCCCACCACGCCGATGCTGATGAAGGGGCCGCCCTCGCCCGCCCGGGCAAACCCGTAGGAGACATGCACGCCATGATCCTGCGCCACTTGCCGCCAGGCCTGGAAAGAGGCGCCGTCCAGCGGCTCGGCAATCTCATCCAGCCGGGCAAAGGTGTCGCGGGCATAGTCAATGCTCGACAATTCCGGCAGCACCACCAGATCCACCTTGCCGTCCGCCGCCTCCAGCTGAGCCCGCACCTTGGCCGCCGAGGCCGCCAGATGCGCATTGCGCTCCGCCGCGCTGGTCATCGGCGGGATGCTGATCTGGCAGGCCAGAAGGGTCAGGGACTCGGGGACGGTCATGGCTCAGGCTTTCTTGTTTTTCCAGTATTCGTTCATGCGCAGCCGGTCGGCCTCAATCCGCTCGATCCGCTCCACCACACCGCTGGGCTGGCCAATGGTGAAAAAGCCGATCAGCGCCTCGATCAGCACCGTGGTTCCGACATATGATTCAAAGAACAGCGGGCTGCGGTTGGGCCCCAACAGCACGTAATCGGCTTCCAGTGCGATGGGGGAGGCCGGGCTGTCGGTGATCGCAATCACCTTGGCACCACGCTCCCGCGCCAGCATCGCCAGCTCAATCGCGGCCCGCGCGCAGGGCTGCTGGCTGACGGCAATCATCACGTCGCCTGCGCCGATGTCGGCAACCGGATCGGCAAACACCCCACCCTCGCCGCGCACCAGCCGCACTTTGCTGCTGGCCATGCCGCCGATGTAATGGGCATAGGCCGAGAAACTGGCCGAGGCCTGCATCCCAACCATATAGACCTGCCCGGCGTCGTTCAGCACTTCGGCCACGCTGGCGAAATAGTCCGGGTCGATTGAATCGAAGATCGCTGTCAGGTTGCCAATGGTGGAGTTGCGGAAATCCTCCCACACCTCCCGTGCGGCTTGATCACCGCCGGACTTCTGCAGGCTTTCGGCCCGCAAGTGATATTCGCTGATGTCGTTCTGCTGCACCTGCTTGCGGTAGACCTCGCGCAGCTCGCTGTAGGTCTCAAACCCCAATGCCTTAGCCAGGCGCGAGAAATTTGGCAGCGACACGCCCGCATTCCCGGCCACCTGCCGCATCGACAAGGTCGCGATATCGCCCGGATGCTCAAGCATATAGGTCGCCGCCACCTTCAGCGCGCGCGGGAGCTGCGGAAACAGCTCCTTCAGCCTGTCGCTTACGTGAAGGTAGGTATTCATGCCGGCCGGCGTCTCCTGTTGCATCCAAGGCTCCCCTGCAAGTCCAAAGGGTGCAGCCCGATCCATTCGATACACCCCGCTGCAAAAGATTTTACATTTGCAATCTTTGCAACGGGGAAGTTCTGAAACCCGGGCGGCGAGGGGGATCATCTTGCCGCCCGGGTACGGCTCAGCGGCTCAGCAGCACATCCGGCAGCCAGAGCGACAGCTGAGGAACAAAGGTGGTCAGCGCCAGTGTCGGCAGCCAGGCGCAGAAGATGAACAGAAGCGTCGGCCCCAGCATCTTGCCCACCGGTGTCTCGGTCACCTGCGCACCCAGGTACAGGAGCGGCGCGGTCGGCGGCGTGACATTTGCCATCCCCAGGTTCACCCCCAGAATTGCGGCAAAATGGATCGGATCGACCCCGACATCGCGAACGATGGGCAACAAGAGCGGCGTCGCCAGCAGCAGTCCCGAGATATCGTCCATCAGCATCCCGATCAGGATCATCACCAGGTTGACCATTAAGAGGATCACAATCGGGTTCTCCGAGACCGAGAACACGAGGTCACGGGCGATATTGGGAATGTCTTCGAAGATCAGGAAGCGCGAGACGATCAGCACCATGAAGATCATCGTCATTACGACGCCGATAGTGATACCCGCACCCGTCAGCGTCTCCATCAGCCCTCGCCAGGTGAGGCCACGGTAAACATAGATCGCAATCGGAATTGAATACACCACCGCCACACCCGCGGCTTCGGTCGGGGTCATGATGCCGCCATAGATACCGCCTAGAATGATCAAGGGCATCAGCAGCGCCGGCATCGCCTGGCGGGTCTGCAGCTTGAACTGCGGCGCAAAATCCACCGGCTTTTCAGTGGTTTTGATGTCTTTGTACTTGCGCAGGGCAAACTGATTGGTGGCGATCAGCAGGATGATCAGAATGATTCCCGGAAAGACGGTCGACAGAAACGCCTTCAGCACCGACTGCTGCGCCACCCAAGCATAGAGGATATGCGAGGAGCTGGGCGGGATCAGCAAGCCCAAGGGGCTGGCGCTGACGATCAGGGCTGCGGACAGGCCATCCGGGTAATTCGCCTTGCGCAGATGCGGCATCATGATGCCGCCAATGCAGGTGAGCGTCGCATTGGCACTGCCAGAGATCGACCCGAAAATGCCCGAGGCAACCACCGCGGCCGCAGATAGCCCGCCCTTGATATGGCCAATAAACAGCTCCGCCAGCGCCACCAGCGGTGCGGCGATCTTGCCCTTCTCCATGATCGCACCGGAGATCATGAACAGCGGAATCGCCAGAAGAACCAGCGTGTTCATCTTCCAATAGCCCGCAGGCAGGTAACCGGTGATGTCATGGCCGCCGGTCATGGCGAGAAACAGCAGGACCGCGCCAAAGGAGATGTAGACGCTGACACCCAGCAACAGCAGGCCGCAGATGATGACAATACTGCCAAAGATGATCATGCGTCGTCCTCCTCGGGGCGGGGCGCGTGATAGGCGTCAGGCCCATCGATGAGATGCAGCACGAAGTAGATCGCGTTGAAGAGGGTCATGAAGGCAAAGCCGGTCATGATCGCGGCACGGGGGAAAACGGCCGGGATTTTCAGCGCCGTGGTGCGCTCCCACAGCGGATAGGCGAGGATCTCGCTCTCCACCGCCAGATAGCACCAGTAGACGATATAGGCGCCGATAACGATCTCAATCAGGTAGACAAGGATGCCCCGCGCCCAGGCCAGTTTGCCGTCGCCCAGCACCACACCGAGGATGTCGGCGTTGACATGGGACTTCTTTTCGCCAGCCAGCGCTGCGCCAAAGAAGAAGGTCCAGAAGCTGATCGCCAGCAGCCATTCCTCATAAGCAAACAGATTGCCGGCAAAGCCATAGCGGATGATCACTACAGCCAGAAAAGTTAGAGCCATCAACAGGCCACCCGCGGCCACAAACAGGCGCATGAACCGCAACGCCGCCCGCAGCGGGGCGGCTGCGCCATGCGGCAGTCTTTCGGTAATCTCGCTCATCAGCCCTCCCCCTTTCGCCATGGCGGCAAAAGGCCGGCAGCACAGGTTGCCGCCGGCCCGGTCCTTGGATTATTCCGCGGTCAGACGGTCCAGCGTGTCCTGGCCGATGGTGTCGACCATGGTCGGCCAGATGTTTTCACGCACCCAGGCGGCCATCGCAGCCTGCTCTTCGTCGTTCAGAGCCAGGATTTCATAGCCCTTCTCCTGCAGCAGCTCGCCGAACTTGGCGTCGTTCTCGCGGTTGTAGGCAAAGAAGTCATCCGACGCCTTGGTAAAGGCGGCCTGCACGGCCGCGCGCTGCGCGTCGTCCAGCTTGGCCCAGGTCTTCTCAGAGGCGTAGTAAGAGGTCAGCTCGGAGACCGAGTTGTACTGGACGTAGTATTTGCCCACATCCGACTGCGCAAAGATCGAGTAGGTCGCCGATTTGGTGCAGCAGATCGCACCGTCCACAATGCCGGATTGCAGCGCCGGGAAGATGTCGCCCCAGGCCATGGTGGTTGCCTGGAAGCCCAGCCCCTCGACCATGTTCTTCACCACCGGCGAGGACCAGACGCGGATGTTCATGTCCTTTGAACCCAGAACGTTCCAGTTTTCCGGCTTCTTGTTGGCAACGATGCCGGTGAAACCTTCGGGATTGTTGGCCAGCAGGCGCAGGCCCAGCTCGTTCAGGCGCTCCTGCAGGATCTGGTTAAACGGGCTGTCCATGTTGCGCATGATGCTGTCCATCTCGTCGAAGTTGTTGACGAGGAACGGCATCGACAGGAACTCCAGCCGCGGGTCCTTGTGGCTGTAGATGAAGGCAGCGGTGAAGTCGATGTTGCCGCGGATGGTGTCTTCCATCAGTGCTTCACCTGACCCCAGCTGGTTGGCCGGGAACAGCGACACCTTGAGGCCCACATCAGCCGCTTCGATATCCGCCTTGATCTGCTCCATCATCTTGGTGCCGGGATGATCCACCGGGAAGGTGCCTGCAAATTTCAGGCGCATGTCGGCAGCAGAGGCCAGTGTGGCTACAGACAGTGCCAAGGCGCCTGCCAGGCCTATACGCCCCAGGGTTTTTCCAAATTTAAGTGATTTGAGCATGTTTCCCTCCCTTGCCCAGGTCATCGGTTGCATCCGCATCAGTGGTTGAAACAGCTGAAGCGTCGGAGCCGTTTCCACTGGCAGAGATGCTGCCGCGGCGGCCGGCACGGGAACCCTAAGAGAAGCATTGTATCATTTGCAATATTTTTTTGTATTTTTTTTCATTTGATCTAACATTAGAACCACCGCTCGGCGGACACAGCCCACCATGCTCCGGGTAACACGCTAAAATTAAACGCACAGGCATGCCTCTAATCAGATGAATTTGCCGCGATACTCCAGTTCACCGAGAGCTTGAGGATCAGCTTTCTACGGCCTGCCTGCAGGCCGAGGACCAGCATGCTGCGTCGCCGCAAGACAGCTACGTGCCCAATTTTCCGAGCGAGCAGGTGCAGCACTATGCAGCTCCTGCGAAACCGCGGGAGTAATGTCGGCCAAAGGCGACGCCCACCGCTCCGGCTATCGCCGTGGTGCAGCTTTCGCATTTGGGACTTTCGTGCACCGCACAGCGTTCTTCTGGACCTGTCGCGGTTTGATGCCGCTCCATTGATAGCATTCATTGCTCCAAAGGAGACGAGCTAAGGGAACGAGACGGCCGAACGAATTCCGCGCTGATGCGGTGCGGATCGCACTGACCAGCGGACCGACACGCAAACGGGTGGCGTCTGACTTGGGCGTTGGCGTGCCGCAGCCACAGGCTATGACGTGTTGCTAGTGACGCTGGATGTGCCCGCGCCAGCACGCCGCGCTCACGACCTGCGCAACGCTCTGAAGTTTCCGTTCCGCTTTGATCTCCGCAAGCTCTGGCAGATGACCTGCAGCCCGGCCTGGAGCCTCGCGAATCTGCACCACCGCTTGCGACATGGAATGATGTCTTTTGCTAACCTCACGCCTTATATCGATCCCAGCGGGGCAAATGCGCTCAAGGTGATCGAAAGCCTTTCCACCCCAGCCACAACCAAACGGCTGAGCACGATACGCCAGCAAGTAGATGTCGGCTGGCTTCCCTGTAGCCACTTTTCGATTTGAACAGACCCGCCTGCAAGGCAGGATGGCCGATGCGATGAAGACACGCCAACGCCGAGCCGCCCGTTCAAAACCAACCACCCAACCCGCAGAACTATGGGCGGATACCGCAAAACTATGGGGTATCCGCAGTGCTATAGGGAAACCTACAAAGCCTGTAGGATCGCCCATAAAGTTGCGCCACGCTCACTGATTTTATTGACAAATTTCTAAGGCGCTCGCCTATAATACTGTGCGCCACTTGCGCATAGTTTTGCACTTTTTGCCCATAGTTTTGCGCGATCAGCGTAACTGTCGCTCGAATGAGTGGTGCAAGCTTCCCAGAATCAACTGTGACGCAGTTTTCCTCCACGCATGGGGCACCAGTTGTTGCAAAGTACAACCCAAAAGCTTCACCGCGCCTCTCCACTGAGACCTGAATTGACGGCGAGTACCCAAACACCAGCGAAGCATCTAGGAAGAACAAGCTTGGGCCAGCCATTCTCAACGATCACACTAATCAAGAAGTCACCCACAGCATACTAATAGCCTCCCTGCCGCCGCGGGCCATCTCTCCTCTTCGTGCTTGCATTCGTGCTTTCGCCATTGGAAAGTTACAGACACTTTCTAATTTTTGTCGGTAACACTCGTTGCTTCAGGGGGTTGAACCTTGGTCGAATGGCTGCCTGTGTCACTCCAGACGCTTTATGCTGATATGGTCGACCGCAGTTGGGGTAGCTCTTACGGAGAGTTGCTCGAAGCTGGCGGCACGCCTTACAAGAGATCCGTGAAGGGTCGCGATTATTGGTATTTCAAGACCTCTTCTGCTGGAACAGGTTCACGTAAAGACCTCTATCTTGGCCCCGACACCAGCACTGTGCGTCAGCGAGTGGATGAATTGCGCGATCTCAAGCGCATCCGCAAGGACCGCATCTCTATGATCCGAGCGCTTAGAGCGGCAGGCTTACCGGCGCCAGACGCTTTAAGTGGCAAAGTTCTTTCGGCCCTCTCTGAAGCGGGCGTATTCCGTCTGCAAGCCGTTGTCGTTGGCACCCTCGCGTTCCAGACCTACGGTCCGATGCTGGGTGTTCGCTTCAACAAGAAGGTTGCTCAGACTTTCAATTCCGCCGATCTCCACTCAATTTCTATCTACGCGGATAATCATATCAAGGGCGATCTTCTGTCCCACTTGCACCGTGTAGACGAGAGATTTCGACTTGTACCTCAAGCGTTCGACAGCACGGAGCCCCTGAAATATGTGCTCGGCACTGAAACTCAGGAAGAGTTCTCTGTCTATATCCTGCGCCACCTAGCGGGCTCTAAGCGCCGCGGCCGTGGCGCAGAGCGAAAAGCGATCCAGGGTGATGATGAGATCCTCCATTATCTGGGTTTCCTCATCAAAGGGGAAATCAACGCAGTTGCCCTCCACGGTATCGGTGTTCCGGTCAACGTGCCTGCGCCGGAGCGTTACGCAGTGCATAAGCTTATCGCTTCCCAAATGCGCATCGGTACTGCTCAAAGCCAGACCAAGGCGCACAAAGATCTGGCTCAAGCCCAGGAGCTCATCGAAGTGCTGCTCGAAGATCGGCCATTCGAGCTTCAGGATGTTTGGAACGAGGCTCTTCAACAGGGACCGAAGTGGTCAGAGAATCTGCTCCAGGCTGCCGATACGATTGATGGTGACATCAAAGAGCGCCTGCTGGCCCTCACCGAGGTGGAAATTAGGTGAAATTTCCAATCCTGCTGAAAGATACCTCTATTTCTTTCAGCAGCCAAAGCCTGGCGTACACCTGGTATGCAACGGCACTCGGGACCTACCAGACATTCGCTGCAAACGCAGCAGAGACCTTCCTGCGCATCCGCTTTCCACGCAGACAGCCGAAATCTGCATGACGCTGGCGGACAAACAGTGCAGTACCAAACAGCCAGCAGAGATCACTTTCTAAGGCGGTCCCTAGTAATTTCGATTGCCATACCCAATGTTAGTAATAGCCAGTGGTTACTTGTGCCTCATCACGAGTTAGAAGCTGGCCTTGGGAAGCTGAATACCAAGAAATCTTTCACTGACATGGTCGCTTAGGTGTCTGGCGAGTGCTTAGGGATCCAGCCCACCCATTGGAGTGGAGGCTATATGCCCATGACCGAGCCTACCAAAGAAAAAGTAGTTTCTGAGCATGCCCTCGGAGACGAGCCACGTGAGCGTCGCTGCCTTCGTTGCAAGAACGTGTTTTGGAGTGAATGGTTCGGTGAACGGATCTGCCGAAAATGCAAAAAAACAAATGAATGGCGAGACGCTGTTTCCACAAGATCCCCAGTGCCAGGCCGCCGTTGACCGTGTCTAGCGACTATTTTTCATCCTTCCTGCCAAACGGGAAATTTTGTTGAAAAACTCTGACTTGATCGGGATGCATGTGGCTGATTCAATTCCGGCATTGAGCGGGAGGATCGGCGATGATGGGA
>NZ_JBSWYB010000032.1:0-51975 GCF_056160905.1 Leisingera sp. ABD4_442 | reverse complement strand
AGCCGTTCACCCAGAGGCTCATCTGCGACTGGCCGTCGGATTCATCGTAATGGCCGATGGTCAGATCATAGCTGCCCGCCGCATCCATGAAAGTATAGGACGCGCGCTGCTCGCCGGAGCCCCCCGCCTGCAGGTACTGGCCGCCGGAGGCCTGGCTGCTGTTCTTGACGGTAAAGCCGCTGACGATGGTCAGCGCCTCTGCCTCAACCCGGAAGGGATCGGGCAGCGGCACTGACAGATCGACGGTGAAGCTGTCCAGCGCCGCGTCTGCCGCGGCGGCGTTGCCGCTGGTGTCCAGCACCTCATCCGCCAGCAGCGCTACGGTATAGCTGCCCTCATCCGCCGCATCCCAGGCCCCGCCGGGGGCATCCACGGTGTAGGTTGCGGTGCGCGGGGTGCCGTCGCCGGGGGCATCGAGGCTGACCGCGCTCACCGTCAGCGGGCCGCCGGGGCCCGTCACCGTGATATCGCCGGTGCCGATGCTGGAGGCATCGATGGCCGCGTTATCCGCGAAGGTCACGGTGACACCGGTGCTGGCCAGGCCCGCATCCGCCACCCCCACATCCGGCGCCGCCGAGGATTGCACGAAGGGCGCCAGCGTGTCGCTGCCGCCGCTGCCGGTGAAGGCAAAGTCCAGGTAATCGGTGCGCAGCGGCTCGCCGCCGTCCTTGACGCCGGAAATCTCGACCACATCGCCCGCCGCCAGCGTGACGCCGCTGAAGGTGAACTCGGCAAAGGCGGTCTGGTTGGCGACCGCATCACCGGCGTCCATGTCCCAGACAAAACTGCCGGCCAGGAAGCCGTTCACCCAGAGGCTCATCTGCGACTGGCCGTCGGATTCATCGTAATGGCCGATGGTCAGATCATAGCTGCCCGCCGCATCCATGAAGGTATAGGACGCGCGCTGCTCGCCGGAGCCGCCCGCCTGCAGATACTGGCCGCCGGAGGCCTGGCTGCTGTTCTTGACAGTAAAGCCGCTGACAATGGTCAGCGCCTCTGCCTCAACCCGGAAGGGAGCGGGGGTGATTAGCATGGAGACCGCCGCAACCGCAGAGCGCGCGCCCTGGTCGTCGGCTACCGTATAGGCAATGTCCGTCACCGGGCCGCCGTAACCGGCTTCCGGCGTGAAGGTGATCGCCCCGGTGGTGTCATCCACCGTCCAGACGCCCTCGCCCGGCACGGTCTTCACCTTGCCGCTGGCATCATCTGCCGCCTCGATCTCAACGCTGGCCGGATCAAGCGTGCCGTCCGCATCGGTGTCATTGGTCAGCACATCCACTGCCGCCGAGCTGTTTTTGGCCACGGTGCCGCTGTCGGCTGCCGCAACGGGTGCGCCGTTAAACACGATAGACTCGATGCCTGACAGCGTGTCGGTGCCGTCATCGCCATCTGCGGCATTGTTGTCTGTGACCGTGAAACCGCCGCCGCCATTGTCGGCGACTGTGTAGCCAGATGCGATGCCCGCATAGATCGCAGTGTCAGTGCCTGCGCCCCCGTTCAACGTATCGTCACCTTGGCCTCCTGCAAGGCTGTCGTCGCCATCGCCGCCGGTGAGAATGTTGGCTCCGTCGTTGCCCGTGATACGATTGTTCACGGAATCGCCGGTAACCTCCATGCTGCCATCCCCTGTCAGCGTAATACCGAGGACACCGGGATCAAGGGTGAGGGTGCCCGAAGCGCCTGCAGGCACATCCAGCGTTAGACCTTCCTTGCCGACACTGATGGCCCCGGCGGCGCCGTAATTGTCCGACAGCGTGATACTTGCGAATTCGAAAGACGTGTCGATGGCGGATTGTAGATCGCTGAAATAGGCTGTGCCATTGTCGAAGATGCTGATGGGATGATCTACGTTATCCGTTCTGGCGAAGCGGCTTGTGGCGGCCAGCGCCGTCTCGTCGATGACCACACCGTTGGCCAGCACCTGGGCATCCAGCACCATCGCCATATTGGCTTGGCCAGTGAAATTGGAAATATCCTCAGCAATAATCACACTGCTTTGATCAAGCGCACTGATAGCAGGAAAAAACTGGATGCCGTTGCCGCCGCCGGACACAGAGTTATTTTGCAGCGTGACGGCCCGCATGGAAGAGGCCAGCTCAATCCCGGCACCTTCTGTATTAGGCTGAGTAAAGGTAATGTCATTGCCGCTGACCACAGAGTTCTGAAGATCATCATATAGTATGATAGCCACGCCACCAGATGCTGCGGACAGAGAGATTACATTGTTCTGAATATTGGATATGGTATCAATAGTTTCGAGAGTGATCCCCCCTAGAACCGCTTGAATATTGTTGCCGCTGACCTCCGCGCCTCCCTTGATCCACACGGCCCGTATCGGAGCGCCCTGAACGATGACATTGTTGGAGATCAGCCCTCCGGTAGCACCGTTGATAACCTCGATGCGCTCGTCGTTCGACGTGCCCGACACCGTGAACCCGTCAATCGTCACGTTGCCTGCCTGAACCAGAAACCGGTCGACTGCCACCTCCGCCCCGCGCACGCCCGTGTTCGGATCAACCCCCGCATTGGTATCCGTCTCGATGGTCAGCTCCTTACTGACCGTGACCGCCTCCGGCACGCCGGGGGCATAGTCCGCCGCAATCACCCGGATCGTGAAACCGTCCTGCGTCAGCACGCTGTTAATCGCGCCCTGGATCGTATTGAACGTCGCTACAACTGCACCAAAACCGTCTAGGACATTAACGCCAGCCATCTGTATTCCCCCCTTTACAACCACCGCTGCTATCCATGCCGCGGCGACTGCAACCACCTGATAACCGAGTTTTGAAAATTTGGGCGATGTCACGCCCCTGCGCCTGGCGCATTGAAGTGCGGCGCCATAGGCCGGCCGGTCATCGCGTTCGCAGCCGGAAGCGTCACCGAATTCGCCAGACCGGCAAACCCGCCGCTCAGGTTACAAAGCGATGCAACGCTCAATCCGAAGAAAGAAACTGATTCCGGGCGCTCGAAATTGGGAAAGCCGTATCATTAACAACGTGTGCACTTGCGCCCAAACAAGAATAGCACCAACCCCGAACGCATAGAGGTTGCAGAACATCAATACCACAAACTGCATGATTCTTTAACTGAAAGATAAGAAAGACCGGCGCACCTGGAGTTGCTGCTTTCATGCCGGAGCCAGCCTGGACAGTCGTGTTTATCGAGCTGTTCAACCAACGGTTTGAAAAGATGTGAAAAGATCAAGTTACCGACCTAAGGCTCTCCAGGCAAAGTACGGCATTGCGGCACTCTGGGTTGCTGGCGGCCCGAACTTTGCAAAGGATGCTTGCCACAAACAGCTCATCAGGTCAGCTCCGCAGGAAGGGCAAAAAATTGGGAAGAATGCACATCTCCTCATTGGAAATCGAAGTGCAGCTCCAAGCCAGGGGCTGGATACCCTCTAAGAGCGAAATTAAACGGAAGAACCGGGTTTCAGAAGGGGCTGCCTCTTTTGAGGCTCCTAGGGAGCTCTGTGTAGTTTCAGCGTTGACCGACCAGCTTGAGGAAAAACTCGGAAGCTACTTTTTTCGCCCGCTTCGAAAAGAACGCAGAGAAGATCGGTGGCGTTTTGGTCCAGCGCAACACCGTCGCAGTTTCCGCGGCAGAACAGTCTAGTGGTGAGTTGCCTCTAGCGTCAGTTCAGACTTCTCGGCACAACCATCAGCCGTCCAAGCGGACCGTGTTTGACGCAATAGTCGAAGATCCAAGTTTCTTTGGACTTTCCGCCTGTTGGGGTGATGTGGACTTCAGAACGAGCCTCGTGCAGAGGAAACGCTGCCATGTCAGAAAGCCGAACCGTGTAACCAGTGCCCGGTTTCCAGGCCGTCACCCTTTCAACCAAAGATGTGCCATTGGCAAAGTGGCTGCGGCGCTTTGAGCCCTTTGCGATCATCCCTCCCCTGGCATCCCCTCGCATGTGCAGCACGTCGCGAGCGGCCCTTTCCTGCCGTTCGCCCCACCTAAGGCCGCCGCAGTGCAGCGTCCCGAGAATAGCCATTCGCTGCAAGTGTGAAGCCAGAGTTATGGTGAAGGCCGGATCATGGAACATTGCTGACTTTCTCTGGGCATGGGAAATACACGGTCTCTTGGGCCCGCAGCGCTTGACCAGGTGCTTCCATCGAAAGGCAGCTTCGTGTGACAAAGCTGTCCGATGAAACTGGATGGACAGAGTTGGTGTTGTCTCGGAAAAGGCAACATGTACAATTCGCGGCGGGGGCGGAAGGTCACCTTAATTGAAGCTTCCCGGTTCAAATTTCTCGAGCTTCCTTAAGCCAGAAGACGCGGTGTCAATAACGAGCCAGAGCCTCTCTGCCCCTAGAGGCTGAACCGATTGCCGCGTTTTTTTCTCACCTGGGCAGAAAGCATGCTAACCTACACGTAAAGATATGCATGCAAACAATGCTTTCTCTAGTGACCTGCTGTGAAAAAAACCGGAAAAGTGCGCCGAAATGACGGAGCCGGAATGGCCCAATTGCAGCGGATGTACCGCGCCCTGCCTGCTGTCTTAGCGGTTTTCTGCGTTGCAATGATTGCTTTGATCATCCCTGCAGCAGATATTCTGGACAGGGAGTATGGCTTTTTTACACGCGACCCGACTCAGATCGGCCAGGTACCGTTCTACGCCGGCTATCTTTCCAGCCTTGGCGTGCTGGCATGGGCAGCCGGGGCTGTGATTGCTCTTTTTTCCTCTGCAATGCTGGATGTGCTCGCCGAGGATAAGTCTAATGCATTGTTTCTGGGGTACTTCGGAGGTTTGACCGTTCTGCTCACGCTTGATGATCTGTTTCTCATCCACGAGAACTTCCCGTTGAACGAGAAAGCGGTGTTTCTGGCCTATATTCTGATCGCGGCAACCGGATGTGTTCTGTTCAGGAAGCAGTTCAAGCGGTTCCCGGCCGGATTCGCAATCGCAGCGGCATTCCTTTTCGCAGTTTCGCTTGTGATTGACAGGGTGCAATCCTCGATTCAATCCAACATTGGAGATTTCCGCATACTTATTGAGGACGGCGCGAAATTTACCGGTGCCATTTGCTGGGCAATCTTCCTGTGCAAGGCTAGTACGGCTGCCATTCTGGAAAGTGCAAGGCGGTGACGGGGGCTGGGAGGCAGAAAACCAGTGACCAGCACCGGGCTCCGGACAGGCCAGGTGAAATGGAAATTCCGTTATCTTCGAAACTTCTGTGGCTGTTCATTCTTTTTGGCATTCCTGCGCTAGCCGTTCTTTCGATGATAATGACGGAGGTGAAATCCCGCAGCGGGAACCGCCTGATCATCGAGATCGCGGACCGTTTCATTCTGAACAACGAGATCAGCATTCCGACTGTGCTAAGCTTCCTGCTCATGCTGATGGCGTCTCAGTTTGCGGTGCTGACCTTCATCATCGGTCAGCGGAGCAAAAAAACGGCCCTGAACTTGTATTGGCTTTTGGCCGCACTGGCCTTGGTCGCAATGGCCTATGACGAAGTTGCCCAGTTGCATGAAAAGGTTCCCCCGCCGGTGTTCCGTGAGCACTTTTTCCATCATGGCTGGATCTTTGCCGGGCTGGTGGTTCTGGGAACCTTCGTTGTTCTGTTTATTCCGTTTCTGCTGGCGTTGCCGCGTAACTTGGCAAAGCAACTCCTTACCGCGCTCGCTATCTTCTTCTTCGGGGCTATCGTGCTTGAAGGGATCGGCGGTTTTTATGCCGCGCGGGCCGGAAAGGACACGCTTTACATCTTCCTGACAGTTCTCGAGGAATCCACGGAACTGGCGGGGATTACATACCTGAACATTGTGCTTGCCGAGCATATCGCTGAACAGGGGCTCGTTCTTAGATTTTCACGCGGCACCGGGCCGGACAAACGCTAGCCACACTGGCAACTGGCTTTACCATGCTGCCAGCAACTGCAACAAATATTGCACGTGGGTTCCCGGCTGGAAGCCAACCCAGCTCAAAGGCCCGCTAGCGGCACTGCTATTGCGTTCAGAATTTGCGTTCCAATGGCAATTCTGTGTGCTGTTTGGGGCGAACCCCTGGGTGTGGTATGATAGCGTATCGTGCTATTTGCGCAGTTCCATTCCGGAAACGGTTCCGCCATTCAACTTTCTCCTGGCCGAAACCTTCTCTCGCGTCGAGATCGGATGGCACCTTGCATTGGCAAGTAGGTTCGTGGCTCGGGGGAGTGGCGATATGGCTATTGGCGACACATTTCAGATTGAAGCGGAGACGTTCACACTAATCAGCGGCTTCAATGTTAAGAGCAATTCCGTCGCGTCGGGCAATGCTTATTTGCAGGCGGGTAGCAGCAGTGAGCAGCGCGCCTCGCACACGTTTGGCGAGACTGCCGGAAGCTACGACTTGACGCTCGGGTATTTCGATGAAAGCGATGGAGCGTCGCAACTTTCGGTCCTGCTCAACGGGGGGGCAATTGATGCTTTCGTCTGGGATGCCGATCCAGGCGGCAGCCTTGCGAACCCGTCCTCCTTCGTGACCCGAACCATTGCCGGTATCGCACTGGCACCTGGCGACTTAATCGAACTGGTTGGTACCAAGGACGGCGGGGAACCGCTTCGGGTCGACTATCTCAGTCTTGAGCAGGTTGGAGAACCCGGGCCCGATGTTACCGGTCCGGTGGTTCAGTCGGCAGCAGCACCGGATCTGACGCTTGCCGACGCAGGGGCGGCAACCACGACTGTCACGGTGACCTATGCAGACCCCAGCGGGGTTGACGTGTCGAGCCTTGATCCCGCCGACATCGTCGTTACAGCCCCGTCTGGACCACTGGCTGTAACCAGCATAAGCGTTGGTCAGCCGGGAGACGGCACGCCACGGACAGTGGACTATACGCTGACGGCACCTGGCGGCAGTTGGGGCGCTGAGGATAACGGCAGCTACACGGTTGCACTGGCTGGTGCCGAAGTGCTCGACACGCTGGGAAATGCCGCGCCCGCTGCCGGTTCAATTACCTCATTCACGGTCAGCATCAATGATGCACCGCCGCCTGCGGAACCGGTCCGCGTTGAGGCGGAATCTCTCAATATCCTGAGCGGGTTCAATGTTAAGAGCAATTCGAGCGCATCGGGAAACGCCTACTTGCAGGCAGGAAGCAGCGGCGAGCAGCGCGCGTCATACACATTTGGCGCGGCCGCAGGCAGCTATGATCTGACACTTGGCTACTTTGACGAAGATGATGGGGCCTCGCAACTTTCGATCCTGCTGAACGGAGGCGCCATTGACACATTCGTCTGGAATGCTGACCCGGGCGGCAGCCTTGCGAACGCGTCCTCCTTTGTGACACGCACCGTCGCTGCTGTGCCGCTGGCACCGGGTGACCTGATCGAACTGGTGGGCACCAAGGACGGCGGCGAACCGCTTCGGATTGACTATCTCGAATACGGACTTAATGACGGCGGCGGACCGCCGCCAGACACAAACGGCCCTAGCATCGTGGCTGCGAACGGCAGCCTGACGGAGGGGGAAACTGCTACCGGCATTGCAGTGACTGCGAGCGACCCTAGCGGTGTGGGCAGCCTCAGCGTCACATCCGGGGCCTATTCAATTCAGAGCGGCTTACTCGTGCGCGACACCCCCGCGGACTATGACGAGAGTTCAGGCGGCGTTCAGACTGAGATGGTCGAAATCACTGCCAGCGACACTTTGGGCAATGTCAGCACGGCTAATGTAACAGTGACGATCCTGGATGATGCGCTGCCCCCCTCTGCCGTTACGCTTGGTCTCTACGATGCGGATACCGATACGGTGCTGGCAACAATCATGAACGGCGGATTTGTCGACCCCTCCCTGGTGGTTGGCCAGGCCGTGAACATCGTGGCGGTTCCAGCAGATCCCGGCGCCGTCGAGTCTATCGGATTTGATCTGGATTCAGGGTCACTTACAGCCACAGAAAACGTGGCGCCCTATGCCCTGTTCGGCGACAGCGGCGGAGATCTCGCGGCCGGTTCAATTGATCTTGGCCCGCATACGCTGATGGTTTCCGGCTATTCCGGGAATGGTCTAGGCGGCACTCAGGTGTTTTCGGAAACTGTCGTCTTCACCGTGGGCAGCAGCGGCAGCGGCAGTGCGCCAACAGATATCACCTTCCTCCCGGGCCAGGATCTGGTCGAAAATGCGCCGGGTCTGGTCGCAGGGACGCTCAGTGTGACAGATCCGGATGCCGGCGATACGCACAGTTTCTTGCTGAGCGACCCGCGTTTCGAGGTTGTTGGCGGCCAGCTGAAACTCAAAGACGGCGCCCGTCTCGACTACGAACAGGGCAGCGGGATCGACCTGGATATCACCGCTATCGACACCGGCGGGCACAGCCTCACCCGCAGCGTGACCGTATCGGTCGCGGATGTCGATGAAGTGCGCTTTGCAGCATTTGGCGACTACGAGGCCAGCCCGGGCATGCTGGCCATGGCCGGCATAATCGATAGCATGAATGTCGATTTCATCGTGACCACCGGCGACAATGGCTATGATCCGCTGATTGATGATCAGATCGGCCCCTCGTTCAGTGATTACATCGGCAATTATACGGGGAGCTACGGGCCGGGCAGTGACATCAACCTCTTCTTCCCGTCACTTGGCAACCACGATTACTCAGATACCGGTTTGAACGTGTACCTGGACTACTTCACTCTGCCGGACAACGAGCGCTACTACGACTTCCAAATGGGTCCGGTTCATTTCTTTGCCATCAACAGCAATGGCCAGGAGCCCGATGGCCGGTCCAGCAGCTCAACGCAGGCACAGTGGCTTGAAGCGGCGATGACAAATTCCGATGCGCTGTACAAGATCGTCTACTTCCATCACGCCTCCTATTCGTCCGGGAACCACGGATCGAATTCGACCATGCAATGGCCGTTCGAGGACTGGGGCGCCACCGCCGTGCTTACCGGTCACGACCATGACTACGAACGGGTCCTGCGTGACGATAATGGAGACGGGGACATTTTGCCGTATTTCGTTACCGGGGCTGGCGGGCGCACCTTGCGTGACTTCGAAACGCCAATTGCGGGCAGTGCAGTGCGTTACAATGATGATCACGGCACCATGCTGGTCCAGGCCAGTGATGCGACGATCACCTTTGAATTTTGGTCGAATGCTGACGGCGGCACATTGATTGACAGCTACACGATCGACTTGCCAGGCGCTGACCCCTTGCTTGCCGGCAGTGATGATGTGGTCAACGGCAGCGCTGACAATGACAATCTGAATGGGCTCTCTGGTGATGATCAGCTCTTTGGACTGGCCGGCGATGACGAGCTGATCGGCGGAACCGGAGACGATGAACTGTCCGGAAATTCCGGCGATGATACGCTGTTTGGCCAGGCAGGCGCAGACGAGTTCATTTTCTCTGACGACACTGACGGGGCGGATACCATTGCCGATTTCGAGGACGGGACCGACGTCCTCCGCTTCGAAAATATCACCGGTGTAAGCGGCATCGGGGATCTTGGTTTTACGCAAGCCGGCGCTGACGCCGTGATCACAACACCAGGTGCAGTTATGGCCACCTTGCGCGATACCAATTTGAATGTCCTTGGTGCTGATGACTTTGTCTTTGTATGACTGGTTTGTTTCAGCGTCCTGCACGTCGCCCTGCGGAATTCAGCCACCACTGGGAGCAAACGGCTCACCAGCTGCGCCAGCGTGAATCGCGCTGGTATATGTTGCGTTGTCGGCCACGGTTTCATTGAGGCAATGGTTTCCCGCGAAGGTGAGGAATGTCCCAAAACAACTGCAGCTGCCTGTTGTTTCGGTCTGGTTCAAAAGACGGCTTTTGGCGTATTTCGTTGAAAAACTCGCCCCCGTTCGAGACTGAATCCGCTGGTTCAATTTCCGTTTTAAATGGGGGATTGAGCGATGATAGGTCCGAGGCAGGAAGCGCAAGCGTCGCTGTTCTACGCGTTCTCGCTGGAAGATCACGTGCCTCTGGACCATCTGCTGCGGTCGATTGATCAGTTTGTCGATCTGAGTAGCATTCGCTCCCACTTGGTGGAGTTTTACAGTCACACGGGGCGCCCTTCGGCCGATCCTGAGTTGCTGATCCGGATGCTACTGGCTGGCTATTGCTTTGGCATTCGATCCGAGCGGCGGCTCTGCAAAGAGGTGCATTTGAACCTGGCCTATCGTAGGTTTTGCCGCCTTGATTTGACTGACCGCATCCCGGATCACTCGACCTATTCCAAGAACCGCCCTCTCGGCAGATTGCTTCGCAACCGCCTGCCGGGTAATACATGGCCGTTTCCGTGAGAGCGAACTCCTGCGTCACCTTTTCGAAGCGACTGTGGCGCGGTGCATCCTGGAAGGCCTGGTGAGCGGTCAGCGTTTGGCTGTTGATGCCAGCCTGATCGAGGCCGATGCCAGCAAGCAAAACTCCGCACCCAAGGAAGATTGGGATCACAGCACCATTGATCCGGACGATGCGCCTCGTGCTGTGAAGGAATACCTTGAGGTGCTGGACGAGGCGGCCTTTGGTGCAGCAGCACCTGTTCAGCCCAAGTTCACATCGCATTCCGATCCGGCCAGTCAATGGACTGCGGCGTAAAGGCCCTGCATTTCCCTGTTATCGGCAAGGCTGGCCGCAGGGATGGCGCCTGGACCCGCACTGATTTTGAATGGGACGCCGAGAGCAACCGGTACATCTGCCCCGAAAGCCACGCTCTGAAGCAGTTTCGCCGGAACTACTCCGGCCCGAACCGGGGACCGGCTGGCAAGGGGGGCGCCAAATACCGCAGTCTCAAGAATATCTGCCAGGCCTGTCCCTCAAAGCAGTTCTGCTGCCCGAATATGGATTTCCGGCCGATCACCCGCGAGGATCATGAAGACGCCCGCCAGGTTCCGGCGATATGAGTTTCGACGACATCCAGCAGTCATTGAAGATTGTCTGCAGAAAGGATGACCTCGCCTTAAACGTGGAGCTGGCAAAACTACTGTATGAGTTCGTGCGCCCACAAAAGTGGTCGGCATATGATGATCATCACCGGAACCCGCTGTACTTTGGTGTGCAGCGTGAAATTCCTATGAACATCCAACACTACATTGTAGATGGCGAGCGAGGCGCATCTCAGTTCGTCTATCCGCGTGCAACTCAGCTTTAACCTGACGAACTCAACATCTGCCTTTCCCTGATCTACTATAACTATGTCAGCGAAGATGTGGACTTTGGCGAGTTTGATGTGGAGATGGTTGACCCCAGTAGACCCCGGGTGATTGGTCCTAGAGGTGGTGTCACCAAAGCAGATATTCGTGTACCCAGACTGCATAGGCTCTCCAGGGCAGATATCGTCGACAGGGCTAGCCTGCCCCCGGCTGGTAAAGTAACCCCGGCCAGTTCCGCCAGCGCCGCATGGAGGAATTCCTGCAAGGTAAACTGGATGAAGCCGACCCGGCCGTCGCCCATGCCGCCGCCCGCGATCTGGCAACGAGCTGGCGTGTTCGGCGTATCCATGAGGGAACCGCCACCGGATCGGCGCCGGTCGCTGTGCTGCCCCAGGAGCTGGCCGACGCCATCGGCACCCGCACCCGCGTTGTCAGCTATTCCGACTACACCGCAGGCAAAACCCGGGAAAAGCACCCGGAGGCGGTGATTGAGCGGTTCGCGGATCTTCAGCGGGTCCTTGACCGTGGCGCCGTGCTTCAGCGGGACAACCCGAAAAGCCTGACTATCCTGGAAGAGATAGACGGCGAATACTGGGCGGCAGTGTTCAAGGCGACACAGGACGGCTGCGAGATCTATCTCAGCACCTTCTACAGCCCGGTGCGCCGGTATGCGGAGCGGCTGTTCAGAACAACAACGCGGGTGAAGTGAATAGCGCCTGCAAGGTCGCAACCCCTTGACGGAAGAACCGGTCGAGCGAATGGCTCAGGCGCACCCCCAATTTAGGCCGAACCGGGTGAATTTTCAATGATGCAGGCAGCTTTGGGGCCGCAAGCTGCAAATGCACCCGGCGGCACGGAACAAACATCGCCGTTAAATACCCTTTAAAGGGGTTGTAAGCGGCCTTGTGCGGATTTCCGCCCCGGACTACCCTGCGGGCGGAAAAGCCCCTCAGCGGGCAGTTTTTCGCCCTATCCGGATTTCCCGAAACAGACAGCAGATTTGCCCCCGACAGTTGACGGGGAAGCTTGGGGTTTTGTGCCGGGGAATAAGCGATGGAAGCACATACCACCTGTCAGACTACAGCGGTGCAAACACAGATTTGACCATCGCCAATGTTCAGGGGGCGGCCTACTTCGGGGAATTCGGCGCCTTCTTCACCACGGGGATCTGGCAGGCAGACCCGCAGGACCTGTTCGTCCGGACCAACATCAACGGAGTGACTGAGGGCGGCGGTCAGGACTGGCCGACAAAGACCTATCTGCGCCGCGCGGCCGCTGAGGCGCCGGAGGCCGTTTCAGATGGCCAGGTGCTGACCTGGGCGGCAACGCATTTTGACGCGGTTTCCCCGCTGCCCTGACGATGCGGGGAAGGAAAGCAGCCCTGCTGCCCAGAACCTGCCGCAAACTTAAGGCCCTCCGGTAACGGGAGGCCGAGGAGCGCGCCAACGCTCCTCAACACGGGGCCAAAGTTCTCACACAATACCCCGCCGACCGACAAGCACTCCCGGCCGCTCCCTGTCCTCGAGGACCCGGCCTCTTTGGAGTGATTCCACTTGAAGCTGCAAGACCAGCGTTGCGGTAAATGTTCCAGATTGTTATTCAAAATTGAGCCTGCCGCCCTCAGCGGCACGCTCGCCATCAAGTGCCCCAGATGCAAGGCGCACAATATCCTGAGGCCGCAAAAGAGCCCTTCACCCAAGCGCCAGGAGCGCGATGGAAAGGACCCACAGTGTGGCTCTTCGTACCCCCAACCGATCTAACGACCTTCGCGGCATCAGCCTTTGCGCCGGTGTCGGAGGACTTGACCTTGGCCTGCACCTCGCTGAACCCGGATATCGAACTGTGTGTTATGTCGAGCGAAACAGTTTCGCCGCGGCCTCTCTCGTGGCGCGGATGGCGGACGCGTCCTTGGCTGCGGCTCCTGTCTGGGACGATATCAAATCCTTCGACGGCAAACCGTGGCGCGGCCGCGTTCATCTCCTCTCTGCCGGTTATCCCTGCCAGCCCTTCACCCTCAGCGGTGACCGCAAGGGCGACCAGGACCCCCGGCACCTCTGGCCGGACGTCGCCCGCATCATCAGCGAGGTGCAACCTGAGTGGTGCTTCTTCGAAAACGTCGCAGGCCATCTCACCCTTGGTCTGCAAGACGTCGTCAGAGACCTTCAAGGCATGGGCTACCGGGTTGCAGCGCGCGTGCAATCGGCGGCTGAAGTCGGCGGGTCTCATTTCAGGCAAAGGCTCTTCATTCTGGCCCACGCCGACCTACAAGCAGGGGGGCAACCGGACGTCGATCCGGATGGGGCCCGGCAGCTTTCTGTTTGTGGCGGATCAGAATCAGACCGGGGGCCAGGTTTCACTGAGAACGGCGGGGCAATGCTGGACAGTGATGTGGGACCTGATGAAGGCCACGGGCTGGAAGCCGGGGCCGCTGGCCTCTTCCCCCCGATGCCTGGTGACCTTGCTGGCTGGGGACGCGCACTCGAAGGGGAAAACCCTGCTGCAGCAGAACCCTGCCTTCACCGACTGGATGATGGGCTGGCCTGCGGGCTGGACCGATCCGCTGCGGCCGGTAACGGGGTGGTCCCAATGGCTGCAGCGCGCGCGTACCGCATTTTGAAGCGGGAATTCATCCAGTGAGCCAAACGGTCCAAACACCCTCGGACCCTTCAACGGGTGTTTAAAGACCGTTTAAAGACCCCCGCCGCCCGCCGGATTTAAACGCTTCGGGCGGCAGATTTCCGGGTATTGAAACGGGAAGTGTCCCAAGGTTCCGAGCCAAGCGCCGCGATCTGCGCCGCGCCGGGGCTGGAAACGCCCCCGGAAATCCCCTAAAAATCAGAGAATTCGCGAAAATGAGTTGCTGCAACGGGAAGTGTCCCGCACTGCAACGCGAAGTGTCCCGCTACAAACGGGAAGTGTCCCGCACTGCAACGCGAAGTGTCCCGCTACAAACGGGAAGTGTCCCGCACTGCAACGCGAAGTGTCCCGCTACACCAAAAAATGTGAAAAAGGTTTACATGCACCCTTGAAAGCCGCCGGGCGGCTTCCGATATGCATTCATGTGAAAAGGATTTACATTCACCCGTAACCTGGAGGACCCCGCCGATGACGAGTTTCACCCCAACCGCCCCTGCCGCCCCGGTACAGGGCTGGTTTTACCGCAGCGAAGCCTGGCTGGACAGCAAGGGCAAGGGCGCCTGGATCGCTGCCATGGTGCTGGGTTTCGTGTTTTTCTGGCCGGTTGGCCTGGCCCTTCTTTTCTACATGATCTGGAGCAAACGCATGTTCAGCAAATCCTCCTGCCACCACCGCAAGTCCTGGGCCCGCCACGGATATTCAGCGATGAAACCCTCGGGCAACAGTGCCTTTGACGCCTACAAGGCCGACACACTGCACCGTCTGGAACAGGAACAGCATGATTTTGAAGCCTTCCTGCAGCGCCTGCGTGAAGCCAAGGACAAGGCGGAGTTCGACGAATTCATGGACGAACGCGCCCGCAATGCTTCCAGCGAAGATCTGGAGGACGAGGACAACGGCCAGGGCGACCCCAAGCGCCACTGATCCCCTTCCCTCCTGCTGCCCCGCCCATCTGCCCGGGCGGGGCTTCCTCGTGACCATTCAGCAAAGGACCCATGTATGACCGCCCTGCCCGACCCCGACTTCCAGGCAGAATTCTACGCGTCTGTCCCCGCCAAGCGTCTGATCGCCTGGATCATCGACAGCATCCTGATCTTTGCGCTTAGCGCCGGCGCCGTGGTGCTGACCGCCTTTACCGGCCTCCTGATCTGGCCGCTTCTGTACCTGGCGGTTGGATTTGCCTACCGGACCGTGACCATTGCCAACGGCTCCGCAACCTGGGGCATGCGCTTTGCAGGCATTGAACTGCGCGACGGCGAAGGCCAGCGGATGGACAGCGGCACGGCCGCGCTGCACACCGCAGGCTACACCCTGTCGCTGGCGCTGCCGGTCTTGCAGGTGATCTCGGTTATTCTGATGCTGACCTCATCACGCGGCCAGGGGCTGACCGATCATTTCCTGGGCACCGTGATGCTGAACCGCCGGGTCTGATGGGCAAACGCAAGATACCGTTAAACCATTTTCCACAAGACCGCTTGGCGCATCGGAACCGCATTGCTATCATCCCGGGACGACGAAGCGAACCGTTCCTGTTGTCCTGCGAAACTGCTGAAGAGTTCTGATGCGCCACACCCTTCCCATTGCTCCGCAGTTCTACGTGACTGCGCCGCAGCCCTGCCCCTATCTGGAGGGGCGGATGGAACGGAAACTGTTCACCGCGCTGCAGGGCGACGGGGTGGAGCAGCTGAACAACAGTCTCAGCCAGCAGGGGTTCCGCCGCTCGCAAAACGTGCTCTACAGACCGTCCTGCTCAGAATGCTCGGCCTGCCTGTCGGCGCGGATCGACGTTTCCGCCTTTAGCGCCACCCGCAGTCAGAAACGCACCCTAAAGCGCAACGCGCATCTGGAACGGCGGGCGACCTCGCCCTGGGCGACCGAAGACCAGTTCACCCTGTTCCGCCGCTACCTGGACAGTCGCCATGCCGATGGCGGCATGGCCGATATGGATGTGTTTGAATACGCCGCAATGATCGAGGAAACGCCGGTGCGCAGCCGGGTGGTGGAATATGCCGAGACCGGCAGCAACCAGCTGACCGCGGTGTCGCTCACGGATGTGCTGGAGGACGGGCTCAGCATGGTCTATTCCTTCTACGCCCCCGACCAGCCGCAGAATTCGCTGGGCACCTTCATGATCCTCGACCATATCAATATCGCGCGCGAGGCCGGGCTGCCCTATGTCTATCTGGGCTATTGGGTGCCCGGCAGCCAGAAAATGGGCTACAAGGCCAAATTCTCCGGGCTGGAGATCTATCATCGCAGCGAATGGAAAAAGATGACCGACCCGTTGGAATTCGAGGAAGCGGGCCACCCGCTGTCCACAGATCCGATTGCCGAGCAGGTGGCCAATATCCAGCTGCCTGAACAGCCAATCCACAAGACCCGCTGATGCAGCATCTCCACGCAGTTTCGCTGGTGGTGCCGGATTATGACGCCGCCATTGCCTTCTATTGCGGCCAGCTGGGCTGGCAGCTGGCAGAGGACATTGATCAGGGGTGCAAGCGCTGGGTCCGGATCCTGCCGCCAGGGGCTGAGCAGGGCAGCCTGATCCTGGCCCGCGCCGAAGGGCCTCAGCAGGAGGCCGCTATCGGCAATCAATTCGGCGGCCGCGTCGGGCTGTTTCTTGCCACAAATGATTTTGCCCGCGACCATGCGGCGATGCTGGCCAAGGGCGTTGCGTTTGAGGAAGCGCCCCGGCACGAGCCCTACGGCACGGTCGCGGTCTGGCGCGATCCCTTCGGCAACCGCTGGGACCTGATCCAGTTCGCCTGAACCTGCGCCTGCCTGCAAGGATCCCCTGTTCATCTGGCTGAAAATATCCCGGGGCGAATGCGCGCCGCGCGCGCAGAGAGGCAGTGCCCCTGCCCGCTGCAAACATGCAAAAGGGGCCCGCTCGGGGCCCCTTTTCCGTTTGATACCCTGCTGCCCGGATCAGTTCGGGATCAGCGCCGGCACGATGGTCACGATCGACGGGAACATCCACAGGATGGCAATGCCCACCACCTGGATCAGCACAAAGGGCACGATCCCGCGGTAGATATGGGCGGTCGTCACCTCCTTGGGCGCCACCCCGCGCAGGTAGAACAGCGCAAAGCCGAAGGGCGGGGTCAGGAACGAGGTTTGCAGGTTCACCGCCACCATGATGGTCACCCATTTCGGGTCGAACGACCCGCCATAGATCACCGGGCCGACGATCGGGATCACGATGTAGATGATCTCCAGGAAGTCCAGCACGAAGCCTAGGAAGAACAGGACCAGCATCACGATCAGGAAGACCGTCATCTCATTGTCGAAGCTCTTCAGGAACTGCTGGATGTAGTGCTCGCCGCCAAAGGAGATCACCACCAGATTGAGCAGCTGAGAGCCGATCAGAATGGTGAAGACCATCGAGGTCACCTTGGCGGTTTCCCGCACCACCGGGGTCAGAACGCCGGAGCGGAACAGAACCCAGCAGCCATAAAGCAGCCCGAACAGCGCATAGAGATACATCGCATAGGCCGCGATGAAGGCGATCCAGCTTTCGACGCTGACGCCGCCCTGGTTGACGCGCAGGTCGAAGTTCATGCCGATCAGGATACAGAGCATGACGGCAAAGGTGGACCAGATGATGATCTTGCCCGATTTGCCCTCGTCCTGCAGCTTGCGGTAGGCCGCCAGCATGATGGCGCCGCCTGCCCCCAGCGCCGCAGCCGGCGTCGGGTTGGTGATGCCGCCCAGGATCGAGCCCAGCACCGCAACGATCAGCACCAGCGGTGGGAACACCACCCGGATCAGATCGTTTTTGGCGCAGCGGGCGGCAGCCTCGCGGCAGCCGTAAAGCGCCAGCAGCAGCGGCAGCGCGATCCACAGCACCGTCACCCCGGCAGAGGTGGTGGGCGCAATCGCCACCAGATCCACCAGCGCAATCAGCAGGATGCCGATGGAGCCCAGGATCAGCGGCTTGGCATCGCGCGAGGGCGCCACGCCGCGGCCGAACGCCAGCACCAGGCCCAGCAGAACCATGATCACGGTGATGCCGGTGCCGATCGGGGCAGCAGAGGCGATCTTGGCCTCGCGGGCGGCGGCTATTTCCTCTTCGCTCAGCCGCTCGGCCAGGGTGACGCCGCCAGCCTCATTGATCGCCTTCTGCTCTTCCACAGCAGTATCCCAGGCCTCCTGCCCGTGCAGGTCGATCATCGAGGCCTTGCACTCGGCACCGACATTGGTGCGCAAGCTGGCTGTCTCACCGGCATCCGAGAAGGTGGAGACGGTGATGTTCTGGCTGCCAATCACGTTGAAGCTGGACAGCAGGATCGCACCGCCGATCAGTGCCGCAGGCACGCCCAGGAACCAGATCAGCCCTTCGTTGCGGGTGATTACTTCTCCGGTGCCGCCTTCTAGCGTCACGGCGGGCGCCTTGTGCGGGTTCAGCAGCGCATAGCCGAAGGCATAGGTGGCATAGAGGATCGCCAGCATAATCCCCGGCAGCAACGCTGCCTGGAACAGGGTGCCGACAGACACCACCGCCGGTTCACCCAAATAGGTGAGCGCGTCGGAGCAGCCTGCCTCCATCGCGCGGGTTTCCTGCGCGGTGGAATAGAGGTCGCCCGCCAGCGTGCCCAGAAGAACGATCACGATGGACGGCGGGATGATCTGCCCGAGAGTGCCTGAGGCCGCGATCACGCCGGTCGCCAGCTCCGGCGAGTAGTTGTTGCGCAGCATCGTGGGCAGCGCCAAGAGGCCCATGGTCACCACGGTGGCACCGACGATGCCGGTGGAGGCCGCCAGGAACGCGCCCACGACAACAATCGACACCGCCAGACCGCCGGGCAGCGGGCCAAAGACGCGCGCCATGGTGGTCAGGAGGTCGTTGGCAATCTTGGAGCGCTCCAGGGTGATGCCCATCAGTACGAACATCAGAACCGCCAGCAGGGTTTCAATCGACGCGCCCGCCAGAACCCGCTCGTTCATGCGGTTGACGATGAAGGAGACATTTCGGTCCAGCGCCACTTCCCAGCCTTGGGCAAACACCGGTTCGGCCAGCCTGGGCAAATCCGGGTATCGGAAGACGGAAATCTTGTCGGGCCTGATGCCCGATCCCACCAGATCGCGATAGGCCTGCGACGAAGTGTCGATGGCCTGGTGGATCAGGATGCCGGCGCTGTCCAGCGCGGCGATGATCCCGAAGGAGATGATTCCGGCGCCGCCGATGGCAAAGGCCACCGGAAAGCCGGAAAGGATGCCCCCGAAGAGGCAGAAAAATACGATGAGCAGGCCGATTTCGACGCCATCAAGTCCAAATAGCATTTTCCGACGTCCCTTTAGTGCGTGCCTTCGTAGGCTTCTTCACCCTCTCCAAGGCTGTCCTTGTCGAGGTACTTGTTTTCACTGCCCTGGCCTTCGACGAACTCCAGGAAGGAGCGGTAGAAGAAGGCGATGGCGTGCAGGAACACGAGGCCCGCAAACAGCACCAGCAGAATCTTGAACAGGAAGTAGGCGTTGAATCCGTTGGGGCTGAAGCCGATGGTTTCCACGTTCCAGCGCAGGGCGCGGGATTTCATCACCAGCCGGTCGAGGCTGTCCGAGGCCGAGGGTTTCGGCACGATCAGATGGCGCCACAGGAAGAACCAGCCGTACATCCAAGTCAGCACGGCGGCAGGCATCATGAACAAGAGCGAGCCGAGCATGTCGACGACCTTCTTGGCGCGGAAGCTGATGCCGGAATAGATCAGGTCCACCCGCACATGGCCGCCCTGCACAAAGGTGTAGGTCACACAAAGACAGACCACCAAGGCGTTGTAAAACTTCAGCTCTTCTGCAAACCAGCTGATGTCCTGGCTGAACGGAATGCCAAAGCCGAAGCTGATGTCAGGCCGCGCGAACACCCGCTGCATGAAAACGATGATGATCTGCTGCAAGACCATCAGGAGGCCCGCCCAGGCAAAGAAACGGCCAACGGTATTGGCCATCCCCTCCAGCCCGCGGACCATGCCCCACATAAAGCCACGGAAGTAGATGCCGACGGCGGTCAGCACCAGGAAGGTGGTAAAGACCACAAAGAAGAACTCGACCGAGCCGCCATAGTAGACAAAGCGCATCACTGAGGCCTTGTCGGACCAGTCGAGCCAAAGCTGCGGATGGGTGATGGCGTAGCCGAAATTGTAGAAGGCGCCTGCGAGGTTCTGGATCAGCCAGACAAGCCCGCCCCAGATTGCGCCAAAGAAGGTGATGCCACTCTCTTCCTGCATGTTTCCCCCGGGAAGATTGCTGCGAAGCTGCGGCGGCGGGTTGGGCACACG
Source organism: Leisingera sp. ABD4_442 (assembly GCF_056160905.1). Taxonomy (NCBI): domain Bacteria; kingdom Pseudomonadati; phylum Pseudomonadota; class Alphaproteobacteria; order Rhodobacterales; family Roseobacteraceae; genus Leisingera; species Leisingera sp. ABD4_442. Next base: position 31,977 of record NZ_JBSWYB010000032.1, on the reverse strand, counting down.
GCTCTGCCGGCCCGCCGTCCCGCGCGTGGTGCAACTGCATATGGATCCCCCGCACGGCGGCGGGGGATCCGATTAATGCCAGTCAGGCAGATCAGCCCAGGACGCGGTCGCGCTGAACGCGGTAGGCGCCTTCGGATTTGGTGATCCAGCCGGAGGAGGCTTTCATCGAGGATTCGACGCTGTTGCGGATTTTCGCAAACAGCTCGTCGCCCATGAACTCGTCCAGGGTTTCCTTGGTGGCTGCACCAAAGGCATCCCAGACGCTGTCGGGGAATTCCAGGGTCTTCACACCGCCGGACTGCAGGCGCTGCAGCGCTGCACCGTTGTTGTTCATGAACTGCGCCAGGCTCCACTGGTGACCGGCGGCAGATGCCATTTCGATGATCTTCTGATGGGCCGGCGACAGGCTGTCGAAGACGTCGCGGTTGGTGGCAACCGACAGCGCCGCGCCCGGCTCGTGGAAGCCGGCGGTGTAGTAGGTCTTGGTGATTTCCTGGAAACCGGCCTTTTCGTCCGCCCAGGGGCCGATCCACTCGGTGCCGTCGATCGCGCCGGAGGACAGTGCCTGATACACTTCGGAGCCCGGGATGTTCTGTACAGACGCCCCCAGTTTGCCCAGCGCCTTGCCGCCCAGGCCCGGCATCCGGAACTTGAGGCCGTTGAAGTCCTCGGGGCCGTTGATTTCCTTGTTGAACCAGCCGCCGGCCTGCGGGCCGGTGTTGCCGCCGATGAAGGACTTCAGGCCGAAGATCTGGCCGAGTTCGTCATGCAGCGCGTGGCCGTCGCCGTGGTAGTACCAGTTCACCAGTTCCTGCGGGGTCATGCCGAACGGCACGGCGGTGAAATAGGCATAGCCCGGGTGCTGGCTGACAAAGTAATAGTCAGCGGCGTGGTACATGTCGGCCTGGCCTGCGGTCACGGCGTCGAACACTTCGAACGCGCCAACCAGTTCGCCTGCGGCTTTCACGTCAACGGTCAGGGTGCCGTCGGACATGGCGGTGATGGTGTCGGCCACGAACTGCGCCGAGTCATGCACGCCTGCCAGACCGCGGCCCCAGGTGGTGACCATGGTCAGGGTGCGGTTGCCCTGGGCATAGGCCGGAGCCGCCAGGGTGCTGGCTGCTGCTGCGGACCCGCCCAGCGCGGATGTTTTCAAGAAAGAACGGCGATCCATTAATTATTCCTCCCATTATCAATTCGGATTGCCCCGGGGTCCCCCCAAGGCGGATCGGTTCGAGTGCGGTCAGCCTAGCGGCGATGAATTTTATGTGAATACCTACTACTGCGTAGAACGGAACGTTTTTCCAGGCTTTACGGTGAAATGTTCCGGGTTTTCGCCAGGAACACCGTTTGTGTTACTCCCGCCCAAGATCCAGCGCTCTCCGGCCTGCCTGATTCTGCTGGGCGGCCGGGACACGATTCGTTAGAAGAGTCTGACTAATTCCGGGGCCTTGCCGATGCGTCTGTTCGACCTCCTTCTGCGCCCCACCTATGCGCAGAAACTCTCGCTTCTGATGACCCTGCCGCTGATCGTGGCGGGTGCCGCGATTGCGGTGCTGGTGGGCTACCAGTCGCGCGCCCTGGCGGAGCGCGAGATCCAGGCGCTGGAGGTGCAGCTGCTGGAGGCCAAAAAGGCAGAGCTGCGCAACTACGTGACCCAGGCGCGCAATGGCTTTGCCCATATCTACGGCCTTGCCGCCCCGGATGATGCCGCAGCCAAGGAGCAGGTCACCCAGATCCTTGCGGCGATGATTTACGGCAAGGACGGGTTCTTCTTTGTCTATGACTACGACGGCACCAATCTGGTGAGCCCGCGCCAGACCGAATTCATCAACCGCAATTGGGCGGGGCTGACCGACAGCGCGGGCGTGCCTGTGGTGGATGAGTTCATCCGCCTGGCCCGCGACGGGGCGGGCTGGCACAGTTTCACCTGGGAGAAGCCCTCCACCGGGGAAGAGGCGCAGATGATCGCCTATGTGCTGGGGCTGCAGGACTGGCAGTGGGCGATCGGAACCGGGGTGTTCATTGACGATGTGCTGGCGACGGTGGCTGCCTCGCGCGCCGAGGTCGAGGCGCGGGTGCAGCGGACTTTCTTCTACATTGGCGGCATCACACTGGTGTCGCTGGTGCTGGTCTTTGCCTCCGGCATGTTCCTCAATATCCGCGAGCGGCGGCTCGCGGATGCCAAGCTGAAGGAGCTGACCCAGCGGGTGTTCGACGCCCAGGAAGAAGAACGCGGCCGGGTGGCGCGCGAGCTGCATGACGGCATCAGCCAGTTGCTGGTCGGGGTGCGCTACGCGCTGGACAACACAAGGCGGCGGTTGTCGCGCGGCGACAGCGAGGCGGCCCAGGCACCATTGGAGAAAGGCACCGAGAACCTGCTGACGGCCATAACCGAGGTCCGCCGGATCAGCCGCGATTTGCGCCCGGGCGTGCTGGACGACCTCGGCCTTGGTCCAGCGCTGAAGGCGCTGACCGATGATTTTGCCGCCCGGACGGGTATTGAGACAGAGTTCTCTACTGTGGTCTTCCGCAACCGCCTGGACCAGGATTCCAAGATCGCGCTTTACCGGATCGCGCAGGAGGCGCTGACCAACATTGAGCGCCACGCGGAGGCCACCAAGGTCAGCATCGACCTGCGCGGCCACAAGCGCGGCGCCACCATGCGGATCACCGATGACGGCCGCGGATTGCCACCGCGAAACGCCCGCTCCGGCCCGGGAATTGGCCTGCGCAATATGCAGGAGCGGATCGAACAGCTTGACGGAACCTTGCGCATTCTGTCATCACGTGGCACCCAAAGCGGCACGGTGATCGAGGCCAGCCTGCCCCTCAGCCACCTGCTGCCGCCTGGCGAAGAGGGAACGCCGGTTCAGCTGCCTTGAACGAAGGCAGCTGCGGCGCTCAGCAAAGGAAAGCTGCATTGGGGGAATGATGGCTGATCCGGTGAAAGTTCTGATCGTGGATGACCACCCGATGGTGGCAGAAGGCATCCAGTCGATCCTGGAAAGCTATGATGATATTGAGGTGGTCGGCTCACTGACCGATGGCCAGGACGCTGTCGAGCAGATGCGCGCGCTGGCGCCGGACGTGGTGCTGATGGATCTGAACATGCCCAAGCTCGGCGGCCTCAGCGCTACCGAGATCATCCTGGAGCAGAACCCCGGCACCCGCATTCTGATCCTGTCGATGCATGACAGCGCCGAATATATCTCCACCGCGCTCAGCCACGGCGCCATGGGTTATGTGCTGAAAGACGTGCCCACGGATGAGATCAAGCAGGCGATCGACGCGGTAATGGAAGGCCAGACCTATCTTTGCACCGGTGCGGCCGGCTCGCTGAAGCCCAAGGACGGCGACGCCCGCGAAGCACTCACCGGGCGAGAGCAAACCATCCTGCTGGAGCTGGCGCAGGGCAAGTCCAACAAGGAAGTCGCGCAAACGCTTGATATATCGGTCAGAACCGTTGAAACCCACCGCAAGAACATCAAGCGCAAGCTGGGCATATCCTCCACTGCTGGCCTCACCCGTTACGCACTGGAGCATGGCGTGCTGCAGGGCACCGGCGCCGGGTTCTGACCGCCTTACCCAGAATTTCCTTTGCCCGTCGCCCTCCCTGCCTTAGCCTCCCGGGCCAAGGAGACGCGCCATGACACTCGCCAAGCCCCCGATCCCGCCGGAAACCCAGGCCAAATGGCAGCGGGTGGTGGATCTGGTGGCGGAGCTGACCGACGTGCCGGCCGCGCTGATCATGGCAACCGTGGACAAGGACCACCGGGTGAAGGTGTCGAACGCCGCCGAAAACAACCCCTATTACCCGGGGCGCAAGTACCATCTGAACGAAAAGCTCTACTGCTTTGGCGTCTTTGAAAACGACGGAGAGCTGGTGGTCGAAGACGCCCAATGCGAACCCCGCTGGCAGGACAATGAGGATATGGAGCACGCCATGTCCTTCTACATCGGCTACCCGATCAAATGGCCCGATGGCGAGGTTTACGGCACCATCTGCGTGCTGGATACCCGCCGCAACAAGCGGGCGCTGATGTTCCGCAAGGGGCTGCAGGAATTCTGCCGGGTGGTGGAGGGTGATCTGGCGCTGCTGCTGGAGGTGGCCCAGCGCAAACAGGCCCAGGCCGAGCTGCGCGAGACGGTGCGCGCCCGCGAGGACACCATCAAGCGCCGCACCAAGGCGCTGGAGGATGCCAATACTGCCCTGCGGGTACTGATCGACAATGTTGAGGCCTCCCGCCACGAGTCCGAACAGCAGATCGTGCAGCAGATCAAGGGCATGGTGCTGCCCTATATCGCCAAGCTGCGCCATCTGGACGCGGACCGAGAATTGCAAAGCGCTTACCTGCTGATGGTCGAGGACAATCTCAAGAACATCACGTCGGCGCTTTCCTCCAAGCTGGCGGAAATGCTGGAGCAGCTGACGCCAGCGGAGACCGAGATCATGCAGCTGATCATGATGGGCCGCACCACCAAGGAAATCGCCGCCACCCTGGGCCGCGAAACCAGCACCATCGACTTTCACCGCAACAACATCCGCCAGAAACTGGGCCTGAACCGGCGTGAAAACCTGCGCCAGCACCTGATTGCGCTGAGTTCGGCGGAGTAGCCGTTAGTTCAGGCTGTTCAGCAGCGCCTTGGACGGATCGCCAGTGGCTGGCAGGCCGCGGCTGGACTGGTAGGCGCTGATTGCCGCGCGGCTCTTCGGCCCCAGAACGCCATCGGCGCCGCCGGTGTCAAAGCCGCGGGCGGTCAGCCGTTTTTGCAGCAGGACGCGGTCATCCTTGGTCAGTCCGTATTTGTCCGGTGGAAAACTGGCGCGCAGCGGTGCGCCGCCAGCGATACGGTCGGCCAGATGGCCCACCCCGATCGCATAAGCATCCGAGTTATTGTAACGCTTGATCGCATTGAAGTTGCTGGTGACGGAGAACACCGGCCCGCCCGGCTGCGGCTGCAGGCTGCGCCCCGAAGGCGTGCCCGGCGCACCGGCCTCACCTCCCCACTTCAGGCCGCGGGTCCAGCCATTGCGCTGCAGATACGCGGCGGTGGAGGCGAGTGCATCGGTTGGATCCTCCGACCAGATATCGCGGCGCCCGTCGCCGCTGAAGTCCACCGCAAAGGCCTGATAGGACGTCGGGATGAACTGGGTATGCCCCATGGCGCCAGCCCAGCTGCCGGTCATGCGGGCGGGCGTTATGTCGCCGTTCTGCAGGATTTTCAGCGCGGCCAGCAGCTGTTTTTCGAAAAACGCCCCGCGCCGCCCGTCATAGGCCAGCGTCGAGGTGGCCGAGATCACCGGCACATCGCCGCGCCGCTCGCCAAAAAAGCTCTCCAGCCCCCAGATCGCGCAGATGATCTCCGCATCAACGCCATAGCTGCGCTCCAGCGTGCGCAGGGTGGACTGGTGGCGGGCAAAGGCAGCGCGGCCTTTGGATAGGCGCTCATCCGAGACCGCAATGGAGAGATAATCCTCCAGCGAGCGCTTGAATTCGGTCTGGTTGCGGTCGCGTTTGACGACGCCCGGCAGGTAGCCTGCACCACGGAATGCCGCGTGCAAGGTGGATTGCGAAATCCCCTGCACCTCCGCCCGGCTGCGGAAGGCGGCAACCCAGGTATCATAGCCCGCATTCGGCACAGGCCGCAGGTCTGCTGGCAGGCCGGTTGCTCCGCTGGGGCCGCTGCCCGCTGGCACCGTGCTGCTGCAGGCACTCAGCCCCAAGGCTGCCAGGCCAAATCCAAAATAACGCCGTGTGATGTTCATGCTTTCTGCCCGCTCCAATGGGTTTCCCGATGCCCGGCTTCGGCCGGATCCTTTGACATCAGGCTGCCAGAAACCGGGAGGAGCGCCAAGGCCCGGAATTCCTCCGCAGCAAAGACCCGCCGCAGCCCCGTCGGCACCGGTTACGGGGGGCATCCCCATATTCCCCCCATATTCTTCCGGGGCACCCCTGAGGGGCCTTGATGCCTAGCCTGTTTGTATCGCCGCAGCAAAGCGGCGGCCAGAATACAACAAGGGAGACGGAACCAATGGATGAGCAAAAGAAGAACCTGAAACCGGCACGGCTGGACGGGCGCAAGGATGATCTGGCGCCCGGCCTGTCGCGGCGCAGCTTCTTTGCAGCCGCAGGCGCGGCGGGCGTCGGAACAGCCGCCAGCCTGCTGGGCAGCACCAGCGCGCAGGCGCAATCAACCGACTGGCTGCAACCAGGCAACAACAATCATGTGATCGACCTGCAGAACATGTCCGCCTTTGCAGATGGCGAAGTGAAGATTGATTTCTACGGCCATTGCGCGATCAAGATCACCTCTCCCGGCGGCGCCTCGATCCTTTTTGATCCGTGGCGGGATGACCCCTCCGGTGCTTGGGGCTTGTGGTTCAAGCAGAAGTTCCCGGAAACGCTGGTGGATATCACCATGTCCACCCACACCCATTTCGATCATGACGCCATCGACCGCCCGCAATCAACCATGGTGCTGGACCGGATGGTCGGCACGTTCGAGTTCGCGGATCTCAAGATCACCGGCTATGCCGACAAGCACGCCTGCGTCGCGCCGGGCTGGTACCCCTGGACAAACGCCTTGGCCGAGTTCGGGGTCGAGGCCTGCCCGCCCAACAACCCGGGTCATATGGATATGGTGACCTATGTGGTGGAGACCGGCGGCATCCGCACCCTGATCTGGGGCGACAACAGGCCCGATCCGGCGGACGGGTTCTGGGACGCCATCGGACGCATCGACGTGCTGACCCTGCCGGTGGACGGCTCTGAGCACATCCTGTCCTATGAGCAGGCCAACGCGCTGGTGGAACGAATCCAGCCCAAGGTGGTGATCCCCACCCATTACCTGTCCGAGACCACCACCTATACGCTGTCGACGCTGCAGCCCGCCGATAGTTGGGTGAAGGACCAGAAAAGCTTCAAGATGCTGGACGGAGCCTCGCTGTCGCTGGCGGCGGCAGATGTGCAGGCGATGGACAAGGAGTTCCTCTATTTCGGGCACAATGCGCTGACGGAATAACCCCTCGGCGTTGCCGCAAGCTTGTGCCCGGGCTGCCGGGCGCCCTCCCCCGGGGCGCCCGGCGGTTTTAGACGTTCAGTCCCGCAGCGCGTCTGCACGCAGGCCCTCGCGTTCATAGTGGCGCGGCAGCACCCGGCCATAAAGCTGCTTGGTGCGCTCCACCCCGCCGCACATGCCTTCGGTCTCGACAAAGGAGAAGATGCCGACATACCGCTTGCGCGGACCTTGCACCGGCGCCACCCGGTGCAGCGAATAGCGGCCGCGGAAAATTTGCAGATCGCCCGGCTGCAGCACCAGCTTGCGCACCAGAGGCGAACCGCCTGCCAGCACCCGCGCCACACCGTCGTAGTTCTCGTCCGTGGAGGTGCGCAGCATCGGCGCATATTCAAAATCGCCGCCGACCTCGCCGTTCTGAATCGCCAGCGTCACCGTGTAATTGTTGGTGTCGAAATGCCAGGGGAACCCCTGCCCTTCTTCCACCATATTGATGATCACATCGGCCAGCGGATCGTCATAGCGGAAGAAACGGTCCTCCGGCTCCCCCAACGCAGTGCGTATGAAGGGCATAAAGCCCGGAAATTCGTAAATCACGCGCAACGGGCTGTCCGCCCCGAAGTTATCCGCGGGGATAAAGGCGTTGGAGCGGTCGTAAAATTGACGGACCGGGTGGTTCTCCGGCAGGGTGCTGTCATCCTGCGAGAAATACGCATTGGTGCGGCTGAAGGATTTATGCCCCTGATCCGCCACACTGTCCGCCTCGGCTGCCAGCATAGCGATCCCCTCCTCATGCACAAACCCCGGCAGCACTGCACAGCCGTCCGCCTGCAAGTCGCGCTGCAGATCGCCGATCAGCCGATCAAAAGCCTTGGAGCCCGGACGGTCGATCGGGTAGCGCCCGAGATCCACCAGTTCCGACAGTTCGACCATATTTGTTCCTTCCCTGTTAGCTCTTTTCGGTTGAGCTTGCCTGCGGACAAGGCGCCGATCTGGCACAAACGGGACAGCCGGATGCCGGTTTTGAACGATTTCGCAACTCTTTGACCGGGCATTTTCGCGGAAATTTCGCTGCACCCCGGGATTTGAGCAAGAAAATGTCTCCGCACGGGGCTTTTTTGACACCTTAGGCGGTTGACGCCCCTGTCCAGCCCTCATAATGTCCGCTGCAACGCAGTAAGGAGCCAGTGACGTGAACGCACTAGTCGTAATCGTAGGAACCAAGCGCATGGGCCGGTGACGGTAGACCATAATCGAACCCATGCGCCTCCGACCTGAAATCGGGGGCTTTTTTTATGCGTAACGGACGATGCCGCCAATTGGAGCAAAAAGCAGATGACACGTGAAATGACCGGCGCAAAGATGGTTGTCCAAGCCCTGAAGGATCAGGGTGTGGACGTAGTCTTCGGATACCCAGGCGGCGCCGTGCTGCCGATCTATGACGAGATCTTTCTGCAAAATGACATCCGCCACGTGCTGGTGCGCCACGAACAGGGCGCGGTGCATGCCGCCGAAGGCTATGCCCGCTCCACCGGCAAGCCCGGCGTTGTGCTGGTGACCTCCGGCCCCGGCGCCACCAATGCGGTGACCGGCCTGACGGACGCGCTTCTGGACTCAATCCCGCTGGTGGTTCTGACCGGCCAGGTTCCGACCTTCATGATCGGCTCGGACGCCTTCCAGGAGGCCGACACTGTGGGCATCACCCGCCCCTGCACCAAGCACAACTGGCTGGTCAAGGATACCGACAGCCTGGCGGGCACCCTGCATGAGGCCTTCCATGTCGCCACTTCGGGCCGCCCTGGCCCTGTCCTGATCGACATCCCCAAGGACGTGCAGTTTGCCACCGGCGAATACAACGGCCCGAAACCGGCCGCCTCGCACTACCAGCCGCAGGTCAAGGGTGACATGGAGGAAATCACCGAGCTGGTCGCCGCCATCGAAGCCGCCGAGCGCCCGGTGTTTTACACCGGCGGCGGTGTGATCAACTCCGGCAATGCCGCCAGCCAGTTGCTGCGCGAGCTGGTCGATGCCACCGGCATCCCGGTCACCTCGACTCTGATGGGCCTTGGCGCCTATCCGGCCTCGGGCAAGAACTGGATCGGCATGCTGGGCATGCACGGGCTCTACGAGGCCAACCTGGCGATGCACGGCTGCGACCTGATGATCAACATCGGCGCCCGTTTCGACGACCGGATCACCGGCCGCCTGGACGCCTTCAGCCCGAATTCGAAAAAGGCGCATATCGACATCGACCCTTCCTCGATCAACAAGGTGATCCGGGTCGACATTCCGATTGTCGGCGACGTCGCCCATGTGCTGGAAGACGTACTGAAGGTCTGGAAGGCACGCGGCCGCAAGGTGAACCGCGAGGCGCTGGCGAAATGGCACGCCCAGATCGACGACTGGCGCGCGGTCAACTGCCTGTCCTTCAAGAACTCGGAAAAGACCATCAAGCCGCAATATGCGCTGCAGCGCCTGGAAGAGCTGACCAAGGGCCACGACCGCTATGTCACCACCGAGGTTGGCCAGCACCAGATGTGGGCGGCGCAATACCTGGGCTTTGAGGATCCGAACCGCTGGATGACTTCCGGCGGACTCGGCACCATGGGCTACGGCTTCCCGGCCTCGATCGGGGTGCAGATGGCACATCCCGACGCGCTGGTAATCAACGTCGCGGGCGAAGCTTCCTGGCTGATGAACATGCAGGAAATGGGCACTGCGGTGCAGTTCCGGCTGCCGGTGAAGCAGTTCATCCTCAACAATGAGCGCCTGGGCATGGTGCGCCAGTGGCAGGAACTGCTGCATGGTGAGCGCTACAGCCACTCCTGGTCCGAAGCACTGCCCGATTTCGTGAAGCTTGCCGAGGCCTTCGGCGCCAAGGGCATCATGGTCAGCGATCCTGCGGACCTGGACGATGCGATCATGGAGATGATCGAATACGACGGGCCGGTGATCTTCGACTGCCTGGTCGAAAAGCACGAAAACTGCTTCCCGATGATCCCCTCGGGCAAGGCGCATAACGAAATGCTGCTGGGCGAGGCGGAGACGCAGGGCGTCATCCAGGCCGGCGGCGCAGTGCTGGTGTAACCGCGGCGGCGCCGCAAATTTCTTCGAAGAAATTTGCCAGGAAATTCAAATTTCCTGGCAGCGACATACGAGAGGAAGACCACGAATGTCTGCCCTGCATATCAAAAAAGGCTCCACCCGCCATTCCGCCTATAACCTGCGCCCGACGTTCTCGGACGTGCAGGAGCGCCACACCATCGCAGTGCTGGTGGAAAACGAACCCGGTGTTCTAGCCCGTGTGATCGGCCTGTTCTCCGGCCGCGGCTACAACATCGAAAGCCTGACCGTGGCCGAAGTGGACCATACCGGCCATCTATCGCGCATCACTATCGTCACCACCGGCACGCCGCAGGTGATCGAGCAGATCAAGGCGCAGCTGGGCCGCATCGTCTCAGTCCGCGACGTGCATGACCTGACCGTCGAAGGCGATGCTGTGGAGCGGGAACTGGCGATCCTGAAGGTGGCCGGCGAAGGTGAAAAACGTGTCGAAGCGCTGCGGCTGGCGGATATCTTCCGCGCCAATGTGGTCGACAGCACCCTCAACAGCTTTGTGTTTGAAATCACAGGCGCGCCGGAGAAGATTGACGCCTTTGCGGACCTGATGCGTCCGCTTGGCCTGGCCGAGATCGCCCGTACCGGAGTGGCGGCGCTGCTGCGCGGGAACTGATCCTGAAACCGGCACGGCAACGTGCCGGCGTTCAGCCTTGTCTGAAGTGACGCGGCGCGGAAACGCGCCGCTTTTTTTCCGCGGTCATGGGAAAAGGCACCACGGTTCCGCTGTCCTGAGCCTCTGCCGCGGCATCCTTGCAACCGCCTGCAGCGGCGCACAGCCGGTCAGCCAGCCCAGGGCTGCCCTGCTCAATCAGGAGCGACGGGTTTTCCGCGATCCTGCAATTGCCGCTCAAAGTTAAATCAAACTCAACCCAATCACCTGGATTCAGTTCCTGGAATTTTCCCCCGGCCTTTCCTGTATAAAAGGCCAAGTCGCCCTGATCATCGCACCAGATAACGGCTTTGTTCAGGGATTCGTCACTCCATAAAACGACTCCAATCATACCAGTCCTCGCATTGCCGCCTGCCAATTCTGATACAATTGAAGTGACGCCAACATGATAAAATACGTGCCGGAGCACTAGTTTTTGTGTCGGCTTGACACGCCTCCTGACGTGACTTAGCAACAGACCTGACGCCGGTCAGGTTCAACATCTGGTGCAGTTCCGCCGGATTTTCGCATAACCTGTTCCAGTGCAGCGCAAATTCGCCGCAAAATATCACACTTACAGAGGCCAGGATGATCAGCCAGAACCGCTCGCCAGCCGATCTTAGGAACATGTTTGGCGCCAATTTGCGTCAATTGTCCCGGCAATACCCTTCTATTTCGGAACTGTCGCGGCAACTGGGCATCAACCGCACGCAATTCAACCGCTATCTGGCCGGGGAAAGCTTTCCGCGCCCCGATGTTCTGGACCGCATTTGCCGCTTCTTTGAGGTGGACGCCCGCATTCTTCTGGACCCCGTGGACAAACTGTCCAAAGCCGGCCAGGTGATCAATGGCCCGTTTCTGGCCGACTTTCTGGGCCAGGGTGTGCAGCATCTGAGGGAAGAGTTTTTCCCAACCGGTTTTTACCGTTTTACCCGCCGCAGTTTTATCAATGACGAGAAATTCGTGATCGGTCTTGTCTATGTGTTCCGGGACGCTGGCGTGACCTACATCAAAGGGTTTGAGGCCAAGGAAGCGATGCTCAGCCAGGGCCTGTCCGCAACCCCCGAAGCGCGGGAGTTCCGCGGCTATGTCAGCGGCCACGAGGATGGCGTTGCCTTTGTCATCGCCCGGCGCAAATCGATGACCTATTCCTTCAATTACCTGGCCCGGACCGCCTCTCTGGAGAACAACTTCTGGTCCGGCTACGTTGCCCGCACCGTCCGTGAAGGCAGCACTGGCGAACGGGTGACACGCATGGTCTATGAGCACCTTGGCCGGGACACCCGCCAGGTGCTGGACGCGGCGCGCAGCGCGGGCTTTGCAGATGAAACGGAACTTTTGCCGTTCCACCAGCGCCTGCTGCACACCGGAGAGCCCTTCCGCTGAGGCTATTCAGCGGAGGCCTGGCGGTAGATGTGCCAGGTGGCGTGCCCCAGCAGCGGCAGCACCAGGAACAGCCCCAGAAACCACGGCAGCAGCGCCGCAAAAGTGGCCCCGGCAATCAGCGCGGCCCAGATCATCATCACCACGAAATTCTGCTGCACATACTGGAAACTGGTGATCATCGCGGTGACGAAATCCACTTCGCGGTCCAGCAGCAGCGGCAGAGAGATCACTGTGATCATGTAGAGCAGCAGCGCAAACAGTGCGCCCACCACCGTGCCCACGGCCAGCATCGTCAACCCGTTGGCAGTCAGAAACACCTCAGCTGAACTGGTGATATTGGTCATCGTGGCATGGCCCAGGAACAGGGCAAAGATCATGTGGCCAAGGAAAAACCAGAACAAGAACACCACCACAATAATGGCGCAGATCGATGGCAGCTGGCGACGGCTCTGCTGCAGCACCACGCCCAGGATCCGGCCGACAGCAATGCCCCTGCCCTGCTCCAGCCTGTGCGAGACCTCATAGAGCCCGACTGCAGCGAACGGGCCGATCAGCGGGAAGCCGATGGCGGCAAGCACAAGCCAATAGGTAGTGCCGGTGCGCACAGTGACCCAGGCCATCCCCCAGCCAGCCAGGACATAGACCGCAGCAAAGAACAGCCCGTAGAGCGGCTTTTTGCGGAAGTCAGCCCAGCCCCGGCGCAACGCCTCAAACAGCATCGGTGTGGTGACCGGTTTCAGCGGCGGCACGCCAAAGGGCTTTTCAGGTGTCATTGCAGTTAGTCCTCCCTCTTCTTCTTTTTTAGACAGCCTAACCGCGAACCAGCTATTAAAAAATGCCTCTTGAATAAATGTTTGACGGGTACCGCCGCCGTCAACGCGCCGCCCCCCTGAGCCGAAAAAGGGGCGGATCTCGCGGCCCGCCCCTGGTTCCGCCGCTGGAAGGCGTCAGACAAAGGCAAAGTCATCTGCAGTCAGCCCAAGCCCAGCATCGCCGTCCAGCCGGATGCTGCCGCCGTCATAGGCAATCAGCCGGTCGCCGCTGTTGTCTGAGATTGCCAGATTGGCAAACCCGCCGCTGTGGCCCCGGATTTGAAAAAGATCGGTGCCATCAGCAAAATCCCTGACCAGATCATCGCCGCCGCCAGAACCAAACACAAAGGTATCCGCACCGCCGCCCCCATCGAGCGTATCATTGCCGCGGCCGCCATTCAGCGTGTCGCTGCCGGCCCCGCCATTCAGCCGGTCCTTACCGCCGCCGCCGTTCAACGTGTCGTTGCCGGCAAGGCCAAAAAGCCGGTCATTGCCGCTTTTGCCAGACAACAGGTTGGCACCGCCATCCCCCGTCAGCCTGTCGCCCCTTGCGGTGCCCGCCAGGTTTTCAACTCCCGTCAGCTGAAAGAACCCGCGCCCGTCCGCGTCAAGCCTCCCGCCTCGCGCGCCAGGATTCTGCCAGGCGCCATCCAGGTCCAGCGAGACCACAATACCGGTGGAGAATTTTGAGAAATCCGCGGTGTCTTTGCCGCTTCCGCCGTTGATATGAAGCCCGAAATCCGGATTGGTTTCCGAAATTTTTACCACGTCCCGGCCGTCGCTCAGCCGGACCACGCCGCCGCCGCCGGTGCCGACCACAACCGTATCATTGCCGCCGCCGGCTGAGATCAGCTCGACCCATTCCGTGCCGGTGCGGATGGTGTCCTTGCCATCCCCGGTCCGGATGACACCAGCACCGCTGGCGCCAGCAATCACCGTATCATTGCCGTTTGACGTGCTGACGAACTCAGCAAACCCATTGCGGATCACCACCTTGTCGTCCCCTACACCGGTCCGAACCGTCCCAGCGCCACCTGTCCCGATGGTGATCACATCGCCCTTGGCACGGTCCGCATCACTGCTGCCAAGACCGGTCTGTATGCTGAACACATGCGCATTGCCCGTGGTCAGGATGTTTTCTGCGGCAAACAGGAAAATGGAAAAGGTGCTGCCTTCCTGGTTGTTGCCCAGCGTGACCATATGCCTTTCGCCGTCCCAGCCGTTGATCTGGCGAATGCGGGTGGAGTCCAGTTCAATTTCAGAGTTGTAGCCAACCTCTAGATAGTCAATCCGGCGGCCGGCGCCGCTGCCGGCGTCCGTGATCCGCGTCACATTGGTTCTTGCCTCATCACCGAAGCGGAGGATTTTTGCGATCCAGTCCTCGCCGGACAGAGTTGCGTCCACAATCAGGCGGTTGTCCGGATCGCTTTCAAAAATGTTGTAGGAATTGAGAAACCTGTTACCCCACGGGACCGCGGGCTGCCCCTCGCGCCGGGGAATCTCAGTTTCACCGTCAAATGCCAGATTCAGCTCAAAATCGGCCATGGCACCATCCCTCTCTTTACCTGACTGAAATCTTTAACAGCGGCTCCGGAACTGGAAACAATAAGCCAAAACCGCGGGTTTAGTTTACCATAAGCAGAGAATAAAAAGAACGCGCGCGGAAAAAGAGCCCCAGGCTGGCTGCCCTGGGGCTCTGTGCATTCGGATATCCAGTTTTTGCGGCGGTGCCGGATCAGTCCTCGGCCTGCGCGTCCGCGCGGCTCTTGCCAGAGACATTCAGCGCCAGCGTGGCCGCCATGAAACCATCCAGGTCACCATCCAGCACCCCCTTGGTATCAGAGGTTTCATGCTGGGTGCGCAGGTCCTTCACCATCTGATAGGGCTGCAGCACGTAAGAGCGGATCTGGTTGCCCCAGCCGGCATCGCCCTTGGCCTCATGCGCCTCGTTGATGGCAGCGTTGCGGCGGTCCAGCTCCTGTTGGTAGAGGCGCGATTTCAGCGCCTTCATGGCGATATCGCGGTTCTGGTGCTGGGATTTCTCGGACGAGGTCACCACGATGCCGGTCGGGATGTGGGTGATCCGCACTGCTGAGTCGGTGGTGTTGACGTGCTGGCCGCCCGCACCGGAGGAGCGGTAGGTATCGACGCGAATGTCGGATGGGTTCACGTCGATCTCGATGTTGTCGTCCACAACCGGGTAGACCCAGACGGAGCTGAACGACGTGTGCCGCTTGGCCGCCGAGTCATATGGCGAGATCCGCACCAGCCGGTGCACGCCGCTCTCGGACTTCAGCCAGCCATAGGCATTGTGGCCGGAAATCTTATAGGCAGCAGACTTGATGCCTGCCTCGTCGCCTGCGCTTTCGGACTGCAGCTCGACCTTGTAACCCTTCTTCTCGGCCCAGCGGACATACATCCGCGCCAGCATCGAGGCCCAGTCGCAGCTCTCTGTACCGCCAGCACCAGCGTTGATCTCCAGGAAGGTGTCATTGGCATCGGCCTCGCCGTCCAGAAGCGCTTCCAGCTCTTTTTCAGCCGCCTTTTCCTTCAGCGCCGCCAGTGACGCCTCGGCATCCTTGATGACCTCAGCGTCATCTTCCATCTCACCCAGTTCGATCAGCTCGATGTTGTCGGACAGATCCTGCTGGATGCCCTTGTAGGTATCAATGGAATCCACCAGCGCCTGGCGCTCGCGCATCAGTTTCTGCGCAGCTTCAGGATCGTCCCACAGGTTCGGATCCTCGACCCGCGCATTGAACTCCTCCAGCCGGTATTCGGCGGTTTCCCAGTTCATCCGCTGGGCCAGCAGTTCCAGCGATTTCTCGATGTCTGCAACGATGTTCTGGGTTTCCGCGCGCATGGGAGGTCCTTGCAATCTGAGATCAGGACTGCGTGATAAACCACCCTTGCGCCGCGGGCAAGCGGCCAGACCGGCCGCAGGCCTGCCGGGTGCTGCAGAAAAACCTCTTAAAATTCCGCATAAATTTCCAAGGAAGGCAAACGCCGCCTTAACGCGGGCTCATGCAGTCTGACCGCTGGAACATTGACGGGCGGGCTGCCGTCCGGAAACCGGGGACCTTGGACTATGCCCAGCGGATATCTTGTCCAGCTTGGAGACGGCTCGCTCGATCACGGCGATACGATTACGTCCACTTATTCCTCTTTCACCACCGACCAGAACCTGGGCGCCGGAAGCTGGAGCTGGACCGGCACCCACAGCGGCACGCCTTACACGAACGAGGTCGAAACCGGGGTCTACTACCTGGCCGCTGATGGCAATGTCTATTTCGTGCCGGATCTGGGCCCGCCGGATTCCGTCAGTTCCGCCACCGCGGATAACCCGCCAGCCTATACAGACACCGACGGTCCCGTGGAGGGCACCAGCGGAGCTGACAATATTGACAGCAGCTATACCGACAGCGATGGCGACCAGATCGACAACGGCAGCGGCGGCGGTGCATCCGGCAATCAGGACACGGTGGAGGCAGGCGCCGGCAACGACACTGTTGATGCCGGTGCGGACAACGACATGGTGTTCGGCGGCGCAGGCGACGACAGCCTGGAGGGCGGCGCAGGCGCTGACACCATTTATGGCGACAGCAGCAGCGAAGCGGGCCTGACCGACTCTGATCAAAGCATCAATGCGTCAAATGTCACCGACACCAGCAGCGGCTTCACGGTGACCGCCAAGGACATTTCCGGCAACGCCAGCGCCGCCAATATTGACTACTACGACGGCGGTTTCGGGGTTGCGGGTGCGATTTCGGATACTGACAGCGGCAACGTCTATGAGCAGATCGGCTATGACAAGGCCTCCGGCATCTCCGAAGAGCTGATCGTCGATTTCGACCAGGACACCGAAGACGCCAGCTTCTCCTTCAAGCATCTCTATACCGATGGTTTCGGCGAAGAGGGGCATTGGGCGATCTACAAGGATGGCGTGCTGGTCGCCCAGGGCGATTTTACCGAGGACACCGCGGGCAGCGGCATCGGAACTGTCGACATCAACGGCTATGGCCCCTTTGACCAACTGGTGTTGTCCGCCAACCTGCAGACCGATGGCACCGACGGCTCTGACTATATGGTCACCGACATCACCTTCACGGTGCCGCCGGAAACGCCCTCCGATGGCAATGACAGCATTTCAGGCGGTGCTGGAGATGATGTGATCTATGGCCAGGGCGGCGACGACACGCTGGACGGCGGCAGCGGTGCCGACACGCTGGATGGCGGCGCTGGGGATGACAGCATCACCGCGGGTGAGGGCGATTCCGCCAGCGGCGGCGATGGTGATGACTATTTCACAATCGCGCCGGACGAGACCTTCATCACCGGCGATATCACCATCACTGGCGGCGACGATGGCGAAACCGCCGGTGACACGCTTGATTTCAACGGCCAGCTCGACACCGGCACGCTGAACATTACTGACAACACCGGTGGCAGCCTGACCGGCACAGCCAAGCTGCTGGACGGCAGCACCGTGCATTTCTCCGGCATCGAGACCATCATCTGTTTCACCAGCGGCACCCGTATCGCCACCGCCGCTGGTCTGCGCGCCATTGAGACCCTGCGCCCGGGTGATCAGGTGATGACGCGGGACAACGGGCTGCAGCCCGTGCGCTGGATCAGCCAGTCAACGGTGCCCGCTGCGGGAAATCTGGCCCCCATCCGCATCAAGGCGGGCCAATTCGGGGCGGAGCGCGACCTTCTGGTCTCGCCGCAGCACCGGATGCTTTTCACCGGCCCTCAGGCCAGCCTGCTGTTCGGTGACCGCGAGGTTTTGGTCTCAGCGGTGCATATGCTGAACGACCGCTCCATCCGGCGCGAGCCGGGCGGAATGGTCACCTATGTGCATGTGCTGTTTGACCAGCATGAGATCATCTATGCCGAAGGCGCCGCCACCGAGAGCTTTCATCCCGGTGTTCAGGCGGTTTCAGCCCTGGAGGGTACCGTGCGCGAAGAGTTGTTCCGCATCATGCCAGATCTGCGCTGGCACAACGGCGAAGGCGGCAAAACTGCCCGCCTGTGCGCCGTGCGCCATGAGGCCGCGCTGCTGAGGCCGCAAACCCCGCCGGATCAATAAAGCCCGCCGGAGCTGATGGTGCCAAAGGTTGCCTTGGGCCCCAGCACTGCGGTGCCGCCGCTGGAGGTGGTAACCTGACGGCCCGATTCCTGCACCTCTTCGATCAGCGGCAGGTTTGATCCCATGGCAAAACCGCCATCGTAGGTCAGACCAAAGATCGGCTCGAACCCGTCGCGGAAATATTCCGCGACCACATAGGCGCCAGAGGCGTCGTTGGGCAGGCGCGCGCCGGTGTAACGGTCGATTTTGATGAAATGACCGCCCTCGGGCACCTCAAACGGGCCGCCGCCGAATTTCTCGGTCGCCTTCTTCATGAATTGCTGGAACACCGGCCCGCACATGGTGCCGCCATAGGCGCCGCGGCCCATCGGGCGCGGCTGGTCAAAACCCATGTAGCATCCCGCCACGATGTTGGAGGTGAAACCGACGAACCAGACATCGCGGGAATCGTTGGTGGTGCCGGTCTTGCCCGCGGTGGGAACCGGCAGGTTGATCACGCTCGACGCGGTGCCGCGGTCCACCACGCCCTTCATCATCGAGGTGAGCTGATAGGCAGTGATCGGGTCCATCACCTGCTCGCGGTCGGTGACAATGCGCGGCGCCTGGCCAGGGGCCAGCGCAGGGTCGGCACAGTCGACACAGTCACGGTCGTCGTGGCGGTAGATGGTCTTGCCAAAGCGGTCCTGCACCCGGTCCACCAGTGTCGGCTGCACCCGCTCGCCGCCGTTGGCAAACATCGCATAGGCCGCCACCATCTTATAGAGCGTGGTTTCCTCTGCCCCCAGCGAGTTAGCCAGGAACGGCCCCATGTTGTCATAGACGCCAAAGCGTTCTGCATATCCCGCCACCACCGGCATCCCGACCTCCTGCGCCAGGCGGATGGTCATCAGGTTCCGCGACTGTTCAATACCCGTGCGCAGCGGTGTCGGGCCATAAAACTTGTTGGAGGAGTTCTTGGGCCGCCACAGCCCCTGCGGTGTGTTGATCTCAATCGGGGCGTCGACCACGATGGTCGCCGGGCTGTAGCCGCTGTCCAGCGCCGCCGCATAGACAAACGGCTTAAAACTGGAGCCCGGCTGGCGCAGCGCCTGGGTGGCGCGGTTGAACACCGAATGCTGGTAGGAAAAGCCCCCCTGCATCGCCAGAACCCTGCCGGTGTTCACGTCCATCGCGACAAAGCCGCCCTGCACTTCCGGCACCTGCCGCAGCGACCAGTGGCTGAATTCACCGTTCTTTTCTTCGGCCCGTACCAGCACCACGTCGCCGCGGCTGATGTTGTCCTTGAAGCTGCCCTTCATCCACTTAATGTCGGAACGCGGCACGGTGCCGGTGCCCTCAGCACCTTCAACCCCCACGGTCAGGGACTGGTCGCCCACCTCCAACGCAACCGCCGGATACCACTTGCCGCCCAGATCAATGTCGCGGGACACCTCGGCCGACGCCAGCGCTGTGCGCCAGGCGGCCTCATCCGTCAGCTGTGCCTCCTCCAGCGTAACACCGGTGCCGCGCCAGATCCCGCGGGAGCGGTCGTATTTCTGCAAGCCGCCGCGCATCGCCAGCGCCGCCTCGGCCTGCATTTCGTGGTCGATGGTTGCGCGCACGGTAAAGCCGCCGGTGAAGAACTCGCCCTCGCCGAAATCCTCGGTCAGCTGGCGGCGGATCTCGTCCGTGAAATAGTCGCGTGGCGGCAGTGCGGTGCGGAAACCCTCGAAATCGCCATTCTGGACGGAGCGCAGCGGCTGCGCCACCTCGACCTCATAGACGTCCTTGGAGATATAGCCATTCTCGCGCATCTCACGCAGCACGTAGTTGCGCCGCGCCAGCAGACGCTCCTTCTGGCGCACCGGGTGATAATCCGACGGCGCCTTGGGCATCGAGGCCAGCGTCGCCGCCTCATGCGGTTCCAGCTCACCCAAGGTCTTGTTGAAATAGGTCTGCGCCGCCGCCGTCACACCATAGGAGTTCTGCCCCAGGAAGATCTCGTTCAGATACAGCTCCAGGATCCGCTCCTTGTCGAGCGTCTCCTCCAGCCGTGTGGCCAGGATGATCTCCTTGATCTTGCGCTCTGCCCGGCGGTCGCCGGACAAGAGGAAGTTCTTCATCACCTGCTGGGTGATGGTCGAGGCGCCGCGCACGTTCCGGCCGCGCGACCGCACTGCCTCGATCGCCGCCGCAGCGATGCCGCGTGCGTCATAGCCTGCGTGGCTGTAGAAATTCTTGTCCTCTGCCGAGATGAAGGCCTGTTTCACCAGATCCGGGATTTCCGCCGACGGGGTAAACAGGCGGCGTTCCTTGGCAAACTCGTCGATCAGATGCCCCTCGCCCGAATAGATCCGGCTGATCGTAGGCGGCTGATACTGGGCCAGCGATTCATGGCTCGGCAGGTCGCGCCCGTAGATCCAGAACACCGCCCCGATGGTCAGTGCCACCATCGCCACCCCAAGGGTGATGGTGCTGAAGATGGAACCGAAGAAGGAGAGTATGAACCTGAGCACGGGTTTGGCCTTTCTCGCGAGGTGCCGCCTATATAGGCGCGGCAATCCCCGGGGTCAAAACAGGAAACAGCGGATCTATGCCGGGAAAGATGGGAGAATCCTATCACATTTCCCCGCCTGATGCGGCGTCTTACGCAGCGGGACCGCCATGGGCGTGGTCACAAAACTGGCATTGCTGCAGCACCAGCCCGGCCGCGCTGTGCTCCAGCACCGTAAGCGCAGGTGCCTCTGCCGCGGGCCGGAAGCTGCTCCAATCCCACTCCGGGCGCGGCGGCGGCGCCTGATACAGCACCGATTTTGCCGTGGTGAAGGGGATACCCCGCGCGGTGCCGGAACACGGCCGGTGCACATGGCCCGCCAGCAAGTGCAGCACATTGGGATAATCCGCCAGCAGGTCCAGCAGCGCATCCCCGTTCTGCAAATTATCCGGATCCAGCATCGGCAGGCCCAGCTTCAGCGGCGGGTGATGCAAGGCAGCAATAACCGGCTGGCCGTCCAAAGCATCCAGCTCTGCCTTCAGCCAGTCCAGCCGCTCAGCGCATAATAGTCCTGCGTCTTCTCCGGGGATCAGCGTATCCAGGCCCAAAACGCAAAGCCCGGCAAAATCCGCCCGGTACTGGACAAAGCCTGCCATCGCAGATCCTGGCAGCGGCAGCACCTCCCGCAGGGCGTCGCGGTCGTCGTGGTTGCCGGCCAGGGGCAGAACCGGCATTGGCAATTGGTTAAGAAACCCCTGCAACGCCCTGTAATTCTGAACAGTTCCCGTTTCAACCAGATCACCGGTGATCAGGCAGGCTGCAGCGTCACTGTGACGTGCCGAGATATAATCAACCGCCGCCTGCAGCCTTGCTCGCGGATCATAGCCCAGCACCAGCCCCTCTGCCTCGAAATGCAGATCTGACATCCAGATCAGTTTCATTGCCTCCCCCTACTGCCGTACCAACGCGCGGCGGGCGTCGTCTTCGATGCGCCAGGCAATCAGCCCATCGAGGATGCCGCGCGCCGCCTTGGCCCGCCAGTCCGCGTCAACCAGGTTCTTCAGGTCCCGCTTGCTGGACAAAAAGCCGATCTCCACCAGAACCGAAGGAATATCCGCCGACTTCAGCACCGAAAACCCGGCAGAGCGCAGCGGCCGGTTGTTGATCGGCCGGCCCTGTTCACGCAATCCCTTGATAAGCGCCGCCGCCAGCGCGTCGCTGCGCGGCTGGGTTTCCTGCCGGGCCAGGTCCAGCATCACAGCCGTCACCCCGTCGTCCGCCTGGCTGAGATCGGTGCCGGACAAGAGATCACCGCGCAGATGCCGCTCCGCCAGCTTGGCTGAGGCCACGTCCGAGGCCTCCTTGGAGAGCGTGTAAACGGTCGAGCCATGCGCCCGGCCTTCGGAAATCGTATCCGCATGCAGCGAGATGAACACATCTGCTCCCGCCTGATGCGCCAGCGCGATGCGGCGCTCCAGCGACACAAAGTAATCGTCATCGCGGGTCAGCTGAACGGTGAATTGCCCCGACCGGATCAGCACCTCGCCCAGCTCCCGCGCGAACTGCAGCATCAGGTGTTTCTCAACCACATGGCCGCTGTGGTGATCCCGTTCGGCGCCCGGATCAATACCGCCATGGCCCGGGTCCAGCATCACCAGCAAAGGCGCGTTCTCGTCCCGCTCCCCGCGGCCCTGCACCGCCTCTGGCGCAGGCAAGTCCCAGCGCGGATCCTTCGGAGCGCCTGCCTTGGCGGCAAACTCCTCTGCCGTGGCAGGCTGCAGCGACACCATCAGCCGGGCCGCAGCCGTCACCTGGTCCACCGTCATCGCGGCTTCGGACACTTTCATTGGCTTCGCAAGCTCCAGCACCAGCCGCGACCAGCCCGGGACATAGGTGCCGAATTGCGCCGCGGAGACCTGTTCCCCCTGCAAC
The DNA here is from genome assembly GCF_056160905.1 of Leisingera sp. ABD4_442. Lineage (NCBI taxonomy): Bacteria > Pseudomonadati > Pseudomonadota > Alphaproteobacteria > Rhodobacterales > Roseobacteraceae > Leisingera > Leisingera sp. ABD4_442. The sequence goes on along the minus strand of NZ_JBSWYB010000032.1, from coordinate 9,496 downwards.
AGCGCCTCCGGCGTCAGACCGGTCCAGTCCACCTCCTGAAAATCCAGCACCAGCCGCGGCGGCCCGTCCAATGTGAACAGCCGGAACGGCACGCCCTGACTGAGGCCCAGGGAAACCTCAGCCCCCTGCCAGGCATCCGTCACCCGGCTGGTTTCCGGGTCGATCCGGGCCAGGCCGCTGAACCCCTGCGCCCAGGCGCCTGCGGCCAGCATCCAGATCAGTGCGGTAAGTTTGAACAGTCTGCCCATGCCACGCCTCTTGGTCTTTTGGCGGGCAGACTAGGCAATTACGGCTGGATTGGAAATCCGCCTTCTGCGTTCAGCCGCGCTCCGCCATGAACCGGGTGAGCCGCGCCAGGCCTTCCTCGATATCCGCAGTTGACCGCGCATAAGAAAACCGCAGCGTGGTGGCGCCGCGGACGGGATCGAAGTCCAGTCCCGGCGTCACCGCAACCCCAGCCTTATCAAGGATTTCCGCGGCAAATCTGCGGCTGTCATTGGTCAGGTCCGACACATCGGCATAGACATAAAACGCCCCGTCCGGCGGCGCGATCCTGCTGAACCCGGCTTTCGGCAAACCATCCAGCATTAATTGGCGGTTTTTTGCGTAGACGGCCAGGTTTTGCCGCATCTCATCCTCGCTATCCATCGCCGCCAGCGCCGCTACCTGGCTTGCGTGCGGCGCACAGATGAACATGTTCTGAGCGATGCGTTCCACCACCCGCACATGATCCTCCGGCACCACCATCCAGCCCACCCGCCAGCCGGTCATTGAGAAAAACTTGGAGAAGGAGTTGATCACATAACACTCGTCGGTCAGCTCCAGCGCAGTAACCGCCTTCGCCTCGTATTCCAGCCCGTGATAAATCTCGTCGGAGATAAAGCTGGCGCCCTCGTCCCGTGCCGCGTCGATCAGCGCGCCCATCGCCGCGTGATCCAGCATCGTGCCGGTCGGATTGGCAGGTGAGGCCACCATCAGCCCGGCCAGGTCCTGCCCCTTGAGATCCGCCGCCACCGGCTGCAGCCGGTTCTCCGGTGCGGTCTGGATGTCCACCGGCACCAGCCCCAGCGCCTTCAAAATTTGCCGGTAAGAGGGGTAGCCCGGCGCACCGATGCCGACACGGTCGCCGCTGTCAAACAGCGCCGTGAAACTCAGCAGGAAGGCGCCGGAGGAGCCCGGCGTAACGATCACCCGCTCCGGGTTCAGATCGACGTTGTACCATTCCCCGTACAATTGCGCGATCCGCTTGCGCAGGGCTGGCAGACCCAAGGCAACTGTATAGCCCAAGGCATTGTTTTCCAGTGCATTCCCCAGCGCCTTCAACGCACCGGCCGGTGCCCCGGTCGACGGCTGGCCCACCTCCATGTGAATGATATGGCGGCCTGCCTCCTCAGCCTTGCGGGCAGCCTCCATCACATCCATCACAATGAAGGGATCGACCTCGGACCGGGTTGAGTTTCGCATGCTTATCTCCCAATGTGCGCGCATGAGTTTTGACCGTTTCTTCCGGCTGGCGTCAATCCCGGCTCTTTTGCTTTGCGCGCTGATTCAGATAGCCTCAGCGGCGCAGGCTGCGTCGATCTCGCTGCTGCGCGATCCGGACATTGAACACGGGCTGAACCGCCTGGCGGCGCCAGTGCTGCGCGCTGCGGGGCTGAATGCGAACCGGGTGCGGATCCTTCTGGTCAATGACTCGTCCTTCAATGCCTTCGTTGTGGATTCGCGAACGATTTTCGTGCATTACGGACTGATCCTAAAGGTCACCAGCCCGGAAATGCTGCAAGCGGTGATCGCCCATGAGGCCGCCCATATCACCAACGGCCATCTGGCGCGGCGGATGCAGAATCTGCGCTCTGCCAACAGTGCCGCGGGGCTGGGCCTGGCACTAGCCGCACTTGCCGCGGCAGCCGGCGGCGGAGATGCGGCGGCCGGCATTGCCATCGGCACCCAGAACTCCGCGTTGCGCAGCTTTCTGGCACATACCCGGGCCGAGGAAAGCTCTGCCGACCGCTCCGCAGCCGATTATCTGAACCGCGCAGGCATCAGCCCGCAGGGGCTGGTCGACCTTCACCGCGCCTTTGCCGGCCAGGAGGTTCTCAGCGCCGCCAGCCAGGCCCCCTACACCCGCTCCCACCCCTTGAGCCGCGACCGCATCCGCGCGGCCAAGGCCTATCTGGCAGCCCACGGCGACAAGGGCGCAGCCAGCCAGGAAGCGCAATACTGGTTCGCCCGCGTCCGCGGCAAACTGTCGGCCTTCACCCGCGCCCCGAAATGGACCCTGCGCCGGGTGCGTGAAGAACAGTTCAAAGACGTCCGCCTGATGCGCGAGGCTGCGGCTTATCACAGGCAGAACAGCCTGAAGAAGGCGATCAGGGCGATGAACGGCGCGCTCGCAATCCGGCCATCCGATCCGTTCTACCACGAGATGAAGGGCCAGATCCTGATCGAGAACCGCCAATGGAGCGCTGCCCTGGCGGCCTATGCCACCGCGGTCAAGCTGGCCCCCAGGGATCCCTTGATCCTGACCGGCTACGGCCGCGCCCAGCTGGCGGCCGGCCAGCCCAAGGCAGCTCTCAAGTCCATGGAGAAGGCCCGCGCCATCGATTTCCGCAACACGGTGCTGCTGCGCGACATGTCGCTGGCCTATGCCAAAACCGGCCAGCGCGGCATGGCAGCGCTGGTCACCGCCGAACGATATGCCTTGCAAGGACGTCTGCGGGACGCCGGCATTCATGCCAAACGGGCCGTCGCTTTGCTGCCTGCAGGAACTGCCGCTGCGCGGCGGGCACAGGACGTGCTGACAGCCTATGAAAAAGCTCAAAAGAGGAAGAGACGAAAATGACCCTTTTCACCCGCACAGCCGCCGCGGCGGCCACAGCGCTCGCCCTGCTGGGCGCCCCGGCCCAGGCCTTTGACGCCAGCGCGATGACGGAGGCTGAGCGCGAGGCCTTTGGCGAAGAAGTCCGCAACTACATCCTGGCCAATCCGGAACTGATCCTGGAAGCCGTTGACCTGCTGGAACAGCGCCAGCAGCAGGCCGAAGCCGCGCGCGACGACGTGCTGGTCGCCGACAATATGGAGGAGCTGGTGAATGATGGCTATTCCTGGGTCGGCGGCAACCCGGATGGCGACATCACCCTGGTCGAGTTCATGGACTACCGCTGCGGCTACTGCCGCCGCGCCGCACCCGAAGTCGCCAAACTGCTGGAAAGCGATGGCAACATCCGCCTGGTGATCAAGGAATTCCCGATCCTGGGCGAGGCGTCGGTTCTGTCATCGCGTTTTGCCGTAGCCACCAAACACGTGGCCGGTGCTGACGCCTATAAGCAAGTGCATGACGCGCTGATCGACTTCGGCGCCGAGCCGAACGAGGTTGCGCTGCGCCGCCTGGCCGATGGCCTTTCGCTGGATGCAGAGGCGATCTTTGCCAAGATGGACAGCGAAGAGGTCACTGCCGAGCTGCGCCAGACCCGCGCGCTAGCGCAGAAAATGGCCATCTCCGGCACCCCGACCTTTGTGCTGGGCAATGAATTGCTGCGCGGTTACCTGCCTGCCGACCAGATGGAGATCATGGTGGCGGAGATCCGCGAGCAGCAGAGCTGATCGGTTAAGCTGAACCGGCAGGACCGGGGCGCTGCCCCGGACCCCGGAGTATTTCTGGAAAGATGAAACGGCTGGAGTATTACTCCGCCGCTTCCTGGGCCGCCTCGATCTGCGCGGCCTTTTTCTCGACCTCCTCGACGATGTGGTCGACCATCTGTTCGTTGGACATCTTGTGGCTGGCCTTGCCGGCCAGATAGACCATGCCGGAGCCCGCGCCGCCGCCAGTGAAGCCGACATCGGTCATCAGCGCCTCGCCCGGGCCGTTCACAACGCAGCCGATAATGCTGAGACTCATCGGGGTCTTAACGTGCTCCAGGCGCTTCTCCAGGGTTTCTACCGTCTTGATCACATCAAACCCCTGACGCGCGCAACTGGGGCAGGAGATGATATTGACGCCGCGGTGGCGCAGGCCAAGGGATTTGAGGATCTCAAACCCCACCTTCACCTCCTCCACCGGATCGGCAGAGAGGCTGACGCGCAACGTGTCGCCAATGCCCATCCACAACAGCTGTCCCAGGCCAATGGCAGATTTGATAGTGCCGGAAACAAAGCCGCCGGCTTCGGTCACGCCAAGATGAATGGGCGCGTCTGTGGCTTCCGCCAGCTGCTGATAAGCGGCAGCGGTCATGAAGACGTCGGAGGCTTTCACCGAGATCTTGAATTCATGAAAGTCATGATCCTGCAGGATGCGGATATGGTCGAGCCCGCTCTCCACCATCGCCTCCGGGCAGGGCTCGCCGTATTTGTCCAAGAGGTGCTTTTCCAAGGAGCCGGCATTCACCCCGATCCGGATTGAGCAATTGTGGTCGCGCGCTGCCTTGATCACCTCGGCCACACGGTTTTCATCACCGATGTTGCCCGGGTTGATGCGCAGGCAGGCCGCTCCTGCCTCTGCCGCCTCAATCCCGCGCTTATAGTGGAAATGGATGTCGGCGACGATTGGCACCGGGCTTTCGCGCACGATTTCCTTCAACGCTTTGGACGAGGCCTCATCCGGCACCGAGATCCGCACCAGATCAGCCCCGGCCTCAGCCGCGGCCTGGACCTGCGCCACCGTCGCCGCCACATCGGTGGTCAGCGTGTTGGTCATGGTCTGCACCGCAATCGGGGCATCACCGCCGACGGGCACGTTGCCCACATGGATCTGGCGGCTTTTGCGGCGCTCGATATGGCGCCAGGGGCGGATGTGATTGATCGACATTGCGGCATGTGTCCCGGCTGGATCCTGTTACCGCCTAGATACGTGCTGACGCCCGGCGCTGCAATGGCGGCACCGGGCGTCTTGCGGGAATTCCTGAAGATCCGTTTACTGCGACGCCGGCTGGGCCGCTTGCAGCTCAGCTACCAAGGTCGCCAGTGCCTCGTTGCGCCCGTCAGTCAGGTCTGCCAGTTCAAACCGGCCGGTGATGGCATCCATCGACAGCTCGATATTCTTGGACACCTGGCCGCGCTCGCCCACCGGGCCGAAATGCTCGCCGTTGACGGCAAAATAGATGGCGCTGCTTTCCCCGGTGCGCAGCTTTGGCGCATCCTCCGTCAGAGGCACCTCGAAACGCTGGCCCGCATCCATGATGGTTTCCAGGATCACGCTGCCATCGGCAGCCGTGACCTGCACCCAGGAGGGGCGCACCGCCACCATTTCCACACCCGGTTTGATTTCCGCCACGACCTGCGGAACCGGTTGCGACAACGCATCCTGCTCATAGGAAATGCTGGCCTCCGCCAGGGCGACGCTCGGCAGTTCCGGCGCCGCGAAGTTTCCAAGCGTGGAAGGGTCCAGTGTCGAAATCGGCGCATCGCGCGCGACCAGCACCGGCACGTCCAGCGCCTGCGGCCGGTATAGCCGGTCCAGCGCTTCAGCCGCGGGATCCTGGGCGCCTTCGGCAACTTCCAGCACGGCACTGCTGAGCGGGTCCAGGTCCGCCAGCACTGCCGGGGTCTGATCCACCGGTGCAAACTGCACCTGCTGCACCTCTTTCAGCACCGCCCAGCCGCCATAGGTAATGCCGCCGATCAGCCCGGCCAGCACCATCAGAGACCCAACCGCGCGCGGCTCAATCTGGCTGAGGAAACTGCTGGGGGCCGGGATAAAGGGGGTATTGGGCGAGGCAAAGGCATCGCCGCCCAGGCCCTTGGACGCGGCGGCAGGCGCGCCGCCGGACTTGCTGCGGCTGGAGGCCTCGGCGGACATGCCATGCGCCACGGCAAAACCGCTTTCCTTGCAGAAATCCTGGAACGCCTGTTCCGCATCCATGTTCAGATAGCGGGCATAAGACCGCACATACCCGGCGATAAAGCCGGGCGTGTCAAAGGCGGTGGGGTCTGAATTTTCGATGGCAGCGATATAGGAGGCCTTGATCCGCAGCTCGCGCTGGACGTCGAGCAGCGATTTGCCCATTGTCGCCCGTTCGCCCCGCATAACGTCACCGAGCTTGAGTTCGAAGTCGTCAAAACCTTTCGGTTCCGCGACCTCTCCATGCTCTTCGTGCTTGCGCTGGGTGAAGCGCCCGATCATGCCTGCCGTCCCATCAATGCCTGCCGCAATCTACTGCTGAGCGGTGAAAGAATCACAGATGCGACTCAGATCCGCTCATTGATTGACAACAGCGTAACACACCTAAGGTAAATTTACACTGATCAGTATGTTACCCGGCAAGTTCGGCACGATTCAGCGCACAATGCGACCACAATGCGTCCATTGCATGAACCAGCGCGTCGATCTCCTTGGGGCCGTGCACCGGCGAGGGCGTGAACCGCAGCCGCTCTGTCCCGCGGGGCACAGTCGGGAAATTGATCGGCTGGACGTAGATGCCGTAATCTTCCAGCAGGTGATCGGACAGCACCTTGGTGTGAACGGGGTTGCCGACGATTACCGGCACGATGTGGCTGCCGTGGTCGATGATCGGCAGGCCAAGACCCTTCAGGCGCAGTTTCAGCACCTTGGCCTGGTCCTGATGCTTGTCGCGCAGCTCCTGCGCGCCTTTCAGATATGCCACCGAGGCCGCCGCCCCTGCCGCCACCGACGGCGCCAGCGAGGTGGTGAAGATGAAACCCGGCGCATAAGAGCGGATCGCATCGCACATCTTGGCCGAGGCCGCGATGTAGCCGCCCATCACGCCATAGGCCTTGGCGAGCGTGCCGTTGATGATGTCGATGCGGTGGGCCAGACGGTCCCGCTCAGTCACGCCGCCGCCGCGGGGGCCGTACATGCCAACCGCATGGACCTCGTCGATATAGGTCAGCGCGCCGAATTCATCCGCCAGGTCGCAGATCTCGGCGATGGGGCCGAAATCGCCGTCCATCGAATAAACCGATTCAAAGGCAATCAGCTTGGGCGCCTTGGGATCGTCCGCCTCCAGCAGCTCGCGCAGATGCGCCACATCGTTGTGGCGGAAGATGCGCTTGGCCCCGCCATTGCGGCGCACGCCTTCGATCATCGAGGCGTGATTCAGCGCGTCGGAATAAATGATCAGTCCCGGGAACAGCTTGGGCAGCGTGCTCAGCGTCGCATCATTGGCGATATAAGCCGAGGTGAACAGCAGCGAAGCTTCCTTGCCGTGCAAATCGGCCAGTTCGGCCTCCAGCTGCTTGTGATAGACCGTGGTGCCCGAGATATTGCGGGTGCCGCCCGATCCTGCGCCGGTCGAGTCGATGGCATCATGCATCGCCTCCAGCACAACCGGGTGCTGGCCCATGCCCAGATAGTCGTTGCCGCACCAGACAGTGATATCCTGCTGGCGGCCATCCGGCCGGGTCCAGACCGCATGCGGGAAATGGCCCTTCTTGCGCTCGATGTCGATGAAGGTCCGGTAACGGCCCTCGTCGTGAAGGCTGGCAATCGCTGCGTCCAGTTTCGCGGTATAGTCCACCGGCATCTCCATAGCTAATTGTGCTCCGGCTGAGCACGCGGGCTGTGTAAAGGGCTCGGCCGTCCGGCGGTCAGACCACATTCACGTCCGGGAATGGTTACCGCAGGCGCCCCCTCCGATCAACTGCATACGCGCCGCCGGGGGTGCGCAACATTGATGCAGGTCAAATAAAACTTAAACAGAGGCCGGGCAAGGACAGCTGCGGCCAACCTGTGTCCGTTTGCGTCGTATCTGTTTCCCGGTTTTCCGAATAATGTGCAGGATCGGAAACCGCCGCAGCTGAAAATGCCATGGATTTCCAGCCCCGGGACCTCTGGCCCCTCCCTTACCGCGCTGTTAGGGTCCGCGGCAAAACGGCCTACCCTGGGCCTCCCCGACATACAGGAGAGCAAAATGGCACTGAATGACGTTCTGGACCGGATCGACGCAGAGCTAGACGCCGCGACAGAGCGGCTGATGGAACTGCTGCGCATCCAGTCGATTTCCACCGACCCTGCCTATAAGGCAGACTGCGACAAAGCCGCCGACTGGCTGGTCGCCGACCTGAACGCCATCGGCATCAAGGCGGAAAAGCGCACCACCCCAGGCCACCCGATGGTGGTCGGCCATGTGGGCGAGGAAAACACCGACGCCCCGCATGTGCTGTTCTACGGCCATTATGATGTTCAGCCGGTTGACCCGCTGAGCCTCTGGAACACGCCGCCGTTTGAGCCGCAGCTGGAGGAAACCCCAAACGGCACCGTGATCCGCGGCCGCGGCTCCTCGGACGACAAGGGCCAGCTGATGACCTTTGTCGAGGCCTGCCGCGCCTGGAAGGCCGTCAACGGCTCCCTGCCCTGCCGCATCACCTTCTTCTTCGAGGGCGAAGAAGAGAGCGGCTCCCCCTCGCTCATTCCCTTCATGGAGGCCAACGCAGAAGAACTGAAGGCCGACATCGCGCTGATCTGCGACACTTCGATGGTGTCGCGCGGGGTGCCGTCGATCTCCTCGCAACTGCGCGGCATGCTGAAGGATGAATTCACCGTGATCGGCCCGCGCATTGACCTGCACTCCGGCCACTACGGCGGCCCCGGCCTCAACCCATTGCGCGAACTCAGCCGCATCGTCGCCTCTTTCTATGACGAAGAGACCGGCAAGGTCGCCGTCGACGGCTTCTATGAAGGTGTGCATGAGGTGCCCGAGGACCAGCTGCGCCAGTGGGAAGGCTGCGGCTTTGACGAAAAGGACTACCTTGACAATGCGGGCTACACCCAGGCGCATGGCGAAAAGGACCGCTCGGTCCTGGAACAGCAATGGGCCCGCCCGACGCTGGAGGTGAACGGCCTTTGGGGCGGCTACAACGGCGCCGGCTCCAAGACCGTGATCCCGTCACAGGCGCATTGCAAGATCACCTGCCGCCTGGTCGGCGACATGGACCCTGACGCGCTGCGGGTAAAGATCCGCAAACACGTCGAGGCGCAGCTGAAACCCGACTGCAAGGTGGTCTGGGACAACGATCTCGAAGGCTCCAAGGCGTCAGTCATGGACATCAGCCGCCCCGAATTCACCGCCGCCCGCGCCGCGCTGTCGGACGAATGGCAGCGCGAGGCAGTGTTCTGCGGCATGGGCGGCTCGATCCCGATCGCGGGTTTCTTCAAGTCGATCCTCGGCATGGAATCGATGCTCGTCGGCTTTGCCAATGATGATGATGCCATCCACTCGCCGAACGAGAAATACGACCTGAAGAGCTTCCACAAGGGCATGCGCTCCTGGGCCCGCATCCTGGACGCACTGAGCGCGAAGTAATTCATTGGCGGGGCCTGCGAATAGCCCGCCCCGCCCTTGCCTTCCCGCCAAGAAAAATGCGCGTTCTCCCGCCCGTCATCGGGGCACTGATGCGCCCCTCTTCCCGTTGGGCATGGCGCCGCCAAAGGCGGCGCGGGGGGGGGGGGTGTAGGAGGGGAGGGAAAAAAAAGGGGGGGGGGGGGGTTGGGGCGAGGGACAAGGGGAGGGGGGAAGGAGAACGGGTAGCCACGAGACGGGGG
>NZ_JBSWYB010000031.1:0-56057 GCF_056160905.1 Leisingera sp. ABD4_442 | reverse complement strand
GCTTAAGGTCCCCCCCCCTTTTTCTTCCCCGAAAAAAAAAAAAGGTTTTTTTTCCCCTTTTTTTTTGTGTTTCCTCTTCCCCCCTCTTTTCTTTTGGCCCCCCCCCCCCCCCCCCCCCCCCCCGCGCCGTGCTTTAGCACGGCGCCGGACCCAAGGCTTGCGGTGCGGCATCTTTGATGCCGCGCCAAGGCGCGGGAGCCTTCCGCTCTGCCCGAAACGCAGCGGCAGGCTTGATCCGGCGCACGGCTGCAGCTCCAATACGCGGGACGCCCAGTTCAAGGGAGAGAGCCCATGCCGTCCGGCACAGAAACCGGCACCTTGCAAGTCAATGGCCAGCAGATCGCCTATACCCGCCGCGGCGAAGGCCCGCCGCTCTTGCTTCTGCACGGGTTCCCGCAGACCAAGGAAATGTGGGAGGAGAGCATCCCCGCCCTTGCCCGCCATTTCACCGTGGTGACAGCGGATCTGCGCGGCTATGGCGCCAGCACCAAACCCGAAGGCGTGGAGGCGATGAGCTTCCGCAATATGGCCGCCGACCAGCTGGCGCTGATGCACGCGCTGGGGCATCCCCGGTTTCACCTCGCAGGCCACGACCGCGGCGGCCGCACCGCGCACCGGCTGGCACTGGACGCGCCCGAAGCCGTTGCCAGCCTCACGGTGATGGACATCATTCCGACCCATCTGCTGCTGGACCAGCTGACGCAGCAGGTCGCCCGCGCCTATTACCACTGGTTCTTCCTGGCCCAGCCCGCGCCGCTGCCGGAGCGCATGATCAGCGCCGATCCGCAGGCCTATTTCGAAAGCTGCCTGCTGGGCTGGGGCGGCGCTGCGCTGGATGATTTCCCGCCTGCCGCACTGGCAGCCTACCGCCGTGCCTGGGCAGATCCGGCCTGCGTGCGCGCCATGTGCAACGACTACCGCGCCGCGATTGAAGTGGACTTCAACCACGATGCCCGTGACCTCACCCGCCAGGTACAATGCCCGGCACTGGTTCTCTACGGCGCCGATGGCGCCATGGCCCGGGCCTATGACGTCGCCGCCGCCTGGGTGCCGCACCTGCAGGACATAACCGCCCGCAGCCTGCCAGGCGGGCATTTCTTCATCGACAGCGCGCCACAGGATACTGCCGCCGCCCTTCTGGACTTTCTCAGGCGCCTGCCGCCCATGTAACAGCCTGTACAGCCCCTACCGCACGGGTTTGCGTTCGTTTTACGCACCCGGGTTAAGACTTGCTTATCGCTCTTGCCCTAGCCTGCCCTAGGGCGCGCGAGCCCAGGAAGACGGAGAGAGTAAATGGTTCAAAGCAGGTTCAAACGGCCGCCGGGATTTGAAGGCACTCAGACCGACCCGGAGGAAAGCTACCGCGCAGGCTACCAGCACGGCACCCGTGTGCTGCTGCGGTTTCTGGAGGCAAACGGGTCTCCGGACATGGAACGGCTGAGAAAGTGGATCAACACCGACCTGACAGAATGGCGCCACGATACCGGCGCCGACCCGGCGCCGCCTGCGCTCTGAAGCCGCTGCAGCCAACCGGCTGCTTGCCTGACCGGCCTCCGGCGGTCAGGCTGGCATCATGACACAAACGATTCTGACTGACAGCCCGCAGCTGGACGGTATCCTCGCCCTGGAAACCAGGGTTTGGGAGGCCATGGTTCTCGGCGACCAGCGTTTGGACGCGCAAGTCCTCTCGGAAGACTTTCTCGGCGTATACCCCAGCGGCTTTGCAAACAAGGCCGATCATTGCGGGCAGCTGGAAGATGGGCCGGTGATGGCGGAATACAAGCTGAGCGGCGCCCGCCTGCGCTGCATTGGCAGCACCGCGGCCCTCCTCTCCTACCGGGCGTCCTACCGGCCTGCCGGTTCGGAGGAGTGGAAGACCATGCTGATCTCATCGCTCTGGGAGAAAGACGGCGGGACCTGGCTCAACACATTCAGCCAGGACACCCCGGAAACAGGTGCCAGATTGAACGGCTAACAGCCAGCGGCTGCCAGGGCAGCTGTGAAGCTTCATTTCCAGGGAAGAAAGTGGCGCGGTTGACGGGGCTCGAACCCGCGACCCCCGGCGTGACAGGCCGGTACTCTAACCAACTGAGCTACAACCGCCCGCTGCGATCCAGCATCGCTGCTGAATGTTGGGCTGTAATATTCTCCGCCCCGGGACCCGTCAAGCGGTGTTTTGCCTTTTTCCAGACTTTCCCGGAAAAAAATGCGCCAGCCCGGCCAACACGCTGAAACAACGTGAAAAACACTTCCGCAGCAACGGCTTGCGTGAATATCGTCTTGATCCGGCGAGAGGGGGATGGTGGGTCGTGAGAGGCTCGAACTCCCGACATCTTCGGTGTAAACGAAGCTATAGGCACGCAGGCTATTGTTTTGTAGTCAATGGAGCTGTTTTTAAAGGGTGCGATTCCGGCGTTTTCGCAGTGTATGCCGGTTCACGCCAGTTCATGGAACCAGGGCGCACTTCGTAAATGTTGGCCGGACAGGGAATCGGGAGCAGTCAGTGAGTGGGAAACCCATCAAGGTAGAGAGACTGCCAGACGGCAAAGTGAGCGTGCGCAAGGGCTCAAGGCACAACGTGTTCGAAGAGGAACGCCGAGAGCCCTGGGCGGCCTAGTATTAGCAGATGTTCCATGAGCGCGGATACCCGGGCTATCTCAACATGGCCAAGGCTCTGCGCGAGCTGGCCCCGCTATGAAGGGCTGGCCCTGGACCGCTCCAGAGGATTTGCGCCAAGCGATGGAGGCCGCTGGGCATGATGGCTGGGAGGCACCAGTCCAAGCCTGGGCAAAGCGGCTCGGGCTGAAGCTCAAGATTCAGTGGTTCGCCGATCAGCAGCGCCGGCTTGTCACTCTGGACGAATACCGCGATCCGCCCAGCATCCAGACACGCTGGGTGTCTATCAAGGAATGGCTGGAGGTGCACGACAGCCGACACCTGGCGGGCTGCCGACGCGGCCGGAGATGGAGAGGTCAGATTTCGGACACTGACGGGCTGACACTCCTTACTTGGATGAACCTTTTACGGTTCCTCAACAATCCTATGCCAAAATCACCCTGAGAGTGGTCAATGCTCTCACTACCTTGCGAAGACCTGATAGATTGGGCGCCTCACCCCCGGGGCGCCCTTTTTATGTACCTTTGACGAAGCGTAAGCGCCCCCTTAACCATTTTCACCTAAAAAGAGAGCAAGGGGAAACCCGTTCTCCCTTGTCATCTAGGCAGATGATCCTGCGGGCGCTAGCAACACCGCCCGCAGGTCTCCTATTCTGGGCTCTCGTCTGCAGTTTTTATGGCTGCCAAGGCCTCATCACCCAGAGCCGTTCGAAGCACCACATCCACCTCCGGCAAGTAGGACGTCCACATAGGGGCGCCGTCCATCTTTGCGTTCGGCGGGTGTCCCTCGAACTCACATAGCGCCCGCGCCGCACGCTCACGGGTCGACTTTTCCTTAGGCATAGCCAACTCCTCATTCGCGGCAGAAGACTAGCACCAGGCGAGCCATCCCCAGACATAGAAAACGCCCGGCCGCCAGGGCCGGGTCGAATTGAAAGCTACCTGCTATCAGAATATGAAGTCGCCGGCGCTTAGATTGGAAACCCCTACACCTGTGAGGTGCATCTGATTGCCGTCCGCCGCTTGGCCACCTGTTCGTTCTTTAGCTTGCTTGAAGGTCCCTCCCCTACTGTGGACCTTTGACGAAGCGCAAACGCCAAAGCAACAGATCGCACGCACAAAGAGTGGGAGAGTATTGGCGCTCCCATTCACTCCTTCTAGGCCATTCAGGCCCGGCAGCACCCTAACCGCTTGCCGGGCCTGGTTCTTAGGTAGCGAGAACTTTTGCAAGACGTGTTAGCTGAACACGCTTCTCCTCTGGAAGGCTGTAAAAAACCCTGACGAGATCAGCGGCCTCCCTGGCCTCCAGAATTTCGGCCGAAAGGCTGCTACCAGCCGAGGCCCCTTCTGTCTCTTCCACACCTTCAAAGAAGTGGGTGATGTCCACTCCAAGAGCAGAAGCGATTTCCCAAAGACGTGACGCACTTACACGATTTTCGCCCTTCTCGTACTTCTGGATCTGCTGAAACTTTACGCCGACTTCAGACGCCAAATCTTGCTGATTTTTCCCAATGAGCCAACGCCGTTGGCGAATTCGCTTGCCAACGTGGACATCAACTGGATGCGGCATGTAGGCTTCTTTCTCTTTCAACTTTCGACGCTATCACACTATCCATAATTGAGCAGAAAACCACAACTTCCCGCGATAAGGAAAGACTATTGGGTCTGGCAGAAGGGCTGCACTTGGCGGAGCAGTTACCAGAACTCCAGTCGTCCGTCCGATGGTGGCTGTGCCGGGACAACGCCGTCATTCGTTGCAAGTGCTGCTAGTACAGCCAAGAGCGTCAGGTTTGTGCAAAGTGAGTGGCCGTAACAAACTTCATCCAAGATCCAGGGCGCCAAATTTCGCGAGGAGTGCTCGCCGGTGCTTCTGCCATTCCGACCCCCGAAGATCAATCCACCCATGCTCGGTGAATTCCTCGGCCGGATGAACCGCAAAACTTGGGGAAGGCACAAGGGAAATCTACGCCCACAGAGGTAATCTATATCACTAAAATTCGCGCAAAAGTGGAAAGATTTACGTTTTGTTTACTAAGGTCAGTTCAACTTATGTTCTACTCCAACAAGCCACTAAAGCGGGCCTTTAGAGCAAGCGCAATGGCACTTCAGGCAAGAACTCCTCGGGCACCCACGGGTGGGAAATCGTGGAGAAGTCACATGTCAAGCATCTTTGACGCCCCCGAGAAGTACAGTTGGGACAACATCGCTCCGATATCTAGCAATCGATTGCTAAAACTAAAGAAAAACCTGGAGTCTGGAAATGTCGAGATCATTGATCTCAGACCCCTCCCACAACAAGCTGACAAGTCTTTACCGCCTATTGACGAAGACTTGATAACAGGGATCGAGCGTCAGATCGAAGCGCGAGCCCGGCCTAAAGAGGTAAGAAGTATTGGCGAACAACATCTTAGAATAGTTGAAAAACCACGCCAACCTAAGCCCTGAAGCAAGCTCTGGTGGCCTCGGCGGACGCTGAAGTCACCAAGCATCTCGAACTCTGTTTTTGGAACCGAGATCGCAAACTACAATGGCAGCCTCTGCGGTAAGCCCATTAAGCTTCGGCTTTTTCTGAGCCCCCCCCTCTGTAGGGTACGTGACGTGACCGGCCGGGAGCCCTGCGATACACGCCCAAATTGGTTCACCGCTCCGCATCTCCAAGTATAGCACGAACTGCAACGACCTTCTGACATGTCGAGAATGTTTCTCGCCCCTAAAGGAGCAAAGTCTCTCCTTCTACCAGAGACAAAATTTCATCAACGGAAACTCCGGACAGAACCAGGCGTTCATCATCGGTCGAGATCGTGGTTGTAATTTCACCATCAACAGCGACTTTGTCGAATTTCAGAGACGAAACGTGATTGCTTCCCCAGGCTCTCAAGTCAAGAAGATCAAGTCCGACCTCAAAGTCGCCCAAAACATCCTGCTTTCCATCCGAAGTGAAAACAAAATGATCGGCGCCTTCGCCGCCGAAAACTGTGTCACGGCCTGATCCATCGTAGATTTTGTCCGAACCTTCTCCACCGTTTATGTAATCACTTCCTCTTCCGCCATCGATGGTATCATTGCTCTCTCCACCATCAAGCAGATCACCTCCAACACCGCCGTCAATTTTGTCGCGCCCCTTTCCTCCTAGGATGTTGTCGCGACCAGCGCCACCATCAAGCGTGTCATCCCAGGTTCCGCCGGAAATAGTATCACTTCGCCTTCCACCGTAGATCAAATCTCGTCCGTTTCCACCTTCTAGCCGATCCTTTCCACCTTCACCCATGATCGTGTCATGCCATGCTCCACCCATAACGGTGTCATTGCCCGCGCCCCCAACAATTTTGTCTTTACCGGCCCCCCCCTGAAGCACGTCCCGTCCCTTTCCACCGTGCAGGTAGTCGCGCCCGACGCCGCCATTGATAGTATCATTTCCCTCCTCACCAAAAAGCCGGTCAGCAGCAGAATTCCCATCAAAATAATCGTCGCCTGCACGGCCATAGATAACGTCCTTGCTATCGCTTCCATCGATATGGTCGTCACCATCTCCGATTCTAGTAAATTCGATGAAGTTCAGTGCCCAGGGATCTAGGGAGATTACCACAGTCCCATCGTCAGACGTGGAGCTCTCGCCGTTGATCACAACCGGATCAGCTCTATGGTCGGCGCCACCTTTACCGCCATCAGTGAGCATAGTAGATTTGATGAAGTACAGGTCATCACCTACGATCTCTGAAAAATCAAGCTTGAAACTATCGCGGGTTTCACCGCCACGGTCGGAAGCAATAAATGAGAACTCATCATCATTCCCGAAACCATGCACATCAACTTCACTCTCCAGTGACCAGTCGAGAACTGGTGATTTACCAACAAGCCTATCGCGCATTTGGGAAAATGTTTCACCAGCAATCGTCAAGTTCTCCTGCTCAACATCCGTCAATGTAATGCTTTGTGTGGTGTCAAAAGTGAGCGGCCAAATTTGGGAAACATCGATTCCATGGGTGATTTGCTCATAAAACATCTCAACCAACATCGATGCATGTTCAAGTCCGCGCGCATTTTCTCCGTAGTAGTTCGAATTCCACTCTGTGACATGAAACGAAACCGGGTCCATAGAATCCGAACGGTCCAGAAGATCGACAAAACGGTCATATTGAGAGAACATAAAAGCGTTCTCTTCATCAACAGCATCCAGCCCCGTACTTACATAGTAATGCTGAAGAACACCATCTACTAAGTCAGCCGACTCAGGCACACGATTAATTTGCTCTACCAGGTCTCGAACTTGATAATAGGCGCTTCCCTGTCCATCTACTTGAGTTGTGATAAAACCTTTTGGGACTTCACCATCAAATTCTTTCTCTATGTAGTCCTGGGAGTAAATTCCGTACATATCCTTTTCAGGATCGATATAAACGATGGTGTCCTCTCGTGGCGAGTATACCGCAGACGCTGACGACGTTCCTTGCACAACGAGATCAGGCGCCTTCAGATCATTCCGTTCGTAAAAATTCGCAATCACCGGCAGAAGGTTCGCCACGAGGTAGCCATACTCGGAGGCTGTCATCTCGCCAGACCCCCAAAATTCGTTTCCCAATTCAATCGCAGAGATTCTCACGCCGTTCGCAGAGGACTCACGAACGACCGCTTCCAGAAAGGTCTCCAGATCATTCAGGTATTCATCGCTAATCTCTTCACGGCTCCCGTAACTGCCATCGCGCATTGCCTTCGCAGCGCTTTTCTCAAAACCTGTCCGAGTTGGGATCACAATCGAAACTGAAAGCTCAGACTTGCCGGCCTGTTCAAACATCTCGTCCATGGGCAGAAGATCCTGAACCCTCTGTGTTGTTGACAAATCAGCGTTGGGGTTCGCCATGTCAAAATAATATTCGGTAGCGGCTCCTCCAGGATATCGAAGATTGGTGATCCCCATCTCTTCAACCAGCGAGGACAGGTTGGACGATGGGTCGACATACTCTTCGTCGTAGATTGTTACGAGATTAACGCCGAAGTGATCTTCGGTTACCTTATTACCAGTATTATAGTCAGTTTCGTCCCTAACGATATGCGTCACCATACGAGCCACCCACTGTAAATTTTCACGATTTGTTCCCATCGGAAAACTGGCCGAGATATATTACCGAAACAATAACGGCCTAACGGGTAAAATCACGCACTTACCATTTACAAGGCTTCAATATTTTTTCGAAAAATACTCACATTATCAATTACAATGCTCCAAAAACTTTATCCCTATTTTTGAAAAATCGTCAAACCCACAAATTTGAAACACAATTATCCACACCTCTAGAAAACCTCCATCGCCAACCCAAGTACGAATATTTCGGAATACGGTAGAACCCACCGACGGAGTCTAGCCAATACGCAGGAAAACTCTCGCCTGCTGTTCCATCAATAAATTTCCGTGAGAGTCTTGAGTGACGAGCAATCGATGCGTAAGAACTTTTTGGGGATGTTAACAAGCCACCTCACAGAGATGAGGAAGTGCGAATATCTCATAC
Organism: Leisingera sp. ABD4_442; assembly: GCF_056160905.1. Classification (NCBI taxonomy): domain Bacteria; kingdom Pseudomonadati; phylum Pseudomonadota; class Alphaproteobacteria; order Rhodobacterales; family Roseobacteraceae; genus Leisingera; species Leisingera sp. ABD4_442. Next base: position 47,938 of record NZ_JBSWYB010000031.1, on the reverse strand, counting down.
GAACTTTTGAGGCTCATGTTCTCCCGCGCAGAGTGATCGAAAGTCGCAACCTTTCGGCAGTATAGACAGCACTGCGCGCACTCAGAGGGCCAACCTTAACCCTTACCGATTGCCCGAATATCTGCACGCATGCCTCAATTATCCGCAAGGCGCTGTTCGCGACGTGCTGCCCGTGCGAAGACTTAGCAGGTGACCAATGACTGCCATGGGCTCTTTCGAACTTTGCGACAGGGTAGCAATCAGGCTCCCTGCCCGCCACCTTGCATCTCCATCCCCGAAGTTGCACGGCAATACCTGCCAGTGTAACCCGTTCTCCTTTGATGGATCTTGGGCCAACCCTAAACACTTCATCAACCATTTTCCCGCTAAAAGCGTAGGAGGGATTTCAAGCTCCCTTTCTACCTTCAAGGTCAGGCAGGCCCAGCAACACCCTAACCTGTTGCTGGGCCTTGCCCCGGTCCAGAAACGACAAAAGGCCCCAGTTTTCACCGGGGCCTTTCCTTTGCGCGCGCAGTGCGGCTCAGCGGATGCGCGCCAACAGGCCGGTTGCGATCCCCTTGCGGAGCGAGCCGAGGCCAAGGGCGTTCATGACCACAAGTGCCCAGCTATCGGTGACATCGATCCCGGGGACATCGATCCCCAGGCCGCGTTCAACGAGAACACTCAGCAGGATCATGGCTGCAATGATGTACGTCTTCTTGCCTTCAAGCATGTGCTTTCCTTTCGTCAGGCTTCATTGGTGGAGAGGACAGCGCCGCTGGCATCGAGGAGAGGCAGCGGGCGCTGATAGGAGGCGGACCAAGCTTTCGGCCAGCGCAGGGCAAGCTTTCGTCGCCCCGAAATCCAACTGTCGCGGACAGAATCCTGCTGGTTGCCCCCACGCACGCGAAACCGGTTGAGCGCAGGATCGTAACCGACCGCAAAGCCGACATGCCCACCCTTGCCACGGGTGAAGCTGATGACGGCCCCGTAAACCTTGCCGCAAGCGATACCGTAGTGGGCGAAGTTGCGCGCCCAGTACGGATTGCGCTCAAGGGCATCCGGCAATGGCTCGCCGGGCAGCGCCAATTCCAGCGCAGTGATCGCGGCATCGCCGCACCAGGGGTAAACCGCCGGATCTCCCAGCGTGGAACCGTCCGACGCCAGCCAGGCGCGCAGCTCAGCGTTGTCGTGTTTCTCATGCAGGCCCATCACCTTGCCGATTTCCACCAGCCACGGCGGCTCTGGCGCGGTGTCTGGCCCAAAGCGGCGCGGGGATTGATCCTCGACGGCATTCTCCAGCCGCTCCAGCGTGATGGGGCCGACGTAGAACCGGGCGCGGAGCCCCTGCCCTTGCTTGAATGCGATCACCGCGGCCTGCGTTTTCGGCCCGGCAATTCCGTCAACCCGGCCGGAATAATGGCCAAGCGTCTTCAGCGCGCGCTGGAGCCAGCGCACGTCATAGCTATGCAATGTCATGGGAACCTCAGTTCAGTTTTTCAGGAAGGATCAGGGCTTAGCCTTGGCGATCCACTTGCTCAGAAGGGCCTCAGCACCCCGCGGCCCGATGTAGGCGGCGAAGGCCACAATGCCGGTGGATACCGGCTGGCCGACTTCCAGATAGCTGGCGATACTTTCGCCAATGATAGCCATCCCGACCGCAACCGGGATTTCCCACAGCAGTTCCGGGCCGAAAAAGCGCCGGGCGCCTTTGCGCACCTCGCCGGAATGCCACATCAGACGGCCCACAGTGGCGCCGATCAGAGTTGTGAATGCCCCGCCGGTCCAGGAGGACAGCCAGGCCACAAAACCAGTTTCATCCATGGGCCACCTCTCAGAACGCTGCGGCGAGTTCGGCCACGCCCGGCGGCACGTCAGGCCAGTTGCCGTCAACCTTCGCCGCGCGCATGGCATGGATCCAGGCCACGCCAGAGCGGAAAATTTGCAGCTGAGTTTCATCCAGAGCCCCCGCTGCCGCAGCAGCCGCAAGGTTCATCTGCGCGGTTTCATCTGCCACAGCCAGGATGCGCTGCCGGCACTCGGCCTTGCGCTCCCGGGCCTGCCCCGTTGCCGCCGCTGCCGCCTTTGCCTCTGCCGTGATCACCTGCGAAAAGTCGATGTTGCTCATTCTGCCTGCTCCTCTTCAGCTTCTTCAGCCACGTTGTGCAGCGGCACTGGCACCGGCCCATCGGCGCTGACAGTCACCGGCTGCGGGAACTTGGTCTCCTGCGGGGCATTGGCGCCGTGCGGCAGGATCAGCGTCAGGCTGGTCACGTCGCCGTTGCGCTCCACATCCGAGACCAGCCATTCGCACGGCACCGCAGAGAGCGGCAGCGTTGCGCCATCGGGCAAAGGACCGAAGTCAAAAACCTCGCCGTTTATGGTCAAGGCATCGCCTTGCCTGGAAACAGTCAGCACGTCATCCCGGCGGACTGGGGACCAATTGATTTCGAACATGGGAACCTCCGTTATTTCCAGCGGCCAATTGCCATCAATGACACGCCCAATCCGTCCAACCTTGCGGCGCTGGTGTTCCAAAGGTTGAAGCTGACGCTTGAAACGGAGGGCGGGCGAACAGAGCAAAAGCACGCATTAGCGCTGGAGCGCGGCGCAGCCGTTACCGCAAGCCCGGCAGTTGTTGAGAAAGGCGCCGGGAAGGTCCAAGAGCTATCCACCGTGTCGCTGGTAGTTGAAGTGACTTTGGTGCAAATCAGCGTCCCGTCCGGGAATTTCACATATTCGCCGTTGGCGTTACTGTCCCGCTCCGGCTCGAAGCTGATCCAGTCAGTGGGCACCCCGCTAGCGAACCGCCGGTAAAGCAGCGGGCCATTGCCACGCTGCCAAAGCTGAAACGCTCCGGGGTTTCCTGTGCCCTCGCCACGCTGCACATGCAGAAGCGCGCCGTTCACGGGAGTCTCAGACCCGGTTCCGGCGGTATTCGCATCGGTTGTATAGAAACCGCTTGGAATACCATCAGAAATGTCATTCCCGGGCGGCGGTGAGGTGCTTTTGGCACCAAGCCCGAAGGCCCCAACCGGCATTAACTTTCCAGCGGTCGAATCTGTCAGGCTCGCCATCACCTGGAAGAAGTCCTCAGCGGACAGCCCCTCTTGTTCGGCAATGTGAGTGCCGACCAGCCAGGAGAACAGCGCCAGAGAGTGAGCGTTGAAGTTCGCTGGATCGTTCAGGCTTGGCAGCGTCGGTGCCGGAGTGAATGAAATCGTCATGTCAGACCCTCAATTTCGAGTGAAACAGTAGATTTCCCCTTCTTCTTCAGGGGGATTTCGTAATCTTGGAAGAGCCCGAAGGAGATGGCGGCATAGTCTGCAACCAGATCCTCGTGGGCGAAATATACGGCCGCCGTGTCGCGCAGGCTGTCCAGCTCCCGCTTCACCCGGGCGGCGTCATTGGCGGTCATCGAGAAGGTGAAGTTGACCGGATCAGACTTGGCGCGGCTGACAATCATCCAGTTGCCGAAGGCGTCCTGCTCTTTGGTGCTGAATGAGGTGAGTCCGATAGTGGTCCCCTCATGCGTCACTCCCAGAGAGACGATTTTCCCAAGGGAGATTTCACCCACCCTGGCAATGCAGGAACCGTTCCCGATGGTAATATCGATGCGGTATCCGGGCAGCGCGGTGAGGTCTGCAAACATGGCCAGCGTTTTGAACTGGTCCAGATCGGTCGTGAAGAAGGAAAACCAGTCTACGATATCCCCGTCCTCAACGAGGTCCAGCGTCCTGTCGTAAACCTCTGCAAGGGCCGCGTCGAGCACCTGGACCCGGACCTGAGCTGCGCTCAGATTGAAGAAAGCTATCCCCGTGACCAGCTTGTTCGTCGTGATCGAATAGGTGATGCTGCCGGCGTTTGAGGTCTGGTCAGCCAACACCCCATCAAAGGCCTTCCAGCGGTTCGTTGCGCTGATCTCCAGCCACCAAGTGCCGTCGTCGGCGGCTGGATCGTTGCCCTGGTTTCCGCCCTGCACGCTCTCATAGACGCGGTGCGCAACCGTATCGATCACCCGCTCCTGCGCCGCATAGGTCGTGCCAGCGACCCATGCGGCATGATCGTCTTCAGCCACGTTGGACGCGGTAAGAAGCGCGTCTGTCATCGGAATTGGCTTGATGATTTTCATTCTGCCACCTGTGTCACTTTGAGCGAACCGGGGTCTTTGCTGAACTTGGTCAGCGCATCGCCGCTGCGCTTTGCGTGCTTGATGCTGGCGATCATGAGCTGCTGGATCGTATCTTCGAGGCTTTCGATCCGCTCGTTTGCTTTGCGGAGCTCTTTCACGACTTCGCGGTTATCGAGCATCGCCTTGGTTTCTGCCGGGTTGTAGATCCGGGACGGGGCCACCATCTCGATGTCGTTTTCCCCAACGCGGGCAAGGCCACCCCGGTGCGTGCCGCCGTTGGCAAAGGCCGGGATGTCTCCTAGATCCCGAACCTGTTTGCGCAGTGCTGCAACACGCGCCTCCGCCTTCCCGACGCTCGTGTTGGTCGAGCGAAACACTGAGCCGATGGCATCCGTGCCAAACTCGGTGCGCAGGGCTTTCTTGAAGCCGGCAACATCGCCGCCGCTGTAGTAGTCGAAGGAAGAGACAATGCGCCCCGCATCGTTGACGGACACACTCCCCTTCTGCCCGACGAGCCCGATGCCGTACTGGCTGCGCAGCGCGTTGAACTCATCGACCACGCCCTGGGCCTGCTGCGCCCGCGCGGCCGCATCGGCCCCCTTCACCTGCAGCCCGGCAATCTTCAGCGCGCTCTCCCGCTGTTCCCGGTCCGCATTCACCGCGTCCCGCAGCTCGCCCAGCATGCCGCGGAGCTTGTTGATCGGCGACACCAGATCCTGCACGCCGGTTTTCAGGCCCTTGAAGGCTTGGTCAGTGGTGAGCTTAACCCCACCGCCGAAGGTGATCTTGCCGTTACCTTCGGTGCCGATCAGATCCTGCAGCCGGCTGATCCGGCTGATCGCCTTTTTGCTGTCTCCCTCTAGCGCGACGTTCACACGCCGGGTCAGGGATGCATTGCGGGTCAGCAGCATATGGCGCGTGTCCGCGTCCAGATCCTTGGCCAGCGTCAGGTTCAGATCCCGGTGCAGGCCGCCAGTGGTTTCCAGCACCAGGCGCCGGGTGCCCTTGTCCAGATCGTTGCGCAGAACGAAGTCCAGCGCGGAGACGTGCTCTGAAGCCGCATTGGTGGCGATCCACTTGTCGGCCGGGCTCAGCTCATCATTGCGGATGACAAAATCCAGCGTCGTGCGCAGGCCTACGTCCGCGCTGTCCACCAGGCGCTGCACCCAGCGCGGGGCATCGTCTGCCAGAGACACGGCCACATCGAGGCGCCCAACGAGATCATCATAGCTGAAGGCCTCGGCATTGCGGATTGCATCCTCCAGCGCGCCTAGAGAGCTTTCGAAAGCCTCCACCGTGCCGTCCCAGTCTTCGGTGAGCGCCTTCACACCGTCGCCGAGTTCGGCCACCTGATCGCTGGTCAGCCCTTCAAGCTGCAGGAACCGGCCCAGGCCGGTCAGAACCTCAATCTGCTGCTCATAGAGGCCGCGCAGCACATCGTCATTGGCACCTTCCAGATCGGCAATCCCCGCCAGGAAACTCACCTGCCCCTGCACCTGCGCGGCAATCCGGCGGTATTCCAGAGAGCTGGTGGCGTTTGCCCGGGCGCTCTCCAGATAGGCCTTGGCCAGCGCCGGCACATCCCGGGCGGCGTCCACATCACCGCCGCGGGCCATGTCAAAGGCGGTTTCGAACCGGCCCCGGTTCACAGCCGCTGCCTGGCTTGCGCTGGCCGCGGTCAGATCGGTGTTCAGCAGATCCGACAGGAAGCCGCGCAGCGTGGCTGCCGTGCGATACCATAGAGACGCAGACTGCTCGGAGATCCGCGCCATGTCCTGCGCCGCGGCGCGCTGCGCGCCAATCTCGCCGCCGATGCCGTCAACCAGCCCCTGCATAGCCTCGGTATAGGCCGCAACCTTGGGCAGCACCTGATCCATGCCAGCCGACAGCTGCAACAGCTCCGCATAGAGTGCCTGCCCGGAGGCTGAAGTCAGATCGATGCTTTCGACCAGATCACGGAACTCCGCGCGGCTTTGCGGGAGGGCGATACCCAGCTCACCAAACTGGCCTTGCAGCTGCTCCAGCGTGCGGCGGCGCAGCGTCGCCTCCTTCTCCGCCTCCGAATAGAAGGCCGAGAAATAGGCATTGGCCGCCGACAGCATTTGCTCCTGTCCGCCGAAGGCCTCAATCAGACCGGACGCGGCCTGGCCGCCCATGACGCTGGCTTCAAACGCGGTGGCGTTCAGCAGGTCCAGCATGTCGTTGACGGCCATCAGGCCACCGGCCAGGCGCGACAGCGTCTCACTGGCTGTCTCGCCAGAGCGGGCCACATCGTAGCCCTTGAGGATCACCTCAGCCATAGAGTCCGAGACCGCCCCCATGTGGCTGGCGAACTCCTCCTGGATCTCCTCCTGCGACTTGCCGTTCACCCAGACCGAAAAATGATCGCCTTCGATCTTGCTAATCCCCCTGGACCTGAGGCCAAGGGCAGCAGCCATATCCCGAAGACCGGCCACCTGAAGCTGCATCGCCTCATCAAGGGCCGCCTCGATCTCGCTATCAACGGCGCTGCGGGTCCACTTGTCGCCGCGCAAGAAGCCGCCCTTGTAGTGGGTGAACTTGTTGCCGGTGAAGCCTTCGGCGTCAAAGGTGCCCTCAAAGCCCTCGCCGTTGTATTTCCGGGAGAAGGCCTTTTTCAGGAGGGCCGCGGCGCCAATGATGATGCCAAGCGCCGGAAGTGCAGCGCCCGCCGCGCCTGCAGAGAGCCCGACACTGCCGCCCGCCAGCCCGCCAAGGGTTGCAAAGGACGCGCCGAGGCCGCCGCCGCTCAGGATGCCGCCCAGGCCGGAAACGAAACCCGGAACCGCCCCTGCCAGTTTAGTCAAAGTGCTGCCGCCGCTGAGAAGGTCGAAGATACCGCTTTCTCCGCTGCCCAGCAGTCCACCGGCTGCCTGCGTTGCGATCCCGGAGCCGCCACCGAGGCCCAAGCCGATCAGGATCTTGTTCCGGGCCGCAAGCGCGATCATCTGCGCCAGCATTCCGGTGAAACTGTCGAGGACGGCGTCCGCAAAGCCTTTGAAATCACGAAAGCCGCGCGCGATGAAATCGCCCCAGGCGTTCGAAATGCCATCAAGGCCGCCAACAAGGATGCCCGCTTTCTTTGTGCCCAGCTCTTCTGCGGTATCGGCGGCATCCTTCATCGCATCCGCGAAAGCCTCGGCTTCGGTTTTGGCCTTCTTCAGCCCTTTGCCAGCCTTCTTGCCACCCTTGCCGAGATCCTTGAGGGCCTTGTTCAGGGCGTTTGCAGCATCTGCGCCATTGTCGGTAGAGTCTGCCGTTCCTTCTACCTGCGCACGGAGTTTGGCTGCAGCCTCTTTCGCCGCACCGAAACCAGTAACGAAGGCGTCTGACGCCTCTTCTGCAAGAACAATTGAGCGCTCTGCCGCATCCCCCGAGGCCTTAAGGAAAGCGGTTACAGCCTCATCGGCTGAAGCACCACTCAGACCCATCATCTGAAGAAAGTCGCGCCACTGGCCAGATAGTGTCGCCATAAGGTTGAGGAAATCGGACTTCACCAACTCCCATACTGAAGCCAGAGAAGAAGGAATGGCACTTGCGCTGGTTTTGATGCCATCCCATACGCCGGATGCCACCTCTCCGAGCAGCTCCAGGGCCTCACCCCAGCCACCGGTTGCTTTGACCAGATCCAGGAGCTTCCCGATCAAAACCCCCGCCCCGACCACCAGCACGCCAACGCCGGAAGCAATAAGCGCACCACGCAGTGTGACGAGAGAGGTGATCCATGCACCGGTAGCTGTCACGGCGCCAAAAACCGCTGGCGCATAGGCCGTCGCCACTGCAATGCCAGCTGCAGTTACCACCCCAATCACGCTATTAAAGTTATCGCTCAGGATACCAGCACCGGCAGCCAAGACCTCAACAGCCGGAACTCCAACTGTTAGAATTACTTGACCCGCTTGGGTGGCTAGGTTGGTGAACTTTCCAAAGGCCGCATTCAATCTCTGGTCAAGTCCCGCTGCAACCTTTCCAAAGGCCTCATCTGTTGCACCGGCCTTGTCGCCCATGTCTGCCATGATGTCTGCAAAGGTCTGACCAGCAGCCCCGGAAAACGCCAGAACCGCATTCAGCGCTTCGACAGAGCCAAACAGCTGCGTCATCGCATCCGTGCTGCCACCGGTGGCATTGACGACGTCAGCCAGGAAGCGCTCCAAGCCCTTGGCCTGGAGAGCGTTTGCCGAGAACTCAAGCCCTAAGGCCTTTGCTGCGTCGGCGGCCTGTTTCGACGGCTGCAAGATCCCTGTGATAGCGGCTCGAAGACCAGTCGTCGCCATGGCAGTTGATTGGCCCTGAGTGGTCAAAGCAGAGACACCGGCAATCATCTCGTCAAACGACACGCCTGCGGCGCTGGCGATAGGAACAATCTGCCCCATCTGCGCGGACCGCTCGCCGATTGTGGTTTTGCCTGCCTTCATGCCGATGAACATGGCATCTGACGCCTCGGCAGCAGTCAGCCCGGTTGCGCTGTATGCGTTCACTGCAGTGGTCAGGGCATCGACGCCCGTCGTGATATCGGTCACACCGCCGATGGCCAGCCGGTTTGACTGGTCGAGAATTTTGGCTGCGGCCTCGACGCTATCAGCGCCAGCAGAAATTGCCTGATAGAACGCCTTGACCTGCTGTGTTGCGTCACCCCCGAAAGTCGCGGCCATCCGGCGCGCCTCTTGCTCCACAAGGCTCATTTCGGCCCGCGTTCCCGCAATCAGAGTGGAGGTTTCCGCCATGGCCGCCTGGAAGCCCCTCGCCTGGGCCACGGCTTGCTGCGCGGAGGCGAAGCCCGCCAACCCGACAGCCACAGCGCCGATAGCCTTCCCTAAGGCTGAAGCCGCGGCGGTGGCGCCACCTACCGACCTACCAAGGCGCCTGACCTCGTCACTCGCACGGCCGGAGGAGCGTTCCAGCTTGTCAGCTGCGCCAGACGCGTTGCGGCCAGCACGCACGAAGCCGCCAAGATCGTCTCGGGCGCGGACGACTTGGCGGGTGTCAACAGCGATACCGAGGCGTGCAAAATCGGTCATGATCACCTCATGATTGCAGGGGGCCTCGCATCCTCATAGGTTGCGGGGCAGAATTGGGAGATTTTGATGAAGAGATTCTTGGCTGCCCTATCAGGGCTTTTTGTTGTGGCGGCGTGTAGCGCGCCAGAATTCACTCAAGAGCAAGCCGCATCAATGACGAATATGCAGCTCTGTCAGGCCTACGCTTACGCCAAAGAGTTCAACGACGCACAACGCTTAAATCGCTCGAAACATGAGCTAAAACAGCGGCGAGCAGTGTCGGATCGTGACCTTTCAGATATGGCAAAAGGTATGATCCGCACCGGAATGAAAGATTTCGTCGCAGTTTGCTCTTGGGGCCCTTACCGCAAGATCAACGCCTCAGGCGGATCCTACGGTGAGACGGCACAGTTTGTGATGAGCCCGCAGGGAACCTATGTTTACACCCGCAATGGTAAAGTTACATCCTGGCAGCAGAGCTACTGAGGGGGCAGCCCAGCCCCGGAAAGGCTGGGCTTTTGCCTTAGGCGACCGCTTCGAGAGTGGCCGTGATGGTGTCTAGGATGCCGGCGAACTCGTCCGTGATCATACCTTCGAACAGATGGCTGTAGTCATCCTTGAACCATTGCAGCTGCGCCAAGGCGCCTGCGGTGGTCTGCGCCAGAGTGTTGCAGATCTTCTTGCCCAAGGCTTCGCGCGCGTCCCAAGCGCTTTGATACTCAGGTGTTCCGTCCTCGGTCTTTTCCCATTCGGCATCAGCGGCTCGCCACTGCACCAGCCACACTGGGTGCGGATCGACTGGAGCGGCCTGGGCGAAGGAGCCGGCAAATCCGGCAACCGGGACGGCGACCGCGGCGGCGATCAAGCTTCTGCGATGCATCATGCCGCACCGCCTTCCCGGTGACGGTGGATTGCGGACTGCAGTCGGCGCTTTGCGTTCTTTGACAGCCGCTTGGCTTTTTCGGATGCCTCATATTTAGCCTTGGAGTGCTCCAGCATCTCCCGCCAGGCGGGCGTGTCGCGCTCAACGTAGTCGATGCTGAGGCCGGCCTTGTAATCGTCATAGGCTTCGTTCAGCTCTGCCGCCGCGTGCTTTGCTTCGCGCTCCAGGCGGTCAGCTTCAATCGCTTTTTCCGCGACTACGAGGAGGCCGGTTAGCTGCTTCACATCGATCATTTCGAAGCCTCCAGCTTGGGCGCAGTGGCGTTGGCATTGAGTGCAATCGCAACGCTGTGGGTTGCGCGCTTTGTCTCCTGGTAGCACTCGCTGAAACCATCGCTGGCGGCTTCACTCATATTCTGTTCGGCCAGCGCTTCGATAAGGCCGGTTGCCATCAGCTCCACACTGGTCATGCCGTCACGAGCGTTTTTAACACCACGCTCTTCACGAAGCTGCTTTGGCGTCATGCCGGTTGCAGCCTTGGCAACAACCTTGGAGCAATTCATGAAGTGATGCGGTTTCATGCAGCCATGGTCGCGCAAGGAGTCTGTGAAATCTTTCCGGATTGCCTTCCCATCTTGGCGCAACATCTGCCGACGCTGCTCCCCGCTGGAGTTCTGCCGAACCAGCTGCTCCAGCTCTTCCCAGCGATCCACCAAGCGAGCTGTGAACTCAGGGCTGAGCTGGGCAACCACCACATAGGTGTCCCGCTTTTCCAAGCGATACACAGAGGTTGTGCGCTTCCGGCCCATTGCATCTGTACCTTGTTCGTCCGCCATTGGCGGCTGAACAATTACGCCACGATCCGCGAGACGTTTGATGCTGCGCTTCACGTCATCGTGGCGGCTTTCAACCAACTCAGCAATCTCGAGGCTGGACATTGTGAGCGGCTCAGCATTGAAGCCGCTATCGATCAGTGTTATCCTGCGCATTGGATAATCCTTTCGTGAGAGTTTGGGTTTTCATTGAAGCCGTCGAGAGTTGCCGCTCTCGGCGGTTTCGTTTTTGGACCTTCTTACGTGTTCTCATTCATCTACTTGCTCCATCAGTGCATACTACGAAAAGGCGTTGTTTTGTTGCCATTCATCGGAGTGGATTCGTGGATTCAAGTCAATATTTGCAGAGATAACATCCACAGAATTCTCATAAGCACCTGTTAATTATAAACATTTACCTTGAAAACCATCCACACCCTAAGACTGTTCTTGTGCGGCGGCCTCCTGGGACTTCCACCCTGCCCCCTTCTTGAGGCAGTGAACAATTTCGCCACTGTAAGAACGGTCGTTCTCAATCGCGCGAACTTTCAGCATCTTTCGCAGGCTGACAGGCACCGAGATGGTAATCCTGGCTTCTTCCTCTTGTTCCATTGCGGACCCTTTCACTAAATTGGTGATGCGCTCAATATGCATTTCACCAATTTGGTGCGCAACCTTTTTCTTGCCCCTCGTTCACTTTTTTGGTGATAAGCAAATATGGCCAAGCAAGACGAATACACCCGGTACACGATCCGCATCCCCACCCCGCTATATGAGCGGGTGAAATCGGCTGCCGGAGAAAAGTCGGTAAACGCTCAGATCATTGAGGATTTGGAGGAGAAGTACCCAGCTCCAACCAAAGAAGAGCTTGTTGAGAATATCTTGTCGGCGATGTCCGCCCTTGCAGAGCTCTATGAAAAAGACATCCCACCTGCAACTCGTAGAGGGATTATGGAGGATGTGGTCTCAACTCTCATTCCCGACCCCAATGACAGTCAGGATTTCGACAGAGATGAATATCTGGATTCAATCGACTATGAAAAAGCTGAGTTCCCAATAACCAGCGTGTCCGTAGGTGGCCTAGAAGGAAAGCTCTCCGCATCTCCTGCCGAACCCACACCACACCACACCAAGCCGAAGCACGACTCTTCCACGGACTGAAGGTTAAGTCACCGCTGACTTACTCCCTCTCCAGAGGCGCCATTGTCAGTGCTTCAGCGCCCTTGCGCTTCTCGGATAGATATTCCTGGCTCATCCGCACCAGCGCCTGAACTTCCCATGCGCTGGCGATTTCCGGGCTGTTCCGGGCGTAGGCATCAACCTCCGCCCACGACAGCGACGCCTCATCCATGGCGCCCGGCATGGACGGGCCAACCTCAAGGAAGGCCCGCCAGATCATGTCCTGGTATTCGCTCAACTCGGGAAATGGCGGCTCCTGCCCTGCATCCAAGTATACTTGGATGCGCCGGGGTTCCGTGCGCTCAATACTGCCATCGGGCTTTTTGACCTCGATAGCGCTGTGCAGGAACCCCAGCTGCTGGGCCGCGAGGATCAGCTGTTGACGATTTCCCGCGTGAAATTGCCCTTGTCGCCCAAAAAAGCGTCGATACCCTCCATGATCCAGGTGCGGGTGCTGAACAGCTTCAGCGCGTTCTCCCGCGAGAATTCCAAAGGCGCGGGCTGGATTTCCGGGTTATCCAGATCGGCGTCCTCGATATAGCTCACGCGGCGCCAGCCGGTGCAGAGTTTTGAGTAGAACTCCGCACGGGCCAGTTCGCTGTCCTCGGCAGCGTCGATCATGTCCTGGACGCTCATGGACGCGCTCTTGCGCTTGCCTTTGCTCTTCTTGTCCATCTTGCGGACCATCGCAGCGGCCGCGCGGCGGCCGGCATCGCTTTCAAGGCCCAGGAAATCCATCTCGATTGCCTCGCCGTTGTCGAACAGCGGCTCGCCGTCGAATTCAACCTGCCAGGTTGCGCCCTGCTCTGCGTCGCGGCGGGTGTTGATGCGTGCAAATGCGGTCATAGATCTTTCTCCGTGGTGGTGATGTGTGGATCTCGTGGTTGCATGATGCGGGGCGGGCGCGACCACGAACGCTGCCCGCCCCAGTCCCGGCCGGGATTAGGCGACAGCGGTCGTGACTTCGATTTCGTTCTGCGAGAACATCACCTTGGCCCCGGCGTGGCTGCTGTCCGTCGCTTCGTTCTTGTCGAAATCGCTCAGGACGCCCTGAGCGTACTCAACAACGTCGCCAGACTCCGCGGTCGGGTAGCCGTCCGCCCCCTTGGCGCCGCTCGCTTCAACGATCTTGAACGAGCACAGGCCCCGGGGATCACGGGCGATCTGCTCAAGCAGGACCTGGCCTGGATCAGTCCCGGAATCGGGCTCAGCCACAGCAAAGGTGCTGTCATTGAACTCAGCAATGCCCTTGACGGTTTCTTTGACCCCTTTGGAAAGATCCGGGATCTTGTCCTTACTGTGGGTGACGCCAAAAGTGGGGAAGCCCTGCAGGCCTTTGACCAGAACAAAGGTGCCGTCGATGGCACCGAAGCCGGCGGCATCATTCGTTGCAGGAAGGGAGCTCGATACATAGAGCAGAGTGTTCAAGTGGTTACGCGGCATAGTGTTTCTCCATGCGTAAAGACCCCGCTCACGGGGCTGTTTCAGTTCAGGTTGTGGGGGTTGCCCGCCTTACCCCGCGGGCGGATGGGGTTAGCCGGTGCGGCTGGTGGTTTCGTCGGCGAGCTTCCAGCCTTTTTCAAGCCAGGGGCCCGTTTCGTTTTCGGGCACAGTCGCCCTCGCGCCAATGGCGCCATTCCGGCGATGGGCATTCACCAGGAAAACCAGCTTTGCAGGGGCCGGTGCCTTGAGGTTTTTTGTTCTGCGGGTGGTGGGTTTCTTTGCAGTCATGCCATGCTCCAATAGCTGATCCTGATGGGCGTTTCCCAGCGGCCGCCCTCCTGCCGCCCCGGCCGCACGGTGTGACCGGTTATTGTAACCTTGGTCGAATTCATCTGAAGGCGCTGGCCGCGCCTGAAATAGGCGGCAATCTCGCCTGCCTTGCGCTTAGTCACCGCCTCGTACTGGCCGAGGTCAGAAACAAGCGTCAGGTAAAGAAAGCCCTTCCGGTCCATCACGTCAGAGCAGAGGTCCAGTGGAACGTTGTCGTTGGGCACGTGCGACACGCGGATGTGCTCTGCTTCGGGCTGATCTCCGCCCTTTTGCGGCCAGAGGAACGGGTACGGCAGAGCCGCTTCAACAATCTCCGCCTGCGCCATCAGCGCCGTATGAAGGTCGCTCTCGGGATTGCTCATACTTGCACCAATTCTAAGCCGGCCTGCGTGGCGATTTGCTGGAACTGCTGGACAGTGAGCCCGACCATGCCCGCCGGGGCCTGCCCGGAATAGCCATCTTCAAGCCGCTGGATGTATGGGAGGTTGTTGGCGAGGTAGATCACATCGCCAGCCTTCAGGCCTGCCGCCGCGGCGTCTGCTGCGCTGATAGTGGCGGATCCACTCTTGTCTTCCAGCTCCAGCACGCCATCCGGAACGCTGCCGATTGCAACCTGCCAATTCGCCCGGGCCCGGCCCGATTCCACCGGCGTATTCAGAATGACCCGGCTGAACATCTCCAAGGCGATTTTGCGAAAAGCCAGATCCATCTTGTGTTCCGTCTCGCCCGCAAAGGCGGCAATCTGGTCCCCGAAGTTCATCAGCGCGCGCCTCTGCAGATCATGTCGTAAAGCGCAGTTTCGCCACCTGAGGCCACCCGTCCCAGCTTCGCAATGGTCAGCGCGCCGCGGTCGCAAACAACCTTGTCTTGCGCAGTGATCTCGATGCCGATGGGCTCCACGATCACCTGCAGGTCACCTGCTAGGATGTTGGTCCCGTCGATACGGTCGGAACCGATCTCAAACACCGCCATGCGAGCGGGAACCGGATCGGGCGCCGCGCCGGCCGCCCCGCCGGTGACATCGGACGGCCCGCCTCCGGTGACATGCGTCGGCTGCTGAATGAATCCGGTTTGGAGCGCGTCGGGCTGCTTCTGCTCGATCAGATCGAAGGCGCGTTTGGCGTGCTGGCGAATAGTCGTCATCCGCGGATCATCCTCGCCTGGCCCGGGCCCGCCCCGAGGTATGGGCGCAGCAGCCCCTCCACAGCCTTGATCCGGTCTGGATTGGCCGGCTGAGAGTCACCGCCGATAGTAATCGGGCCTACTTTGATGGTTTCGGACGTGCTGCTGTCACCACTGGCGAAAGGATCCAGGCCGCCTTGGATCAGGTACGCCAGCTCGCACTGGGCGTCTTTCACGCGCTGCGGGACGCCATCCCAGCCAGTGCGCGGGAATGCTCCGGCCTGATCCGCACTGACCGGCTCGCCCAGATAGGTCCACAGCCGGTTCAGGGCCTGGAAAGCGCGGCGCAGGTTGATCTCATCAGCGGCATCATCCCCGCCCATGGTCCAGCCAATTGCCACGCCATAACCCTGATAAGCTGCCAGGGCCACATAGGTGTCAGCGTCAGCAACGCCCGTGCCGTCTTCCAGGGTCAGGGTCATTCGTCCCACCACTCCACTTTGCGAAGCCTCTTGGAGAGGCCGGAATTGCACATCAGATGCGTGCCGTAGTCGTGGCAAACGAAGCGGCGGCCGATCATGCCGTAACTCGCTCGCTTCGTGTCTGTCAGCCAAACAGGCAGCTTTTCAGGGAACCTCTTGGCCGGTTCCGTTTTCCTCTGGATCAGCACCAGCCCGCAGGGTGAAATACTGATGCATGGGGCCAGCCACTCCAGCCCGTGCGGCATGAACTGGGCATCCTGCCAGACCTGCCATTCAGCGATGTTCTGAAAGGATTGCGCGCCGTTTTCGATCTTCACCACAAGACTGTCGTCATACGCGCAGTGGTAGACCTGCCGGGAAGACCCTGCGGCGATCTGGTCACCGCAGAGCATCCGGAAAACCTCCACCTCAACGGTGGACTTAAAATGACCGTCAAGCATCCGGGAACAGGATGGCGGCCAGCTGGTCGCGCAGCTCGGCCACGCCGCCCTCGGGCTTTTCCACGCCGTTCACCTTCAGCAGCTTCACGACGCCTGCTTTCGGCAGTTTGGCAATGTCCTCGCGCGACTGCGGGTCCGGATCTGCACTCTCGTCCTTGCAGGCCGGATCGAAGCGGGCATCAATTATCTTGAAGCCGCTTTCGCGCAGCTCTTTTTTGCGCTCCGGCGACACCGGGTGTTTTTCATAGGCAATTTTCATGGCAGTTCTCCTTGGTGGCTTGAGAAAGGGGCCGGATCCCCGGCCCCTCAAAAAGCCGCCTTACTGGTCGGCATCCGCCACAGCGATCACGCCCGCGGTCATCTTGTCGAACTCGGCAATCTTGTCCCAGTTCGAGCCAGTGGCGATTTCAGCATCGGAGGGCGATGCGCCGCCGTTGGCCTCATCCCAGCCGTATCCCTTCAAGCCGAGGGAGAACGAGTAATCCGCCTGGAAGGTGGTTTCGATCCGCTCTTTGCCGTTGGAGGTTTGAACGTTGGTGATGATGTCCGATGAGTTGCCAACAGTCGCGGCACCCGGCACCAGGCCCAGAACCTTCGACTTATTGGGGGTGCCCGCCTCGTAGAGTGCCGGCGCATCGGTGATGATGACCGCCTTGCCCAGGATGTCGATCACGTTGACGTTGCCAGCCTGGAACAAGCGTTCACCGTTGGCCAGGTTGTCACCGATCAGCTTGTGGGCGACAGTACCGGTCATCACGTCGGCAGCGATCTGGCCAGAGGTGTCACCAAACTTGGCGTGAGCCGAGTTGATCACGCCATAGGTCATCCCCGCAGAACCGGAGACATCATTGGTGACGGCCGTGTTGTTCTCAAGCGCAGCCACCAGGGCAGCAATTGCCGTGTTCAGCTGATCCTGCAGCAGCAGTTCTGCAAAGGCTGTGGCAGCGGCAGTGACGCCCTGCTGGGTCGGGCGCTGCAGCCAGGTCATCTGCGACGGCTCATAACGCACCGGGCCGAAGCCGCCTGCGATTTTCACTTTGGACCCGGTCAGCTCGGTCAGATCGGTTGGCGAGGCGTTGCCGTTTGAGCCCTTGCGGTCGACCCGGCGCTGCGCAGCTGCCAGCGACGCAAAGAAGGTTTCACGCAGGAAATCACCCGTCATGCCCTCGCTGGAAAGGATGATGGTTCCGGCCGACCCCGCGTTGAACTTGCCGATCATCTGATCAAGCGAAATGATAGTGGCAGGCATGATGAAGTTATTGAATACCTGCATGTGCGACAGCGACATTGCTGCTCTCCTTTACTTTTCGGGCAGGTCCGAGAAACCCGGAACCTTTGCCGCAAATGGGTTGTCGTGATCAGGCTTCCCGCCTGCGCTTTCTGGAGGCTTCCCGCCGCCGCCCTTGCCCTCGTCCACAACAAGGAAGGGGTTTCCTTCGGCCAGCTCTTTGGCCAGATCGGCGAGGGTTGCCCCGCCGTCAGCACCATTCCCGATCATCGGGCTGGAGCCGTCTTTCGTCATGATTTTCGGCGAACCATCGTCATGGAATTTGATCCGCGACGAAGAATAACCCGCCAGCATGTCGATCCCGTCCGGGATGACGCCGGCCTTTGCGAGTTCGGCTTTCAGCTCGGAGATCGCAATGCCGTTCTGCAGCTTACTGAACTTCTGATCGCGCGCGGTCAGCTCGCCCGCGTGATCTTCTTCCATCTGCTTGATCTTGGCCTGGAACTGCTCGGTCTTGTCGTTGCCGCGCGACGCCTCTTTCAAGGCTTCATCATGGCCCGCAAATTTCTCGGCGATCTCTTCCGGCGTGCCGAGCTTGGAATACTTGCTGACGTTCTCGCGCTCTTTGACAAGCGCCGATTTCAGGCCGTTCACGTCTGCGTCGTGCTGCATGCCGTCCACTTGCAGAATGAACTTCCCGTCCTTCTCCGCGTACAAGGGCTGCAAGGCTTCGTTCACGCCCTCGAGCGTGTCCAGTACTGCTTTCAATGTCATGGTTTAGCTTCCCGCTAGGTTGGTGGGGCGTCCCGCCCCGGTCAGTTACGCTCGCGCAGCTGCTCAAGCGTCAGTTCCCGCCCCCGGCCGTCAACCAGGTCGCGGAAGGAAATCCGGCCATCCCGCCACAGGTCAGCCCGGCCGGGGCCAAGCGCCTCATCCTGGGCCGCTTTCGATTTCTTGCGCAGCCAGGCCTCGAAAGAGGTGTCGGCAGGCACCTGGCCATCCATGGCCGCGCGGGTACCTTCCGGCAGCTCATCAATGTCAAAGCCCAGTTGCCGCCAGCTTTTCACCACTGGCGCCGAGGTGCTGCGGCAGCCCCAATGGCGCTGCCCCGGCCCATTATCCCAGGGCAGATCGTGATCGATCGGTTTGCGGTCCGGCAGCGAATACAGCTTCTTGTCCCGCACCGCGCATCCCAGCGTGGTGCGCAGATCCAGCGTGCTGGCCCACATGACGCCCTTGAGAACGTCCGCGTTGGCCTCATAGGTTGCCTGCCGGGCTCGCTGTGAGACGGCCTGCGTTGCCGAGCGCACCAGCGCCTCTGCATGGCGGCGGCTGGTCTCCAGCAGCCCGCGCACTGGCTCCCCGTTCTGCGTGCCGCCGCGGACGCGGCGGATCAGCTGGCCGATGGTTTCCCCCTGGGCCATGCCAAGGCGCATCTGATCAGTGAACCGCTGCAGGGTGTCTCCTGCCTGGCGCTCCCACCACTCTGATACCGGGGCACCCTGAACCAGCACGCCCTCCAGAAGCGCAGACAGCTGGCCGCGGGTCATGCCATCTTTCATGAGGTGCACACCGGCCGCCGTGTTCACCGATGACGCGGCAAACGCTGCCTCCAGCTCTGCCAATTCCAGCAACTCACCAACCAGCTTTGTGCCATGGGAGCGATATCCGGCCCGGATGGTCTCCCTTACCTGCTTCAGCAGCGCATCCAGGCGCTTCGCCCGGTAGGTGGCGCGCTCAACCCCGGCCGGGTCGATCTTTGCCAGCTGCGCAACGATATCGGCTTCCAGCTCCTTCAGAAACCGGGCTGCGTCCCGGCGCTGCCCCGCTGTGAACCGCTGCAGATCCAGTGCCCGGTCCGTGATCAGGTCGAGGATCCGCGTGTTAATACCCCCGCCGTCAGGTGGCATCGCCCAGGCTCAGCTTGCCGCCCTGCAGATCCGGCACGGTTTCCGACAGGCGGTCCAGCTCTGCTTCGGTATCCAGGTCTGCCCGCACAAACCCGCGGCGCTTCATTTCTTCCAGGAATGTCTCCCGCGACATGTGGCCGTTGTTCACTGCAGCAATCATCGCGGTGAGCTCCTGAGCTGTCAGCAGGGAAACCCCGAAATCCTTGTTCACGCTGACCGCGGCGCCGGTCTCGCCAAGCCCGCCGTAGAAACCCATCCAGACCATGGCCTGCTCCAGAGCATCCTTCAGGCTGTCCGCCAACATGGAAAGCTGGCTGGTTTCCTTGGCTGCGTCGAGTGCTTCACCAGTGGCTGACTGCGCCCGCGCAACGAGGAGCTGCAGACCTAAAGCCTCCATCTGGAATTCGAGGTCTTTAAGATCCTGGCGTCCGGACTCGATGGCCGCACCGCTGTGCTCAACCCACTCAAGCTTTGCGTTCGGGTTGCGGGATGTGGTGGCGCTCCCGGCACTGATGACCAGCGGCGCCTCATCATCCCGGCCCGCGGCAAACAGGATCGGAACCCGGGCAGAGTGCAGGATGTTGCGCTGATCGCTCTGGCTTTGCCAATGCGCGATATTCACATCGGCCAGATCTTCCAGCACAGGTTCACCGGTGAAGAAACCGGTGCGCTCGGCATAGAAGGGAATGACCGTGATCTCTTTGGCGGCGCTTTTGTATCTTTCGGCCTCCGCCCATTCTTTCTTTTCGTTCTGCCGGAATAGGCGGACAGTGACGCCATCGGGCGCGCGGTCCAGCACCCGCACCTGCTTCAGGGAGACGCTCTTGAATTCGTCTTCCCGGTCGTCTTTCTGCACCGTTTCCATGATCCGCAGCTGGGACAGCACGGTCACGTTGCCGATGACTGCCGTCTTCCAGCCCAGAACATCTTCGACGGACAGGTGGACCAGGTAGGGCCGCAGGTTTTGCCGCTCCGCCTGGGCCTGCGTCACCTCGCCTTCGCGGCGCGGCGCATCGACCATGATGTAGCTGATGCCGGCATCATACCCCTTCTTGAAAACATCCTTGGCGAAGGTGCTCAGGTCGCGGCCCTGCATATCCGCATTTTCGCACCAGGTCTTGAGCTTCTCCGGCGCGCCCTCTGTCAGCTCCACCGGCTTGTCGAACACTTTGCCGGTCATGTCCCGCACGGTCTTCTTGTAGCCGTTGAACAGAAAGGTACTGTTCTTGCGCGCCTTGTAGGCCTCATCACTCTCGCTTGGAAACTTGGGCAGATAGGCCTCGCCTTTCGAACGCATGGCATCCGTGCCGCCCATGAGCGCACGGCCCTTGGCAGCCGCCTTGACCATCGCTTCGACAGCCTCTGTGCGTTGGGCAACGGAATCGGTCAAAGCCTGAGCTCCTGAACTTTGAAGGTTGGTCTCACAACCGGCATTTTCTGGTAGACGAAGTAGCCGCCCGCGTCCGGATGGTGGTCATGCCCGCCGGATTTGTCGGGCTCGCCGTTCTTGTCGTAAGCCTGCTGTTCCAGCGCCTCCGCATAGGCCTTGCAGCGCAGCGCGTTCACAAACAGTCGGCCTTTCTCAAATGCGGTGTTCACCGCAAGGATCCGGTCTTTCACTGGCGGGTTTGCATCAGGCGCCCGGATGGAGAACCTGGCCTGCCGCAGCAGTTCGATATCCGACGTGCTGGCGTTCACCGTTTTCCGGCCGCCGCCGCTGGCATCGGGATAGACCGTGATGTGATGGCCCTCGTATCTCTCACCGAGAACCTGGATCAGATGCGGCGTGTCCTGCAGCCCCTGCAGCTCATCAACCGCGTGCCAGTCGCCGCCGCGCTGGACGAAGACAACAGACGCCATATTGCCCACGTTGAAGTCCTGGCCAATGTGCAGAGGCTCGCGCAGCTGGATACTCTCCGTGGACTGGTGCCGCTGCCGGTCATAGCTGCGGTAGACAGTGCCGCTTGTCAGGTTGACGAATTGCCCAAGAAGATAGGCGTCAATCAGCGCCTCAGGATAGGACTCCCGCAGAGATGGAATGTAGTCAGGCGGCAGAAACCGCTCGTTCTCATAGGTGCTGGCCTGCACCATGCTGTAATCGCGCTTGGGGTTGCGCGCGAAGGTGTCATAGACAAACCGGAACCCCTCCGGCGTGGTGGTGACCCCGATCCCGTTGACCACGCCCGGAATGACCAGGCGCATCCGGGCGATAATCTTGCGCCAGGCAGCTTCGGCCTTGTCCTTGGCCATGATGTCGATTTCATCCACCAGGCCCCTGGCAATCTTGAAGCCGACGATGTTGCCGGGCTCATCCATTGATCGGCACTTGATCGTGCCATAGTTGGCCCGGCCGCGGTAAAGCTCGACCTCCTTGTCTCCGGTCTTGATCCTGGTCGAAAAGCCCAGAAGGAATGCGGCCTCATCCATGGTCGGCCAGAAGGTATCCCGGATGTCCCGGTATGTCGGAGCAAAATACCCCTGCACTGCTTTGGGGTGCTGCCCCGCGAACAACCCCAAATCCAGGCAGCCCACGAAGGTCTTGCCGGATCCAAAGCCACCGACATAGGCGCGGAACTTGGTATTCAGCCCGGAGAGAAAGATCCCCTGCGGCGCGCTAACTGTCAGATCGTGTGACACGCACGTCACCAACCGGAGCGGCTGTATTGATGTTGATGTTCAGAGCGGGAGCCTCGTCTTCCCCTGCCCCGGATCCGTTCAGCATGCCAAGGTGGCGGGCGATCTTGTCCAGCGCGCTGAGCTTGTCGTGCATCTTCAGCTTCACCCCCTGGACAGTCAGAGAAACCTCCGAAATGGCCGCCGCCGTGTCATCGTCAACCTCACTGCTGGGCATCAGTTCGACCGGATAAACCCCGAGGCCATTCGGATCCGCTTCCTCCGCCTCGGTGTCTACCGGGCTGCGCCCCCAGGCAACGGCCTTGCGGATGTCAGCAAAACCGATCCGCGCCAGCTCCTGCAGAACCCGCTCTTGGGTAATTCCTGTCTTCTCTGAACGCTTCGCTTGGGCCTCTTGGATCGCTTTCGCGATTTCAGGTTTTCTCAGGTTCTCGTGCCCGACCGAATGTGCGGTCTTAGCGCTGTATCCCGCCCTGATGGCCGCCTGGGTGGCGTTCAGGTCTGTGAGGTATTCCGCAACGAAGCACTCCTGCTTTGCAGTGAGCGCCATGATCGACTTCCCGTCTGTTGTGGAGATTGTTGGGCATCCCGCCCGGCATTGTCAGATTTCGGCAACTGATCTGCCCCGATCCCAGTATCCCACCGGTACGCGTTGTTGCCTTTGTGCTATTTCTGCGCTGCTTTGCGTACGGCATCGCTCAGCTTGGCGATTTGCATTGCACGAGGATCATCCTGCCAGCCTGCAGGCAGTTTGCCACTGTTACGTGCGATATCCGCCAGGTATTTCTGGATCAGGTCAGCCATAGTGTCACCTTGGTATGGGGAAAGCGCAACGGCCCGTGCCCGGGCAACGCAGGTGTTCAAGCTCTGGATGCAATGGAAGCGTCAGCGACCGAGCCCTTTAGCTCTGCCTGTTCCTGAATATCCCGTCAGGTACGCCACGTGGCCGGCCCGGAGCCATGCGATACACGCGCAATTCGGTTCTCTACTGCAACATACCACATCTTGTGGTCGCATCAAGAGAACAACTATCCGAAACCACAATCATTAAAAAATAATAGCGCCAAGGCTAGCGATTGAAGTCAATAAATCAAAACGAATCCAGACCGTTAACTTCCCATCCCCGCCAATTAAGACTTTTGCACCTTCGCTCACTACCCGTTTGGGTGATGTCGCAACCTGCAGGCATCTTTTATTCTAAGAGCGCGCCGGGGAGTGACTAGTCATAAGGTTCAAGTTACCCATGATGTCATGGGAATGGGGGAGAAATGTCTAAATGGGTGCGTATCGAATATAGTGTGCGAACTGAAAGCCTGGTCGTTGACAGCTCACTTTCAGGTTCCGCTGCGTTGGGAGAACTGGAGGGTAACTTTGGGTTGGCTGGCAACAGACTACTCGTCAACGGCGATGAGATTGCCATACCCTATTTACGGTTATCACCGAGCCTCGACCTGGGCTCTTCGCTGACTTACGGACCATCCGAAACATTTGATTTCGTTCTTGAAACTGCGTTGATGCGATCTTCACGAGTGGAGATCAACTCCGAAAGTGATCGAATAACAGCCTACTATTTGGACGCGAGAATAGCCGAAACACACGAAGCCGAAACCTTCCGTCCTCCAATTAGCGACATCCACCTACTCTCTCCCATAGCACCCAACGACCCGAATGAACCTCGTGAATTGGTCTCGTCAACCAACCTGCTAGGTGGCCAGGTTTCACCTGGAAAGTTGCAGTTCAATGGGGAGCCAATCAGCGGGCTTCCCCTAAAGGACTTTCGGACCTACTCAGAAGCCCCTTCTGAAATTTGGCTTTTGGTGGACGAAAATTATGTCGGCCAGAGCGACTACGAAGGTTTCCCTGAAAAAATCTCTTTCTCCTTTCTTGAAGGCGACGATATCAACTTTGGTGAACTCGCACGAAGCTCTGGGACCCATCTCTGGACGTCCACGGACTGGCGTAGCTCTTCGGGTGGCAATGACACGATCATTCTGCCGACTGCCGAAGAAGCGAAATTGATTAGAGATGAGCTCTTCAATCCCGAGCTGGCTGTAAACTTCCTGCGCCTTGAGGTTCTCGGCCATGAAGCATTTTTTGGGGGGGCGGGAAATGACACGATAGACGCCTCTCATAGCATCTCAACCCCTTGGTACCTTTATGGAGAGAGCGGTGACGACACCTTAATTGGTGGGAGACAGGACGATGCATTGTTCCTTGGATCCGGAGAAAACACCTTAACGGGAGGTGCAGGGGCGGACTATTTCAAAGGAGTTGCCCGTGATTTTGATCCATCTGAAACCATTGGCGCAAGCGAATTAGGAAAGGACACCATTACAGATTTTGAGCGCACAGTGGATAAAATTGACGTTTCAGACTGGGACGCAGTTTTCTCCACTTTTTCTACGAACGAAGTCTTCATTGCGAGACCTGACTCCCACCTTACAGGAAGCGCTGGCCAAGTAGCTTGGAGCCTAGTGGAAGGCGGAACGCTCGTCGAGTTTGATACAACAGGAGACGGGACTAGCAATCATTCGGTGATGCTCCAAGAAGTAGAGGAGCTTGAGGTTAGCGACTTTATTGGAGTCGAAGCACCTGAAGAGATTTTAGTCACTGTAGAAGATGTCCTAGCGAGCGAAGGTGATCGTGAGCTTAGAATCCCAATTCTCCTCAGCAAACCCGTATCGAACGGCAGGCTGGTTCTAGAGATATTTCAATCATATGAGGGGGTTATGCCACCTATGAATGGTGGTGTGGCCGCCGGCGACATCATGGAATGGGCGGAACCTGGTCCCCTCGTTTCGGGAGGCCGTTCCAATCAATTTGCGTGGAAGCAAATTGAATTTCTAGAAGGTGTATCAGAAGGAGAGTTTTCAATCCAAATCACACCAGATGAAGTAAAGGAATCAGACATCGAACTTTATTTCGGCGTAAGAATAGCTGAAGAAGAAACCACTACTACAGACCTTGTCTCCGCAGGCAGCTTGGAGCATGAAGCATTTAAAGTAACCATAACTGATAAAGAAATTAAAACTGACGACGATGAAACACCCGAAGGCAGTGTTACGGTCGATCTAACTCAGTTCACAACAACAGACGAACAAATCAAAGCTTACCTTAAGTCCGACATCGAGGCGGCCGCCGCAAGGATCTATGACAAAATTCCATCACTCGGCAACCTGAACATCATGGTATTGCCGGACACAAGCATAAATCCATACACAGGTGAGCTTGCAGAAGCTGATGATGTGCACGATGACACTCTCCTTCTAAAAATGAAGGGGCTCAATAGCCAAGTGGCCGTTCCATTGCCGTTATACGAAGATATCAACGAAATAGACATATCCGGAGGAGATACTAATTCGATCATAAAACTAAACCCGGACTTTCTAATTCTTTGGTACGACGGATCTGGAGGGACATATTCAAAGAACGAGGCAATTTCTTCCCAGTCATTCGACATAGAAAGGCTAATGGTCCATGAGATTCTTCACACATTAGGCGTCGGCTCCACCGCCTCACCGTGGGATAATCTACTGGATCAATCGGACGATCTAATTTCCTTTGAACTGTCTGAGGAAGTAAAAGGAGTGAATTCTGTCCAGACTTCCTTTGGAAGAACTCATGTTATGCCACCAACGGGTCAAAGCTCCATTATGGTGCAGGGAGATTTCACACCAAATCAACTACTTACCGAGCTGGACGTGGCCATTCTAAGAACGCTCGGCTACGGTGATACTCCTCCGGAATGGCTGGATACTGGTGCAAATGAAATCGAAGCATCAGAGGAGCTTGAAACACACGATCTGAATAATCCCGACGGAGAAGAAACCATAAAGGGAAATCTCGACGAACTTGATGGTGATACGGTTCTAAACTTCGACACAAGTGACAAAATCATTGTCGCTGGAGAGCGCCTTACAACCGACAATGTTTCTGTTACCTTTGGATCAGCAATACTCAAAATCGACGCTGACTTAGACGGCGAAGTCGACAGCACAATCATTTTGGAAGGTGACTTCGAGGGAGCTGAGTTCAACGTCAAAGCAGTCGGGGGAAACACCGAAATAACCTTCACTGCCGAGGGTTCCGGCGCTTACGAAGGAACCAATGGCCCGGATAAACTACTCGGCAGCGACGGACACGACGAAATCCTCGGCAAAGCAGGCCATGACGAGATACTTGGCCTCTTTGGGAATGATGTTTTGAAGGGTAACCGTGGAGATGACACCCTGTTTGGTGGCGGCGGACGCGACGAGCTTTTTGGAGGCCGGGGTGCCGACTTGCTGTTTGGAAACTCTGGAATTGACACCCTAAGCGGCGGAAAAGGATCCGATACGATTTTCGGGGGACAGGGAGACGATGAGATCAAAGGTGGACGGGGATTAGATCTTCTAAACGGAGGCAGAGGGGCCGACGACATCCGAGGCGGGCAAGACTCGGATTTCATCTATGGTCGCAAGGGTTCTGACACACTTAGTGGCGGACGCGGTGCGGACAGTCTAGTTGGAGGCAAAGGCAATGACTTGCTCTTCGGTGGCGGTGGCTCTGACACACTTGTCGCAGGCAAAGGCAACGACACCCTCTTCGGCGGTCACGGAACGGACGAGTTCTTTTTCCGCAAAGGCTTTGGAAGCAACGAAATCGAAGACTTTGACCTTAGCGCAGACCTTATTTCGATAGGAGCAGGAGCGAACAGATTTGAAAAGCTTGAGATAGAAAGCGAAACGAATGGTGCGATGATCTCTTTCAAAGACGTTTCTGTTCTGCTGAAAGGAGTGGATCCGCTTGGACTTACAGAGGACCACTTTGTCTTCTAGTCAGCTCAGTCGTAACTTTTCCGCCCGGCAACCGAAGGCGCTTTCTAACTAAGGAACATGCGCCCAGAGCACACAGATTTTCTGTCTTGCATGCTCCTTTCTGCACGAATGGAGCGCAGCTTGTGCAGTGATTTTTTCTGGAAGCTGCCACCGCATAAACTTCTGGTCAGATCTTCTTGGCGAATTACTCGAAGCGGGAGTGGTCAAAAAAATTCAGGAATGCGCCCTCTAGAACAGATCGCTACCGTAAATGACATAATCCTGGGCATCCGACAGCATGACTCGAATATCGTCGAATCCATCGTTGTTCATATCTCCTGCAGCGGCAGCGGTTGAGTTTACTAGGGGCTCAGTTGTTTCATCTTCAGGAATGATGAGAAAACCACCGTCGCCGTTAGCAATGTCTGACAAATAAATTTTTTCCTTCGACTTCGTACCAAGAATTACGAACACGCCAAGTGCTCTACCCACTTCTGTGTCAGCACCGGTTACGGCAAAGTCGTCTAAACCATCCCCATTGACGTCTCCCAGGAAAGATATAGAGCTGCCAATTCTAGTCTCAGCATCAATCCCTACAATTTCCACCCCACGATCGTCCAAGTTTCCGAGTGAAACGCTTTCTACCTCTGCACTTCCGAACACGACATAAACCCGACCGACATTATGAGCTTGCGGAGACCCGGCATAGGGTAGGCCCCAAAAGATATCGTTCAGTCCGTCGCCGTTGAAATCTCCTCCGCCCGATAGCTGCATGCCGCTGCCAAGCGCAAGTTCCAAGTCACTCTCATAGGCGTGATGAGAAACAATTTCAAAGCCGCCTTCAGAGAAACCTTTACCCAGTTTTACTGCACTCCCGCCTTCCTTGCCATGGATGACAAATGCTCTTTCGGTGCGTGCCGCAGCGTCGGATAAAGCAACAACCATATCGTCAAGCCCATCGCCATTTACGTCGCCAAGCCCAGCGGCGTTTAAACCTGGAAAAAGCTCGAGGCCGGCATCAACCACAAAACCTCCATTGCCTGCCTCAATCTCCCTGATCTCTCCAACAGAAGGGTCTGTAACTATATAACCGAAAGGGTGATCAAACTCCGTGTCACTTGCCGCGCGAAGAATATCAGTGACAAAAAAATCACCGCGGCCATCGCCGTTGATATCTCCAAGAGACGCGCCAGTGTTTCCAAGCAGGCCCAGTGACATGCTTGAGCTTTCTAAGAAGCTTACCCCTTGCTCAGTGAATTCATTTAGACTGATATCCATATTTCCGGTATACGTGAATACGGCACCCACCCCCAGCAGTGAGGACACGCCCAATACTAGATCAGAATGATCATCCCCGTTCAGGTCGTCCACAGCAGAAGTGAAATTGAATATTGCTAATGGATCGCTTGCTTCGAGAGCAACAGTAAAGCTTTCTCCCCCTTCTCCAACTGCGACTGTATCCGGCAAGGACGATGCCCCATAAACTACATGAACTTTATTTACCTCTCGGATATCGTGTAGAATGAGATCGGAGTATCCATCATTATTGAAATCACCGTGCAAAATACCACCTGAATTCAGGCCTACATTAGGCAAAACACCCGTCAGTTTAAAGCCCTGAAAATTCCCGGCGACCCCAACAACTCTGTCTTCGTGAACCACCCCACCACTGCCTGGCGTATCCGTTCCAAAGCTGCTTAGAGTTACACTTGAAAGGTATTGATGCTGACCTGTCGCTGTTGATCCATTAAGCACAACAACACGTTGAATATTGTAGTGAATGATCGTGTCAGTTCCAAGGTTTCCTTGGCCTGTCTCTATCCATATTTCCGAACCATCATGCGTGCGGTTATCACGGATCATCTCGCGCAGAGATTCCGCCGAGTAAGAACTGCTGCCGATCGTCAATGTGTCGTCTTCATCAAAATGGCTAATCGTATCATGACCATCGGCACCAAAGACTCCCTGCAAATGGTTAAACCCCCAATATTCATTTGACGCACGGTACTCTGAACCGACGTGATGCAAAACGAAGTGGTCTGCTCCTAATCCACCTTCATAGTAATCGTTGCCACTATATCCGGAGATCGTGTCGTCGCCATCACCACCTATTAGCGAGTCGGCTCCCCCCCCACCTCTTAAAAGATCATTGCCGAGCCCACCGCGCAAAGTGTCGTCACCAGAATCCCCATACAGAAAATCATTGCCAGCCCACCCCCAAATACTGTCACCTCCAACTCCACCTACGATCGTGTCTCGCCCTGTCCCACCATCCAAAGTATCAGAGCCAAAGCCCCCGATCAGCAAGTCGTTGCCACTCATACCGCTCACGCTGTCATCGCTGCGGCCTCCGCTCAAGAAGTCGCTTTGCCTGCCGCCAAATAGGGTATCCTCACCGCGCCCGCCAACGATCCGATCACGGCCGTTTCCTCCCCAAATTTGATCCTTTCCGGAGTCGCCAAACAACCGGTCGCTGCCTGCTTTTCCAAAGATGCGATCATTTCCGGTGCCGCCTTTCACAAGATCACGACCTTCGTCACCCGAAAGGAAATCGTGGCCACCTCCTCCAACAAGCGTGTCTTTCCCAGATCCTCCCCTAAGAGTATCTTCGCCATTGCCACCATTCAATTTGTCAAACCCGTTGTGGCCCTTCAGCACGTCATTCCCGGCTCGCCCTTTCATGACGTCGCCTATGGCGCTCCCCACAGCCCGATCATTGCCCCCTCCGCCGGAAAAGCTGACAGAACGAGGAAGTGACTCTACAATCGCTCCAAAGCTTGCTTGAAAATCAAAATCTGTCTGGCTGCGAGAAACGACTTCAACACTCTTCGAAGTTGCGAGTAGATCTCGCATCATCTCGGGCCAATCTACCGAGGGTGCGGTGCTGGCGGCTATGAGAGTAGACAAGCTCCAGTCGACGTCTTCTATTCTGGCCTCTAACGAGCCATCGGACGAAAAAAACTCTAGGATACTTATCCGCCCGTCGACTGGTTGCGATTGAGCGTCATACGCGACCTGTTGCGTAATCAGCTCGACTCTCCGCCCTTGACTATCAGAAAACTGAATTGGTGTGCCGGGTGCCCAGGGCTGCAAACCGCCTGAACGCAGAACATCAAAAAAACGGCTACTGCCACCCAGAAACGTTAAGCGCACTTGAGTAACTCCCACTGTTAGAAATCATCATTAAAAAAAATTCGGGTTACAAGCAGCTTGCTAAGTCCAAAGGACAAAAACAACGATAAGTTTTCATAGGTAGGAAAATGAACTGCGTTCCGAATCTGTGTTCTGATCCCCCCCCCAACACCTGCTTATCCGGAAAAATTATCCTTTTTGGTACTCGCCCGCACAACTGCGCCAAAACTTGACTGAAGGCTTACGCGAGGAAGTTTCATGACGCCCTCTTCACATCCAGCGGGTCGATCTTCACACTCACAGATTGCCCGAACATTTCAGAACGCGCCTCAATCAAGGGATGCATGTCGTGTGCAGCTTGAACCATGTCAGTGAAGCTCACAATGCGCACCATGAACGGCCCGGACAGCACCTCCAGCGCAGCCCCCGGCTCAAACTGGCACATCGCAGCCCTGTCGCGGCTATCGATGATCCGCTGAGCCTCGGCGTTCTCCTTGCTATCCTTGCCCTGGAATGGCTGCCCGGGTCTGCAAATGTCCTGCCCGCTGTCCATTATCAGCAAACAGTTACGATCTGGATCCTGGAAAGTGTTGGAAAGACCAAATGAGCAGCTCCGATGACGCTCGCCCTCTCAGGTAAGCCATGTGGTAGGCCCGGAGCTATGCGATACACGCTCAATTCGACAATGGGTGCACAGCACCAAATTTCGCCAAATCTTCAAGTAGTTGCGCAAGGCATCTGATAAAACCGATAACCACCTGAGCCCATTGGCACTTTGAAAAAGCATTTGCAGGCCGGGTTAGCGGCTATTGCAGCGGTCTCACACGAGAACCAGCGTGTCGGCCAACCCGTCAAGGCTGCTGACACCATCCAAAACCAGGATATCACCGCGGCCGAAATCGAACTCAACCCGGTCACCAATGACCTCGGCAAAGCGATTTACAACGCGGTCTGGGTCATCACGGCCTTGCAGCAATCTGCTTTCCAACTCGATTTTGTCACGCTCGACGTCGAAGTCGGTAACGGTGTCGATGTCATACCTGCGCGCGAAAACAAATGTATCACGTCCTGCGCCGCCAGTGAGAGTATCGTTACCTTCTCCACCATCCAATGTGTCCTTTCCCCGGCGCCCGTCCAACTCGTCCTGACCGGCCTGACCTGAGAGAACGTTGCCCCTATTGTTCCCATAGATGCTTTCGTTTATGGCGCTGCCGGAAATATTTTCAACGCTGCTCAAGGTAATTTGCGTTGCGAACCCAGTGCTGTTGTTCCGGTCCATCAAGTCAAACACATGAGGTTCAAATGTTTGATTTGCATTGAAAATCTGAAAAGTATCTTTTCCCTTGCCACCAGAGAAAAAGAAGTTATCGGACGTGAGGCGCCCCGACCGGTCGGTTGGAAACACCAAAAATGTATCATCTCCGCTACGGCCGAATACATCCGTGTCTGCTCCTATTCTGGTCGCAGGTGTAACCACGACAGTTTCGCCTGTAGATGATCCTTTGAAAGTGCTTCCGCCAATCAGTGAAAACTCTTCCAGATCGACAAGCTCAAGCTTTCGGGCTTCACCGCGATTAGCGGACTGCTTGTTCAAATTTATTTTCACCTCACGCGAAAACGTCACGGTGTCATAGCCTGCACCGCCATCGAACAAAGCCCGCTCAAAGCCATTGGCGAAAAACTCGTCGTTGCCTCTTTCACCAAAGTACTTGTTCTGGCTCAGATTTTTCGTACCGTCACCCATGCGCTGGAAACTGTCGTTCCCGTCGCCCCCGTGAAAGGTGTGACCGCCGCGCCGGTTGCTCGTGGCAATGTCAAAGATATCAGCGCCGCCTTCTCCATAAATCGTGAGCGTGTCCCCAAATCTTGCCGTAAACCGGTCAGGCAGCTGGCTTCCTATAACATTTACTGTCTCTGCCCTGAATGTGGCGCTCTGGGTGGTGGTTGTCTGGGAATTGGTACCGCCGCTTAAAATTGACAGGCCCGATGAGTTGATTGTGTGCAAACCGCTTGGAAGCCCATCGCCACCGGTTGCTCCAAAGGCGCCACTATTGGACTGGTCAAAATCGGAAAAGTCGACCGTGATCACTGAACCCTTGTTGTAGCTGGAAAACTCGAAGTCTCTTCCTGCGCCGCGCCCTTCATCCAAAGGGATCAGTTTCAGATTAACATTCATAACTGTGTCGACGGATGAAATCCTGAGGCTTTCAATATCGATCAATTGAACGTTGCCAATCGTCAAATCAAAGCTGTATTCGGGGTTAAGGTCCAGAGACAGGCTTCCGCTTGAAGTTTGCCTGATTGCGACACTGTCTATTCCTGCGCCTCCATCGAAGGAGAAACCGGCTCCTGTGAAAAAATCATGGCCAGAGTAGTTAAAGTTTCCCCGGGTTGGTCCGACACTCAGGTGATCACTGCTGTTCTCGCCGAAGTAACTGTCACCAACTTGAGTACCATCGTAGGCAAAGACAACATCATCACCATCCCCCAGCCTGATTACGTCATTCAGCTCGGTCGCAATAACAGAATCGCTGCCAGAAGTGCCTGTAATAATGTTCTCGTTCATAAAGGTGTCCCAAAAATACAGTTATTCAGATGCTTCTCTGCTCACAAAGAGAATGTCTTAGTGGTCCGTTATATTAATAGTGCATAAAGTTGTTAGGTTCTCAAGAGATCAGCGATGTGGTGTATTCCGCTCCTAGCCTCTCACACCGCCCCCTTCACATCAAGTGGATCAACCTGAACCCGCACTGACTGTCCAAACATCTGCGTTTGCGCTTCAATCATTGGGTGCACATCGTGGGCCGCCTGGACCATGTCTTTGAAGCTCACAATGCGTCCCACGAATGGACCCGCCAACACCTCCAATGCTGCGCCTGGCTCAAACTGGCACATGGCGGCTCGGTCCCGGCTATCAATGATGCGCCGCGCCTCGGCATTCTCCTCCTCGACTTTGCTCAAGAAGGGCTGCACGTGCTTCTGCACCTCCTTCTTGGTAACCACCATCAGCGACGTGTTCAGACCGCGGCACTGGACGGCCTGGGCGAACAGCACCGGTGGGATCTCCGCGAAGATGTAGCCCGGCAAGTAGGCGCTGGTGACGGGCTCCGCGTGGCGCTTCTTGCCCTGGCGTTTGAATTCGATCTTGCGCGGGGCGAATGCCTCAATACCGAGAGCCCGCAGCTGCCGCTCGACGGCGAACTCCCCGCGCTCCTGGCTCACGGTTTCTGCCCCTTCGCCTACTTCCACTTCGAAATGCAGATGGCGCGGCAGGGTGACATTCTTGGTCGTGGTGATGCCCAGATACCAGGTCATGCGTGGTTCCTCTTCTGCCCGGTTGTTCTCTTGTGGCGGAGCGGGTGCCCTGCCCTGACCCGTGAAATCGCGCTGGCCAGCTCATCGCGTGTCCTGATCGCGTAGCGCTGGCGCTGCATGATGACTTCCAGGATGTATTCGGCGTCCCGCTCGTCTTGCGTTTCGATGGCGAAACGGTCGGCCTCGTATTTGCTGTCGATCTTGCTCAAACGTTGATCCCCGCTGCTTGGCATTCCGCCGCTGTGATGAGGTTTGCCTGGATGCATTCCCCGGCCTGGCTGGGGAGGATGGTGTGGGCCCAGGGCTTACGGGCCCGGATATCGGCCGCTCGTGCCTCCAGCACCTTCATCGGATCCGCCTTCACCGATGGCGCCGGTACATGCGCCCGCCAGAAGTCATCGGCAAAGAAGTTCTGGCTGAGCTTGATCCGCTGCTGGTCATATCCAGCCACCCGCTTTCGGTAAACTTCAGTCGCGGCGAAGATGTCGTCAGGTTTTTCGCCTGCGTCGATCAGCGCCTTAACCGCGCCCTCGGTAGCTGCCCACTGATCCTTGTTCGGATAGGCCCGCCACACACGATCAAAGAAAGATCCAAAATCAAAGTGGCCGTGCGGGGCGTCAGCCGCGCAATACTGTTCCTTTTTCGGTTCCTTTACAGGATAGTCTCCAGTGGACTGGAGTTTGCTCGCCTCAAAACTGGAGTTTGCTCCGTCCGAAACTGGAGTTTGCTCGGGGGCTGCCTCCAGTCGGATGGAGTTTGAGCTAACTCCATTTTCTGGAGTTTGCTTTGTCGGCAGCGGCCCATCGCACCCCAAGATGTAGTAAGTGCGCGGCTTCGATGAGCCTGGCACGGTGGAGCGCCGGCGTTTCAAAATGCCGCCTTCTTCCATGGTTTTGAGAGCGTTGTTCAGCGCGCCGTTGGACAGGCCGGTCTTCCGCATGAGCGTATCCTGAGACGGGAAGCAAGCCATCTCAGGGTCGCGCTCATCATTGTGGTGATCGCACAAGTGGAAGAGAATGCGGAACGCACCAGCTTTGACAGCTTCTGGCGGGAGGAGAGCCAGCCATGCGTTAGCCTTGTGGCTCATGAGATTTGCCCCCTGATCTCGACATAGACCGCCCCGCCCTTCTCAACCTGGCCGAACTCAACCGGCCACAGACAGCGGAATCCGTGGTCATCAACGCCCATTGCATCGGCGATGCCGTCAATCAGCGGCTTCATCTGGCCGGGCATGTTCTGAAGGTCGCGCCGCAGGCGGTTCGGCGGGCAGAAAGTGAAGGCCAGCACCGCTGCCGGATCGGCCTTCACCCGAGCCAATTTGGCCTGCCAGTGGCTTGTCTGGCGATAGGCTTTGGTCGCCGCCGCCTTGGGGCGCCAGTGGCCCTTGGCGTGCGGCTGCAGGCCTTTCGGCGGCCAGGGGAACTTGATGACCTGCGCCATCAGGCAGCCCTCCCGATGAATTCAGGGTTGCCGTCATACCGGGCATCAAACAGATACCAGGCGCAGTTATCCTTGCCCGTCTGGTTCGTGTTTTCGATCCAGCAGAGACGGCCGACAGAAACCACCTTAGGGCAATGCCGCAGATACGGCTGGGCCTGCAGGGTGTGCTTCCAGTCGGCATCGAACAAGAGCCAGGTCGGCCGCATGGAGCAGAACTGCATAATCATCTCGTGGAGCAGCTTGCGCGACCAAACGGGGTTCGTGATGATGTGCGTGGCTCCGGTAGTGTCCAGGTCCGCCGGCGACACAGTGAGAGCATCCAGGCGGTAGACGCCCTCGCATTCCGGGGCAATGTCAGTGGCCGCCACGCACTCAGGGCCATAGGGCTGCAGGTTCTTGATCAGGTCCGCGGCGCCCGCGCAAGGCTCCCAGAAGCGGACACCCCACGGAAGATGAGGCGCCAGCAAGGCTGCCGCCCGCGGGTCGAAAGTGCGGTACTTGTCCTGCGGTCTGCGCTTGAAGTTGCTGCGCTTTCCCATCAGTTTTTCCCCGCTGCCCGGCGCATCCGCTTGATGCAGCAAGCTCGGATCACTTTGCGCTCTTTGAGGTCATCAGCCAGGATCAGCCGGCGGCGTTCGATCCGCACATGCAGCTTTGCCAAGCGCTCGATCTGTTCCGCGTCTGCAAACTGGAACCACGGGGCATCGATCCCGAAAGGCTCGACCAGCGGCGGGCCGCCGTTGTCGCCGATCATGGCGGCAAGGCGTTCGGCTTCCCGGTCCTGAGCCGCTTCTTCGGCCTGCTGCTCCCGTTCCAGGCGCAAAAAAAGCAGGTCCAGCGGGTCAGCCTGTACACCGGCTGGTGGTGTACAAGCACTGGCCGCGTCGGCTGCATGAAAGGAGGTCGGGCGGATCAATGCAGTCATTTGCGGAGCCACCCCATCTGAGAGGCGCCAGCAAAGAATGCGCCGTCTATCCGGTCCTTCGCTTGCTTGAATGTGCCGGCGTCGTCAGAGCGCGCCGGAGCCGACCGCTTCAGCAGCCGCTCAAACAGCTCATAGCCCGCCCGATCCATCTGGAAGGTGAGCAAGCCGCTTTCGGCGCTGGGAATGGCTTTCAGATGTTCGTCGGCCATCAGTGCTTGCTCGCGAATTGACCGCAGGCCCAGGCAGCGACACCATCGAACAGCTTGCCCCTCTTCTTGGTGTGGACCTGAACCAGAGCGCAGAAGCCGAATCCCTGGTTCTTACCCTTGGTCACCTCACCGTCGCGATAGTGGGCGCAGGCAGTGCAACGCTTGTTCAGATCCGGCCGCGCCCAGGTGCATTGGCCGGCCTTTGTCGCCGCAATGCGCGCTGTCAGGTCGCCGCCGTCAAGGTTCTGGTGAGTTGGATCTTTCATAGGCATAGGCATTCCTCCTGTGCTTAAGGACGGGTTCACTCGTTGAGAGGGTCTGGCGCCGCGCGCCGATCCGGCGAAAATCTCGCCGTCTTCAGTTCAAATTCAGGGGATCAATCTGGGCCGGTAAAAAATCACGCTCCGGCTCTTTAACTACTGCTCGACTGACCACTGCCTCTGTTGGGGAGAGAGATAGGATGGGTGCTGCTTCACGGCGGAACCCAAGCTTTTACGAGGAATTTACCGCCTTTCCGGTAGTGTAATGAAGTCGAGTTACGCCAGTAGTTGAGGTAAGCGGTTTCGATGTCCGACAATTCAAGCATCGGCATCTCCATCAATGGAGTGGAACACCCGGTTCTTTGCGGTATCTGCGAGACGCCGGTATCCTTCGTGGGAGGAAAGAACGGTAAGGTCCTGGATGCCGGATGTGCCAAGTGTGCAAACGTTGCAGATATTCTGGAGGTCCTGGCGATGGCCGCGGAGTATACTAAAGACAAGGAGATGCAGCATCTCAGCCAAATAGCTCGGGGAGTGCCACGCAGTCTTAGAGCCATGAGAATTGATGGTCAGACCACGCACGATCAGGTCTATCGCTTCATTGTCGATCTCAGCCTTTGAAAAACCGCGAGCTGGAGAGTTGCTCGCGCCACCGTCCAAGGCAGCGAAAGCGAAACCGCAAGAAACCTCGCTCATGTCCCCGGCTTGTTGGGGTCGCCTTAAGGAATACTGGCCTATGATCCACCCGCTTTGGTTTCGAAGGATTTGAGAATGAGTGACAACATTGTGTACTTCGACGGATGCACGACTTTCGGAAAAGCCGGCGGATCCATCCAAGTCGAGCTGGAAGCAAATATGCTCGACCCCGCGCTCAATGGCAGCGTCGAAGTAAGGCGCGCAGTGACGGCCCGCCTCAGATGCAGCAGCGCCGCCGCCATGCAGCTGGTCGAGGCCTTGCAAAGAGCAATCGCGATGGCAAACAAAGAGCCCAGCGATACCCCCGTCACTAAGAACTGACATCACCCCTGCCCCCTCTCGTGAGCGGCTGCCCTGCTTATCTGGGAAACGTTGCCCGCAACCTGAGCCTCGAAATACTCCGCCATCTTGGTGAATTCGGCGGCCGCCTCGCGGGACTCGACCGCCGCGGAGGCATGATCCCCGGCCTTTCCTGACTGCGCGGCCCGGATTCCGGCGGCGACGGCCTGACCGCCCTCCTCCGACGCGCGCCCCGAAAGCGCGAACAAGCACACATCCATATTCGGAACCGTCGTGGCTGTCCGGTAGCTGTCAAAGCAGTGGTTGCCGGTGGCGTCCATCAGCGCCCAGGCCCAGAGCAACGGCACCTCGGCGTGACCGCCCTTGATCTTGGAGAGGGTGCCAATGCTGATCGGGTGCCCGACTGCGGAGGAGATGACCGAGGCAGCGGCTTCCTTGCCGCCAGCTTGCGTCACCAGGTTGTCAAACATTTGCGCGGCGATCTTAGGCTGCATGGAAAGGCCTTTTCCTTGGGTTTCGGCTCCCCCGCTTCCATTGTGTGAGCATGGATGCAGGCGGATTTGGTTTTGCTAAGAGAATGGAGGGAGGCGGCTGGTCACTGGCGCACCGTCGGGCGCGGAGAAGATCTTTCAGCCCAAAACGCCGCGATGGAGGCGCTAATTTTGCTTGCGGTTTCAGGCCAAACACGCCCACCAGACCGCAGCCTTTCAAGCAGCCGGCCATTGTTGGCGATCAGAATGCCGATCCTGTGATCGGAAAGGCCCGTCTCGCTCTGAATTTGCTCAAGTTCGGTAAGGAGATCATGGGTCATGCGCCACAATATGCACGCTATTGCGTGTAAGTCAATGCACGCTATTGCGTTGAGACGTGCGTGCAACGCGGTGATAGGCTTAAGCCTATGAAAAACGGTTGGTTTGATCGATTGTCAGAAGTGATTGCGGATGACCCCAGGTCTATGCGCGCCTTAAGCCTTGAGGCGGGGCTGGGGCCAAACTTCATCTCCCAAATGCTGAAGAACAAGAAGGATCCGGGGGGCGACAAACTCTTTTCGATCCTGAGCAAATTGGATCAGTCCGCCATAGCCTTCATCTTCTTGGGCATCCGCATTAGCGCGGAGGACCTTGAGATGCTTGGCCTCTATTCTGAACTTCCAGAGCGGGCCCGTGGTCAGTTCCGCGAGCTTCTGGGCTCACTGTCTCACGGCGCAGATAATCCATAGCGATACTCTTTGCTGACGGCGACAGCTTTGACCACAGCTCCAAAACCTCAATCAGCTCGCTAACTTCAAGCATACATCCCCCACACTATCATACTGACATAGCCGCAGCAGACTTGCGGCCAACTTCCCGCCAATGCGGTATGGGAGCGTGAGGGGCGCTGCGAGGCCTGGGGCCGAGGCTCATCCTGCACTTTGCAGTATTCTGATATGAACAAATGGGGAACATTGCAAGTCGCAAGATGTAGCACAGGCGAAGAGTGAGAAACGTGGTAGTATCGCAGTGCGAGCGCTAGATGTGGTGGAATCACCCATTCACTCTATACTCTCACAGCGACAGCAGCGGGCCAGCTATGGACGCGCTAGAAGGGTTGGCCTGAGCCCAATGCCGCCCTTGCCTTTCAGCTGGGATGCCGCAGGCGCACTAGGCCGGAAGCGCCCTCAAAGGCGACCTTCGCATCAGGCGCAGCAATGGCTATGCAGCCGATGCGAAGCATTTCGACCTCCTTCCCGAAAGCTGCCATTCGTCAGGTGGTCGCGGCCCAGGCTGGTTCCGCGTTCGTCACTGAGGTCAGCTATGCGCAATTGCGACCTTTCCAAAGCCGGCTCTCCCGAACTGTAGGATGGACCTGACGGTGCAATGCCACAAAATACTATCACACCCTCGGGTTTATCTTTCTGGGCGGTACAATGTGAACCCGACCTTCAAAGGTTCCAAAGTTTCTCCTTAACTTTCTGTTTTCACGCTCCTCAAGGAAACTACAAACGTCATCCTCGAAGGTGTCCGAGTTCATTGCAGCCAAAGGTAATTGTGTCACGCGAAACTTTGGGCTTGCTAGAGGGGCTACTCCATCCACCCTGGAAAAATATTTTGAGTGGATGAAACCGACTAACTCCGAATGGTTTGTAACGAGAAAATGCATATCACCAACGTAACCAAGGAAGCTCTTTCGTTCTTCAAAACTCAAACTCTTGTCTGGAAAGATGCCTAACCGATCTGAATGTATGCAGTAGCTGCCACCGTACTGAACTTCCTTAAAAGCTCGACCAATATAGATGAAATAGTCATTAGGGACTTCAAGAACCAGGCGAAATCTTTCGTTTCGTTTTCGGCGAGACTCTGCAGCCTTTTCAATAACTTCATCCACCACCTTTAGTTCAAATACCTCTTCTGGAAGAGCATACTCAGTGGCGGCTTCAATGACACAGAATTTTAGAAAACACCATCTCTTTATAGAAACAAAGACTTCTGGATCAAAATAGTTGCCAGTGGATTTGAAAACACTCTGAAACTGATTTGCCATTTCGTTTTCGATTCGGGACATCCAGTTGTTGTTGCAATCGAGGCAAACAACCTTGCTTGTATTGAGGAAAGAGTGTTCACCGCCCTTAAATTGACCTCTCGCAGGTACTAGTTTTCCATCTTTACCATTGCGGTCTTCTATGTGCGAAGGTTTGGGAACTTCATCAGCTACTGGATACACCTTTCGAAGCCAAGCACCCCAAATGTGCTCTCTACTGTTAGCTTTATTATGACAAAAAATGCACTGCATAACTGTCGACCTTTCACCGCACTCTCACGACTTTCTACCTTGAAACGGCTTTGTGGCACAAATCGGGATTGGAGCGGACTTCCCCTTCCCGAAAGCTGACCATCAGAGAGCCAAGGCAGTCGAAGTCGATGCTGCTTCAAGATCTGCGATGCGTAGAACTGCCGACCGTAGAACCTGTAGCAAGGTAGGAGGTCCAGTCACCTTTCGAACGTCTGCTTCGGGAGTGGGTGGTGCTCCATGTGCCCAAGGCGAAGGTCAGACTCTGCAAAGTTCGCAACCTGCAGCAAAGCTGCCACTCCTCGCTGTCTATGCTGCGTGAGCGGCGAACGGCGGTTCCGTCCCGGCCTCGTCGGTCTCGCCCATTCCCAAGCGAAGCCCCCTCTATCTTGCCCCCTCTTAGTCCCTAACCCCGCTCCGGTGGGCTTTTTTCTTTGCGCGCACGCTGCGCTGGTGTTTGCCAAAGAGGAAAGGCGATTCTGCAGGACCGGAAAGTGAGTGCACGCTTTTGCGTTCATTTTTAGTTGACGCGCACGCTATTGCGTGCAATCTTACTCCCAAGCAAAGGGAGAACCGAGATGCACAGCACGGCCTTCAAGGAAATCGAACTGACGGATCGCAGCGGCGAGGACTTCGGGGGTTCCGCCGAGTTCTGCTGGACCGCTTCCCGCGTACCGGCTGACCCGGAAACCGGTGAGGCCGGCGGCTGGGAAGCATACGCTTCCATCGCCTTCGCCCTGGTCGATGACATGCTCTACAGCCGCGACGAGCTGGTCCTGCGCTTCGGGAAAGCAGAGGTGACCCGCATCGAGGCCTATTTCGAGGAAGAGGCTTTCCCTGAGGAACTGACCGAGTTCGAGAACATCTACGATGACGAGGACGCCAAGTTTGACGCTGCCGCCCTCCTCCGCGCAGCTGAGCCGCTTTTGGCTATTGCAGCTGAGTGATTTCCATGGAACAAGTTAAACTCAAGGTTGAGCCACTCCTTAGGGAAGCAGGCTCGCCCCCGGCGGGCGCCACCAAGCGCCACCACTCACAACGAACGGCTCGCCGGGGGCTCGATCACAACTTCAGCACAAGCACATGGGCACACCCTGCCCTGCAGCGCCCGCGCCGCGGCCGCCACACCGCAATGCACGTCCTCTTCTGGGCCTGCATGGCAATCGGCGGCCTCTCCATTGGTGCCCAGCTGACCGGCCACGCCGAGGCCCTGCGCACCATGTGGCACCAGAACCCCTGAACTCCCCTACGGGCGCCCCTGTCACACGTCCCGGCGCCCCACTCTCCCCGGCGGTGCATCTGTGCCCGCAGAACGCCGTCGGGGGCTTTTTGAAAGGAGCGAGACATGAACCAGTTTTCACCCGTGAAGCTGCACAATGCAGAACAAGGCAGCGATGAATGGCACCAGCTGCGCTGCGGCGTGCTGACTGCAAGCACAGTCAAAGAGATCGTGACGCCGACGCTCAAGCTGGCCGCCAACGACAAAACCCGCGCCCTGGCGAACAAGATCGCTGTGCAGCGCATTACCGGCATCCCGGAGGAAGAGGGTTACACCTCCGAGAAGATGCTGCGCGGCCATATCGACGAGGAAGTTGCCCGCGACCTCTATGCCAAGAAGTACGCCACCGTGAGCGAGGTGGGCTTCATCACCAATGACCGCTTTTCGCACTTCGGCTATTCGCCTGACGGCCTGGTCGGCGCTGACGGATTGATCGAGGTGAAGAGCCGCGACCCGCATCTGCACATCGCCAGCATCAACGCCCGGGAGCGTGGCGAAGGCATCCCCAAGGAGTACATGGCCCAGGTGCAGGCCGGGCTGCTGCTATCCGGCCGGGACTGGTGCGACTTCATCAGCTTCTCACACGGCCTGCCGATGATGGTGCATCGCGTCGTGCCGGATCCTGACTATCAGGCGGCCATTGCCGAGGCCGCCCGCGCCTTCGAGGAAACCGTGCAGGGCATCATCGCCGATTATCACACTGCCACTGCGAACGCCTCCGTCTACACCCCTACTGAACGTATCGACTATGAAGGGATGATCCTGTGACCTCTATTCTGCACACCATCGCTGCCAAGTCCGACCAGCTGAACGCCGATGACCTGATTGGCGGCGACCGCACCATCCGCGTGACTAGCGTAAGGGTGAACACCTCCGAAGACCAGCCCGTCTGGATCCAGTTCGAAGGCGACAACGGCAAGCCGTTCAAGCCCTGCAAGACCATGCGCCGGCTCCTGATCCGCGTCTGGGGTGACGATAGCGCCGCTTATGTCGGCCGCTCAATGACGCTCTATCTCGACCCAGAAGTGAAGTACGGCGGCATGAAGGTTGGCGGCATCCGCATCTCGCACCTTTCGCACATGGAGGCGCCGCAGTCGTTCTTTCTCGCTGAAACCCGGGGCAAGAAGAAGCAGCACAGGGTTGAGCCGCTGGCAGCGCCGCAGGAGCAACAGATGCCCGCCGAGCCGACTGCCGAGGAAATCAACGCCGTCCTGCATGATGCTGAAAAAGCGGCGAAACGCGGCAAGGAAGCTTTTACCGCATGGTGGAACAGCGAGAAGGTCAAAGCCAATGACAACTGGGCACGCAAAGTTGTCAACGGTTTGCTGCCCGGCACCGAGATCAAACTCGACGCGCTGCAGAAGATTGCCATGCAGGCTGATCAGGCTGCCGCGCAGGATGACGACGCGGTGACCGAGGATGATCCGTTCAGCACCAGTGAGCAGGTCGCCTGATGGACAAGGCGCCCGACATTCTGCTGATCAAGACGCCTCGGGGTCTGGAGCCCTACGGCCGGCACAGCGCGCCGATGCTGGAGGATCTGGTGCCTGGGCAAGTCCTGACCGCCAAACCTCGCAAAGGCCGCGGCCTGCCCCGCAACTCCGCCTACTGGGCTGGCCTGCACACCGCCATTGAGCATTGCGACGTCTGGCCCACGACCGAGCGCCTGCATGCCGACCTCAAGAAGTACTGCGGCTATGTCGATGAGTATTTCAGCCCTCTGACCGGGCAATGGGAGGTCCGTGTGCAGTCCACGGCCTTCAGCAAGATGAACGAGAGCGAGTTTGCCCAGTACTTCCGCAAGGCGCAGCTGCGCTTCATTTCAGAGATGGGCTTTGACCCCTGGCTGCAGGTGGCGAAATGAACATCATGAACCGCGGCCCGCTTGGCCTCAAGCAGCCCAAGGCC
This sequence comes from Leisingera sp. ABD4_442, assembly GCF_056160905.1. Taxonomy (NCBI): domain Bacteria; kingdom Pseudomonadati; phylum Pseudomonadota; class Alphaproteobacteria; order Rhodobacterales; family Roseobacteraceae; genus Leisingera; species Leisingera sp. ABD4_442. The sequence goes on along the minus strand of NZ_JBSWYB010000031.1, from coordinate 5,324 downwards.
AAACCGAACCCGGAGCATTTACGCAAAGTACGCGCCCTACCCTGCTGTATTTGCGAAGCTTTCGGGTTCACTCAGCTTTCGCCGACCACAGCCCATCACCCGATCTGCGAGCGCCACGGCAACGAGCGCGTACCGGATCACGAAGCCATCCCGCTGTGCGACGGCCACCACCAGGGCGACTTTGACACAACCAAGATCGCCATCCACCGCGACCGCGAGCTCTGGGTCGAATGGTACGGCTCAGACCGCGACTGGATCGCCGCCACCCAGGATCGCATCAACGCTGCGCCCTGACAGCAACCGGGCACCCGAACCAGCATGAAGCAGCCGCACCCCGCGGCCTGCCAGAAACCCGCCAGACCTGGTTCACTCTCTTTGCCGCAATACCCGCCCGGTTGCTTTCAAGACGCAGTTTAAACCCTTGGAGAAACGCATGATCGAATTCTTTGCAGGCATCGCCATGGGTGCGTGCGGCGTGATCGCCCTCGCCTATGTGAAGCGCAACGAACAGGCCGCGCCGCCAGCTCCCACCACCCCGACCCGGGCACAGCTGGAGGCAGCAATCCGCATTGCGCAGACGAACCTGCGCATCCTTGAAAGCCGGAACCAGTTCGACCCATCGGGCGCCAAGCAGGCCGGAAAGGCCCTGAAGCGCATGGAGCAAGCCCTGGCCGTGCCCGCTTCGGCAGAAGATCAAAACGCCGCACTACAGGAGGTGAAATAGATGGAGCAAGCCCGCCCATTCTCTGCGGACACCCTGGCCGAACGCTGGGGCTGCTCCGCCGAAAGCGTGCGCGAACTGGCACGCAACCAAAAGATCCGTTATTTCCGCGTCGGGAAAATGTACCGCTTCCCCCAATCCGCAGTTGAGGAATTCGAATGCCAGACATCAACATCGGACGCCTCCGCGGCGGCCTCTGCGTCTACTGGGACGACCCTGAAACTGGAAAACGAAAGCGGTATCAGCTTGCGGCACGCACCCGAAAGGAAGCGGAAGCCGAGGCAGTAGATGTTTTCCGGCGTGAGACCTTCAAGTCCATGCCCCGGGGCGCAACAGTGCAGCAGATCTGGGACGCCTACGTTACAGACTTGGGGGACAAGCCCACGGCGAAAACGATGGGCTACACGGGTAAGGCTATCCTCCCCCACTTCGGCCCCTTCCTGCCGCAGGATATCGACAAGCCCCTTTGCCAGGCCTACCAGCGCGAGCGCCTTGCAGCTGGGAAAAAACAGGGGTCGATTTGGACCGAGTTAGGGCACCTCCAGAGTGCGCTGAATTTCGGGAAGAAAGCTCGCATGTTCGAGGGCGCCACTCCCCACATCTGGCGGCCGGCCAAGCCCGACAGCGATAAGCGAATCCTGAACACCAAGGAAATCCGCGCGCTGATCAGCGCCGCGCACGACCCGCACATTCGCCTCGCCTTGATCCTGCTACTGGGCACTGCGGCCCGCGTCGGCGCGGTCCTTGACCTCACTTGGGACCGGATCGACCTGGAGCGCGGTGTGATCAACCTCCGCAAAGAGGACGGCGCCACCAGAAAAGGCCGCGCGGTTGTCCCAATGAACGCCAGCACCCGCGCAGCGCTGCAGACCGCGAGCGATGCCGCGCTGAGCGATTATGTGATCGAGTATGCCGGCGGCCCGGTTAAGAGCATCCGTAAGGGCGTGTCAAATGCCATCGAGCGCGCGGGCATCGGTCACGTCACAATCCACGAGCTTCGCCACACGGCTGCCGTCCACCTGCTGGGCGCAGGCATCCCGATTGAAAAGGTTTCGCAGTACCTGGGCCACAGCAACGTGCAAATCACGTTCAAAACCTATGCCCGATTCCTGCCTGATCAGATGCAGGACGCGGCCGAGGTGCTGGATTTCATGAACTTCAGGAAAGCAAACTAGGTTCATGGAACCGCTGTGCGCTTCGCAGATCCGCAGTCGACAGAGCGTCAAACCTAATGATTTCAAGGGGTTGAATGGTGGGTCGTGAGAGGCTCGAACTCCCGACATCTTCGGTGTAAACGAAGCGCTCTACCAACTGAGCTAACGACCCGATGAGCGGGGATTTAGACAAAGCCGCCGGGCAGCGCAAGAGGAAAATCAGAAATTTTTTTCCGCCGCGCCCGGCTCATTCCAAAACAGTTTCCACTCCGTTTTCCAGCACATAGACGCAGCCCTGCCCGTTCGGCAGCGCCGCCATACGGTCCCGGCTCAGCCCGCAGACGATGCCGCGCATCACCTGCCCCAGCAGCCCATGCGCCACCACCACCGACGGGCCGCTCAGCGATTGCATGAACTCCAGAATGCGGCCGTGGAAACTGGTATAGCCTTCGCCGCCCGGCGCTTCGCAGAACAGATCCAGATTGCGCGGGTTGGCGCCATGGATCTGCGGGTACTTTGCCGCCACCTCCTCCAGGGTCATGCCCTGAAAGTCGCCTGCATAAGCCTCAGCCAGGCGCGGGTCGGTCGCAAAAGGCGCGCCGCCCAGCGCGATATCGGCGGTCTGCTGCGCCCGCCCCAGCGGCGAGGCAAAACAGGCAGGCCGCTGCGCCATAACCGGCGCCATCAGCTCTGCCTGGCGGCGGGCGTGTTCGATCCCCAGCGCCGACAGCGGTGATTCCAGCTGCCCCTGAATGCGGTGTTCAGCATTCCATTCGGTCTGCCCATGCCGCAGCAGCCAGATTTTCGGAAATTGCATCAGATGCCCCCTGCCCGGTTCCTCAGGCAAAGTGGTAACGGCACCAGCCGCACAGCGGAACCCCGGAAAAGAGAAAAGGCGCTCAACCTGTTCAGGGAGCGCCTTTCCAAAATGATGGTGGGTGATAAGAGATTTGAACTCCTGACATCTTCGATGTGAACGAAGCGCTCTACCACTGAGCTAATCACCCGTGAGGCAGGCTTTTAACTGTCAGCCGCAGCCTCTGCAAGAGGGTCATTGGAAGATTTTTCGCCCTCCCCGGCATTTTCTTTGGCGGCTTCCGGCGCCGCCGCGGGCTGGCGCAGCTTGCAGACATAGACTGTACCGTTGCTGCGCTCCTGGCTGCGGTTGATGCGCATCTTCCCGAAGGGCTTCAGGTTCAGCTCCCGGCCCTCAGCCACGGCCTCCCCCAGCGCGGCCAGTACCGCTTCCACCACCGGCTTGGCGTCCTTCTTCTTAACACCGCTGCGCTCCACGGCCATTTCAATCAGTTCTTTCTTGGCCAGCTCAGGGGCAGACACCACTGGCGCCGCTGCGGCAACAACTACCGGCGCCGGCGCCGCAGCTGCGGTCTCAGGCGCCTTTTGCACCGGGGTTATCCTAGACTGCGGCTTGGCAGCTGCCGCAGCTGCGGGTTTTGCTCCCGCGCTCAATGTGCCCGTCTTGCGGCTGGTTGCCTTGCGCGCCCCGGTTTTGCGCGCAGCCGTGCTGCTCTTGCTGGTTGCTCGTGCCATCTTATGCCCCATTCCACCTGTTATTGCGCCCGGCGCCTGCCCCTTGATCCGCCCCTGAAGAAAGCCGGGCGGCGGGCGGACGGGCTTGTCCTGTCCACAGAGGATAGCACAAAACCTCCGCCGCCGTGAACCTGTTAGGATCCTGATCCTAGCAATCCGGCAGCGCCTCGCGCCGGATCATGGTCCGCAGGGTAAAGCTGGACCGGGTGTTGCGAATGCCCGGAACCCGCATCAGCCGGTCCTCCAGAAAGCGGTCGAAATCCGGCAGATCCTCGGCCACCACCCGCAGCAGGATGTCCCGTGTGCCGGTCATCAGATAGCATTCCATCACCTGGTCGAACTTGCGCACTGCTGCTTCAAACGCCTGCAGCGCCTCGGCCGACTGCCGCTCCAGCTCCACCGCGACAAAGATTGTCACCGGCAGCCCCAGCTTGGCCTGATCCACCCGCGCCGAATAGCCGCTGATCACGCCGCTGTCCTCCAGGTTCGCCACCCGCCGGGCGCAGGGGGTGGGCGACAGGCCGACCATCTCCGACAGTTCGGAAATCTTCAGCCGGCCGTTGCGCTGCAGCGCGGCCACAATCTTGCGGTCAATCGAATCCATGGCGATTACCTCTATTATTTCGCCAACCTTTAGAGCTTTTCGCCAAATCATACAATTTCACCTCCGGTTTTTAGTGAAAATCCGCGCCGCCGGGCCAGTATCCTGAATGAAGGCTGAGGAGGAACATTCCCAATGACAGTGACGGCCGTCGCATCAGACACCCACGAAGAGATTTACCGCGTCGAGGAGCCATCCGCTGGCCTCCTGGGCTTTATCGCCGTGCATTCCACCCGGCTGGGCCCGGCAGCCGGGGGCCTGCGCATGCGCCCCTACGCCAGCGAGGACGAGGCCCTGACAGACGTCATGCGGCTCAGCGAAGGCATGACCTACAAGAACGCGGCGGCTGGGCTGACGCTCGGCGGCGGCAAGGCGGTGATCATCGGCGATCCGGCCAAGGACAAGTCGCCAGAGCTGCTGCGCGCCTTTGCCCGCGCCATCGAAGGGCTGGACGGCCGCTATTTCACAGCCGAAGACATGGGCATGAGCCCGGCCGACATGGGCATCCTGGCCGAGGAAACCCGGTTCGTGGCCGGCCTCGCGGATGGTGAGTTCGCCAGCGGCGACCCCTCGCCAGTCACTGCGCGCGGCATCTTCAACGCAATCCGAACCGCCCGCGCCCACAAGCATGGCAGCCGCGAACTGGACCGCGTCACCGTGTCGGTTCAGGGCCTGGGGCACGTGGGCTGGTATCTCTGCCAGTTCCTGCACGAGGCCGGCGCCAAGCTGGTGGTCACCGACATCGACGCGGCCCGTGTCGAACAGGCAGTTGCCGAATTCGGTGCCAAGGCAGTGCCCCTGGAAGGGATCTACAGCGCCGAGGCAGACGTTTTTGCTCCCTGCGCCATCGGCGGCATCCTGAACACCCGCACCATCCCGCAGCTGAAGGCGGATATCGTCGCGGGCGGCGCCAACAACCAGCTGGCCACGGCCGGGGACGGCGCGGCGCTGCACGCCCGCGGCATTCTTTACGCGCCCGATTTCGTGGCCAACGGCGGCGGCATCATCAACGTCGCGACCGAGATCCAGAAGATCAAGGACCGTGAGGGCTTCGTCGCCAAGAAGCTGCAAGCGCTGGATGAAACCATGGCGGCGATCCTGACCCAGGCCCAGGCGGCGGATGTCAGCCCGGCAGAAGTTGCGGTTGCCACGGTGCAGGCCAAGATGGCCGGTGCCAGCAAGGCCGCCTGACCCCATTATCAGAAGGGCTGCGGGGAACTCCCGCACCCGCAGGACGCTTGGCCTGCGGCCGGGCATCCTCCGGATTTTGGGCCCGGCGGCCTGCCCCCTCCGGGGC
>NZ_JBSWYB010000030.1:0-56884 GCF_056160905.1 Leisingera sp. ABD4_442 | reverse complement strand
CAGACGGTCAATTGGGCACGCTTTCCAGCAGCGATGAAAACTGGACCGTCATTCCGCTGTCCGGCGGCGGCATTGCCGTGGCCTGGCAGAACACCCATGCCGACCTTTACGTTCAGAGCTTTGATCTTGACGGCAATGCGCTCACAGCGGAGACGCTGATACCGACCGAGAACGGCACCGGCGGTGGCTATGCCTTCGGGGTCGATCTGGACCAGCTGTCGGATGGCCGCCTGATGGTCACCTGGGAAGCCGAGCAGGCTCAGGAAATCCACACCCAGACCCTGGATGCGCCGCCGACTAGCTTAGTAGGGGACGGCCCGGTGGAGCTGCTTCCTACCATTTTGGATGCCTATGACCCGTCCTCTGCAGCGCAGCAGGATGGCGGACGGACGCTAGTGTGGGCCTCCAGTGATGGTGACGGCACCGGCATCTGGGGCCAGCGCTATGATACGGTCGGCAATGAAGTCGGGCCGATCTTCCAGATCAACACAACAACAGCTGATAACCAGACCAGCCCGGAAGCGGTTACCCTGGAAGATGGAAGCGTTTTGGTGACCTGGATGTCAGGCACCAGCCGGACCAATGGACGTGGTGATATCTATGCCCAGCGGGTCAATGCAGACGGCAAACTCGGGGATGAAATTGCCGTCAACCCTAACAGCACCGCCGCTTACTCCAAAACAGCCGATATTGCTGCTCTTGAGGGCGGTGGCTATGCTATCGTCTGGTACGAATACCATGGCTCCAGCAGCAATCGTAGCGTGTACCTTCAGCAGTTTGAGGCTGATGGGACACCCGAGATTCATACTGATGCCGCCGGAAACCCGCTGACTGGCCCAGTACGAGTGCCCGATCCTGCGTATTACAACCAGACGGATCCAGAAATCCTGGCATTGAATGGCGGAGGCTACGTGGTGACTTGGACCGCAACCAAAGGGTTCTCTCAAGGCGTAGTAGTCAGTGACTCTGCTGGTGGAATATACGGTCAGATTTATGATGCCAACGGTGCGCCAATTGTCAGCGAGTTCCATGTGAACACAACCACCGCAGATGATCAGGAGCATTCGCGCATGGTTGCACTGGAAAATGGTGGCTTCATGGTTCTGTGGAAGCATGATGGCTCACCAGATCAGCTGCGTTTTCAAAAATTCTATGGCGACGGCACATCCTCGGGAGGCGAGGGAATATTGGCAACCGGCGCAGCAATGACTGACATGGGTGCAGAATGGCAGGCAATTGCACTTTCCAGTGGAGGGGTCGCAGTAGCCTGGCACAAGAGGAACGGCGATCTTTATGTGCAGTCGTTTGACGAGGCTGGCAATGCGCTGACAGACGTTGTGACTATAGAAACATCAAATGGTGCGAACTTCATTTCCGATCTTGATCAGCTATCAAGCGGCCATTTGGTTGTGACTTGGGAAGAAAGTAAAGGAATTTACTCTCAAGTCCTCCTGTCTCCGCCAACGGTCCAAGACACTGTCCTCAGCACCGGGGATGATCTATTCATGGGTAGCGCGGCAGGGGAAACCATATTGGGGCTTGAAGGCGCTGACACCATTTATGGCGGAGGCGGTGACGACAGGCTCGACGGTGGCAACGGAGATGACATCCTCACCGGCGGCAGCGGGGAGGACACATTTGTGTTCGGCGCTTCGACCGGCACAGACACAGTCAATGGCTTTGAAGCCGGTGTGGACCTGATTGAAATCAGCTCTGCCGGACTGCCGGAGGGTACTAATTTCACGGATCTTGCACTTGCAGATACCGGTAATGACCTGCAAATCAGCTTCACAGACCCATCAGTTGCGACAGTCATTATGCTAACCGGCTTGAGCAGCATGGATGTAGCAGAAACAGACATCATCTTCATCTGACAAAGCTGTAACGGCTCCAGTAAATCCCTCCCGGCACTTGCCGGGAGAGGGTGTCTTGTTTGACGGACGGATTGGGGTCGCTACATCTGGCTCGTCTTGACCAGGAAGTTAAAGGGTGCCGGTTAGCGGCCCATCTCCTCCTGCCGAGTGCTGAACGTCGGCTTGGCGTGGTCTGCGTCGTACTGCACATGCGAAGAGCTGACGGGCAACCAAGGACTGCAATGGGCTCAACGGGCCGTCAGTGCTCGTAACGGCAGATGGCAGGAGGGAGCCCAAACTTATAGAGTTGTTATGGCTTGGCCAGCGAAGCACCCAAGATTGAAGAGCATCAAGATGCTAGTCACACGCAAACTCAAACCACACTCCGTTTGGGTCGGAAAAAAATCTGTCATCGTCTTCGACCGAAAAAACACACGTAGCCATCTCTTTGAGACCCTCATTCAAGAACTCAGCATAGATTGATGCTGTTACCCTTTTGTTTTCCTTAACCAAATCAGAAAAATTGGACCACTTTAGGCTTGAGCCGCTGTCATCACAGTTTTCTGACGCGTTGTTGGAAGCTTCCACATTTAGGGGGTGATAATGCGTGTCGTGTGCGACTACTTCGCCGCTTTTTACTTCTCGCGGGAGATTGGCCTCGCCTTTCGTGTCTTTGAAGGAAAAACTCCGCTCATCGCCTGCCCAAACACCAGTCTCCTTCCACTCCAAAATAATGGTGCATCCGCCAACCTTTATGTCGACATTTTCCCATACAAGCGCATCGGACTTGTTACCCCTGTTTAGGTTCAAATATCCATTTGATTTTGCGGCCTTTACCACCACATCTCCAGAGTCAAACTTGTGTTTAACTAGAACCAACCATCTATTGTCTATGTATTTGGTCTCGGGATTGGAGAAAAAGGCAAGAAAAACGCCGCCAACAGCTAAAACCGACAGAAAAAGAGACGGGAAAGTAAACAGATCAATTTCACGCTTTAGCTTCCAACCATTTTTTTTTGCCTCAACCCCTTCATCATCTGGTGTCATCTGACTTACTTCTTGCACTTAGGTTTTGGTCGAGGTGCAGTTCCAGAGCATTCGGGGCAAAAGGCAACGGCGGCTGCTAAGATGTCGGTATCGATGAACTGACCCCATTTCCGCGAAGCGTGCTCTTGGATTTTTTGATAGTCTCTATCTGCGAGTGTCGCTATTGCTAGACCATTGGCCTCGGCAATTTCCATACTAGAACTTTTTTTCGTGCAACCTCTCTTCTTGCGGTCGCTCCCACTAAGTGCTCCGGCATCGAGCACAATCTCTCGTGTCGCCTCATCCAAAGCATACAAAACATTTCTATTCATCAAGAGAAAATTGGCGTCATAGGAATGGTTGGTTGCGGTTACAGATAACTCAGAACCAGCCAAACCGTATACCCTGTCCGGCGCAAGGGTTGTCTCAAACGTTGAAAAATCTCCTTTGCTAAGCTCTTCTGAAAATGCGCTCCAAGCGGCTCTGGACACTGAAAAATCCATACTGTCCGCCATACCTTCAAGACCGCTAGCACCCATAACCCTGACGGTTGCACCAGCTAGGTCTTCCATTCGTTGAATTGGTTTTTCCGAGTAGAGTTGTGCGGCGTTTGCTGACCAGAAGGTAAGCGGAACCAGACCGTTGTCCAAAATAGGCTGCATAATTATAGAGCTTGACGAATCCATCATGAATTCGTGCACTGTATCGGGATCATTAAATAAGAAGGGGGCTTGAAATATTTTCATACCCCGACTGATCTTGGCCAGACGGTTTGCCGGAACAATTGAAATATCCAGCTGTCCCTGCTGTAGGGCAGCCAAGGCATGCGTCGATGAATACAGTGTCGATGCCGGAAAAAGTTGAACGCAAGTTGCTCCTCCTGTTCTTTCTTCTACGACACTCTTAAACATTTCTGCGCTTGCAATATCATCGGGATCATTTGTCGGTATGTTCAAATTTAAGTTGTTTTGGCAAGCCGCCGCCGAAAGTGAGCTGGCAAAAATCATGTAGAGAGAGCATGCGAAAATATTCATTTAATCCTCCTGCGCAGCACTAGACAACGCGGTAATTGCGAGCCTCCTCAAGTGTCTTACGTCACCGGAAGGCAACCTAAGTTTAGGTAGATCAGCGTTTCGGTCAAGGCAATTAACCTCAATGTCTCCTAGGTTTCCAGTTGGCTAAAGCACTAAGAATGCTCAAGAGCATTGCGCTTTAAAAATGGCTTAACTTCTTTACCCACCCTCCCTTGCTTGAACACGCTCACAAGATGGTCTTCTATACGTCTGCCTGGATAGAACGCAAAGACGGCGCATGGCTGCAAACATCCAACGGCCTTAGGCCTCATGCGCCAACGACAGTCGCGCAGATGTGGAAGCCGTAGCGTGGGGAGAACCGAACGGGTTTTCGGTAGAGGGGAAATTCTACCTCTAGTCGGCTATCGGAGGCGCGTCAGCGGCGGGCGCCTGGAACTCCCTCAGACCTTCTAAAATCGCCGCCGCTGGCGCTTCATCTGACGCGACGATAGCATCGATCAGACGTTGCGACTGTACTACCCAGCCCACGCAACCGGTCTTGCAATCCAGACGTGCCAACGCGGGTGCACTCGTAGCCCTGGTAAGGCTGAAGCCCTATTCTTTACAAAGGCATTACCAATCTTTTGTTCATATCGATATCTCTCCAACAAGCCTTCTACTTGGGAGTTGACGCCTCGAAAAACTCAGTGCGGCTCAGGGTCAGATCGCAATGAGTTGGAATGCTTCACTTGGCCGATTTAGATGCTAAGGCAATTTAATCAACGTATATTGCATCCTCTCCAGGAGGGGAAAAGATGGGTATTAAATTCAATTCCAGAAGGACGGATCTTGATAAAATTGACAAGATGGAGAGAGCAAGTAGGGATATGCCAATGGAGCGAATTGGGGTTTTGTCGATGGGTAATATGTATGTTGCAATCGAGTGAAGGTGATTTAGGCGATTTGCAAGTTTTGCTGTTAGGGATCCTAAGAATGCCCCCCAAACCATAGCTGAGTAGATCAGCGATGAGAACCAAGTGGCTACTACAGGTAGCCAGTATGCCGATGTTACGTCAAATAAAAAGCTGGTCGCGTGTGTGTGCCCGAAAATAAGTCCTATAGGAAGCAAGGCGCTTGCCTTTATCAGAGAAGGCAAGGCATTGAGGTAAGTGTGAAACCCAACGAGTAACAGTGGTAGAGTTGCGAGAAGTGTTGCAACAAAATAGTCAACAACTAGAATTCCGAAAATACAAACTGAACTTTTGAGTTGTGAGGCTAGTTTCATCGCCATACGCGTCCAAACTTGGGAGCAGTATCCGCACGCAATTATTATGGGTAGATGGGTTGACAGTAGATGCATATGGAACCTGCTGCCGGTCAACCACGCTACAGCCCAAGCGGAAAAAAAAGTTGTTAGTGCAGCGGATGCCATCAGTGACCTGAGCGAGATTAATTTAGAGCCAAAAATTTTGTTGAAAATTCCAAGGGAGATCTGTACCGCGAAGTTGTTTTTTGGGGCGCGGATATTTAAGAGCCAATCCTTCACATCGTCTCTAAAGGTTTCGGAGAAAAAATCATCTCCCTTCCACAGCGGGAACAAAACAATCGCTAAGGCTGATCCAATGCCTAGCTTGGTCAATAGTTCTTCAAAGGGCATCTCGACAACTCGATAGTCACGGAGCTAAAGGAAATGCAGACTAAAACGGGTATCTCGTCTGCACATTTTTGCAGGAAATCCTTGTTGCTTCCTGCAGTTAGGCTGTTGACCGCATGATATTCTGACAACCGAACTCAACCTATAATGGATCTCAAGAACTGGAAGTGGAGAGTGTTCTAAGTATTTTTCTGAATGTGTGCCACAAGAGGAGGATGCTGAACCCAATAAAGGTCAAAGCCGCAATGGTCAAAAGCATATCTTTCCATTTTACTTCGCTTTCAAGGAATTGTGTAACTTTGGGGGGGAGTATTTTGGAGAGCTTAGTTGCATTCGAGGTGGATTTTTCGTCAACCTCACTCATCTCAAATTGAAGTTCTTCGAGCCTCTGGTTTGCAAGGGTAGCAAATGAAACGACCTCTTTATTTGCGATTTCCAACTTTTCTTGTATTTCACCTTTGCTGGACACCACAAGGCTTTCCAATCCCTCCAACTCTGCTTGTATTGATTGGAGGTTGGCACGCGCAGCGTGTATTTCCTGCGCAAAAGAGTGATCTTGATCGCCTACCTTTTCCCGTACCGCCCTTAAGATCTCTTGAATTCTCAATGTGGCTAAGTTGGCTTCGTTCGTTGCGCTTCGCAGGGATTCTTCAAGAAGGTCTGCAAACTCTTTTTCCTGCGTCTTAATGGTGTTATCGAATCTCTCCAATTGTTGCGTGATTTCTTCGCGGCCATTTTTGACATCGATGGAGGTCAACAAAGATCCTCCGAATGTCACGACTGCAGCGATTATTGTAATTAAAAACATGGCCCGAAGCGGCCAGCTATCGATAAATTGCTCATGAAAGGTGCTCCGAACAATACGATCAAGCTGTTGCCCGCTTACCTGATCAGTGTTGAGTTTTAGGCGCATTTGAGCGATGTCAATTAGGTCTGATACCTGAGAAGTAATCTTGATTAGCCAAGGAGAGTCCTCGCTGAATGAAACTTGTGGGCCCTCTTTGTTTACCTCATCTCTAATGTCACTTAGTCGTAGCAAAAGCTTGGATTCGCTTGGCAAGGTGAGACGTAAAATGTCTTCTACCTCATCAATCCAAATGTCGAGATTTTTCCCGCGAGGATACCTGACTGTGTCAAGCGTGTACGAGATTTCCATTGCTCTTAGTAGATCAACCATTTCTGAACTCAGACTCCTAACACACATCGAGTCTCATTAAAGTACACTGTGTTCGTTCAACTCGAGATCAGATTAAAGTTTTCTGGCGAGCCAACCTCGGTCGACACAACCAAGACTACCACAAAATGTAACCTTAAAATAGTGCAGCTTTATTGACTTTTCACGGGGGAGGAATTTGACGACCCGTAATCAGATTGCGGAATGCTTCAGGCAAACTGCTTGTGTGAAGTTGACCTCAGTCTGCTTGTCTCTCGCGCGTCAAATGGGTTCGAAACAGAGTTTTCACTCTAAACGACCGAGCGAGTAGGGTTCATGCACCAAAGGATCCTTGACTTTTGATGTAGTTCAAACTGTGAAAATGGTAGTATCGGTGCGGCAAGGATAAGGGTGAAGATCGCAGCCTTGAGTTGCATGGTCGAAAGCCATCCAGAAAAGGAGCGCAACCCCTGGGGACACTTAAACCCCTAACTGGTTAATTCACGGGTTGCAACTCCATGTTACCATGAAGTTTATTCTAGGTAGCTCTGATGAAGAACTGATCAACTCGGGGCGGCTGACTTCAGCAAAGGAGACCTGCGGGCGCTTGCGGCGTGCGCCCGCAGGGATCATCGCCTAGATGATAAGGGGAGCGGGGTTTTTCTCACTCCCTTAATAGGTGAGTTTAATTGAGGTAGTGGTTATGCACCGTCAATAATCCACAAAAGGAGGGCTTTGGATCCTTCCGAAGAGCGGACATTCAATGACAACCTTTTCTTTCACAACAGGGCGGGCTTTGTAGCCGCTACCCAAGGTCCGCATAGGGCTCTAGAGGGCCGTCGGTGCTCACCGCAACGGGCGGCCGGATCGAGCCCAGTTTGACCGATGCTGCGCGCTGCACTGAGGTCTGCAATGCACCGAAAGCCCCATTTGGCGCTGTCCAAAAGGTAACCAGAATTACATTTGAATGACCCCGGTTACAAAGGTGCGGGTGAGCGCGCCATCGCCCGGAAACGACGAAGAAACGAAGTCACTCGGGATTAGTTAGTTTCTCCAAGATATCGTCGACCCATATCTGGACCTTATCCGCAGGGTAGTTCATGCCTGCCTGCCTTAAACGCAGGACAACCTTCTCGGCAATGGCAAGCTTCGCGTTGTGATCGAGAGCCAAGTTCGATACCTTGTCGGCGAACGTCACCATGCTCCAAACTGCCTTCGCGGTCACGAGAATTGCAACTAGAGATGAGTATAAGTCGTACCCGGAATAGGGGGCTACATCCGGCATATGTGAGGAATTATCGGCAACATAGGCCCGAAGGTCGCCATCAGCCTCGACGGCCCGGACGGCATCGTCAAGGACCGGTTGGGGTATCCATTCGTCGAGTTCTGCATCGACGGCCCGTAATATGTCACGATATGTCGTCATCTTCCTTCACCTCCTTAAGCCTCGACTGGATATACGCATCCAAGCGTATTTGCTTCACCGTGTAGAACGTCCCGACCATCATAAGAAGCAATAATCCAGTTCCGACGAGCCAACTTAGCGCCGCTGTTTGTTCTGGGGACGGCGCGCTGCTCCAAAACAGTATAAGAGACAGGGAAACTACCGCCAGAAGGAAATGGAAGGGCAAGCGCAGCGGCCAAGCTATCCTGTCGGGATCAATTGTTGTCTTTCCGTCCCGCCAATCCTGGATCGTCCTGACGAGATGATCCATAGCTTTTCGCCTCTCAATGGCGAGGTGCCGGTCCATCCGCCTCATTCTCGCGTTGCTTTCAAGAAAGGCGTCCCAGCGACGGATTTTCATTTGACCAATCCGAATGGCCTGCTCCGGATCTTCCCGGCATATCCAGCGCAAGGCCAGTCGGTCTGCAACCTGTTCGGAGGTCGTATTTCGGTAGACCCGCGTTGCATGGTACATGACAAAAAACGCGAGAACAGCGACAGGTGCCAAGAGGAACGAAGACACATCTTGGTGCAAGAAGACAACTAGAAGCCCCAGCGTTATTGGAACAAAAAGAAGCTCCGCGCGCTGCGCAACCCAGTATTCGGCGCCCAAAAAGGACGAGTGGGCAAGCTCATGATAGATCATGAATTTTTGTGCAGCAGGAAGAGTTTCAAAATCAACATCGGCATTTACCGTCTCTACATAAACATTCGATAGAGTGCTTATGTAACAATAGTGATTCATATCCACCGACCCCACCTTTTTAATTAGAAATAAGCTCCCGTTTCCATTGAAAGGAACGCTATATTGGGTGAATCCAAATTTATTGATGAGGTCGCCCCGAGAATAAGGCTTGATCTTTAGCCAAGGAGTGGGAGCACTTTCACGCATTCGCTGTGCAAGCACTTCCAGTGAGCCGACCGCACTAGATAGGTGAACGACCCGGAAAATCGTCGGCAATACCAAGAATATCATCACAAGCGCTAGGGCATAGAAAGCCACCTGATCAGACATAATAGCCAGCGCCAAAAAGGCCCACCTCGTATGGGCTGCGGAAGGCTCCAACAAAAACCCAAAAAGTTGCTTCACCAAGCTTAACCTCTGCGCTAGCCTTTCGTAGTGTCCATTCTTAACAATTAACCGCCCTATTTGTCAGTATCCACCTGTTCTGCACTCGTGGTGGAGCCAGTCCGCTTTGACCTGGGACCGATCATTGCTCGCCCCTCCGAACGGCAGCTCCGTCAGGCTCGGCTGACCTTCCCTGATAGAGCTTTCAATGGCCGCTTAGCACCGTTCGCGGACCAAAGCACACGCGAAGGTAGGCCTGGTGGTCAATGACTGCTGTGGGCTCAGTGCTGCCATTGGCTGACGGAGTGAGACGCCGCCGCCGCCCTCCGCTCTTTGGTCACCCCCGGTCAATCCGCGCCTGATAGCAGTTGTTGCGCGACGACCGTATATGGACGTAGGCAACCCGCTCATCCTCCAGGATCTTTCCGGCCTGCGCCATCATTTCCGGCTGCGGGATCACAATGCCGGTGCCATAGACGATGCGGTCCTCCGCGCAGTAGCCCTTGATCAGGTAGTCGGGCGAGCCGGTCAGCATCTCCGGCAATTCCCTCCCTTCATGCCGATCGCAATGGCTGGCGCACAGGAAGACCGGCCCGGTCTCGGCATAGGGCTGTGCCTCGGGGAAGGGGCGGTGGGCGAGGATCAGCATCTCTGCGCCTTCGGGGATGTATTTCAGGCAATGGCGGCAGGGGTTGCCGCCGCCGTCCGAGACGGCGCGCTCCGGGGGGCGGCCATAGGCGTCGGTGCCGCCGTCTTGCAGGGCGCGGACAACATCGGTGGGCAGGGCTGTGATCTTGGTCATGCTGAAACTCCTTTGCTGTCAGCACCCTGCCGGTCTGCGCGGCGGTAATCGACCCGGATCTTGCGCATCCCGCATTGGAGCGGGGGGCTCCCGCCCGCCGTGCAGGCATTGAAAATGCCTTTCGGCGGTTGGGCGTGGCGCCGCGCAGGCGCGCGGCGCGGGCGGCGTTTGCCGCAGGCCGTCCAGCAGGACTCCACATGAGAACAAAACGGGAATATCATGCGGGGCATGTTTGCCGAATTCGCCTGCCTTTCGAACTTTACCTTCCTCACCGGGGCCTCCCATCCGGAGGAATATGCGGCGCGCGCGCTGGAGCTGGGGCTTGGCGCTTTTGCCATCGCGGACGAAAACTCGGTCGCGGGCATCGTGCGTGCCCATGCCGAATGCCGCGATATCGCGCGGCGGGTGCGGGAGCGGCAGGCCTGGGACCGCACACACACCCCCATCGGCCCGCCGCGCCCCGCAGATATTCCGCAACCCGCCTCCTTCCCGGTTTATGAAACCGTGCGGCTGATCCCGGCCGCAAAGCTGATCTTCACCGATGCGCCGCAGGTGATCGTGCTGCCCGTCAACCGCACCGGCTGGGGCAGCCTGACCCGGCTGCTCTCAACCGGGCGGCTGAGGGCGGAAAAGGGCAGCTGCACCTTGCATCTCTCCGACCTCCTGGAGTTTGCGGAAGGTCTCCACCTGCTGCTGCTGCCGCAGGCGCAGCATTTGCCCGGCGGCGCGGATGGATGGGGGCCGCATATGGACGCGCTGACGCGCCGCTTTGGCGCCCGCATGCACCTGTTGATGGCCCCCGCCTATGACGGCGGCGACCGGCTGCGCTTTGCGCAGCTGGCAGAGCTTGCCACCTATCTGAACCTGCCACCGCTGGCCAGCGCCGCGCCCAGGATGCACCACGGCAGCCGCCGCCGTCTGGGCGATGTGCTGAGTGCCATCCGCCTGCGCTGCAAGGTGGAGGAGCTGGGCCGCGCCGCCATGGCCAACGCGGAGCAGCGCCTGCGCTCAGGGGCCGAAATGCACCGCCTGTTCCGCGGCCACGAGGCGGCGGTGGCCAATGCCGCCCGTCTGGCGGAGCAGCTGACCTTCTCTCTGGATGAACTGCGCTATGACTACCCGGACGAGGGGCGCGAGAGCGAAACCCCGCCGCAGCGGCTGCGGCGGCTGGCCGAGGAGGGCCTCAGCTGGCGCTACCCGGGCGGCGCGCCGGATAAGGTGCGCCAGCTGCTGGAGCATGAGCTGGCCCTGATCGCCAAGCTGAAATACGACCCCTATTTCCTCACCGTGCGCGACATCGTCGCCTTTGCCCGCTCCCGCGGGATCCTCTGCCAGGGCCGCGGCTCGGCGGCAAACTCGGTGGTCTGCTACTGCCTGGGCGTGACCTCCGTCAGCCCGGAACTGGGCACCATGGTGTTCGAACGTTTCGTCAGTGAAGCCCGCGACGAGCCGCCCGATATCGATGTCGATTTTGAACACGAGCGGCGCGAGGAGGTGATCCAGTGGATCTATGAACGCTACGGCCGCCACCGCGCGGGCCTCTGTGCCACGGTGATCCACTACCGCGGCAAGCGCGCCATCCGCGAGGTGGGCCGCGCCATGGGGCTGACAGAGGACACGATCTCGGCCATGTCCTCGCAGCTCTGGGGCTTCTTCAGCAGCAAGGGGGTGGAGGCGGAGCGGATGCGCGAGATCGGGCTGGACCCGGACAGCCGCCGCCTGCAGCTGACCCTGCAGCTGGTGGAGCAGATCATCGGCTTCCCGCGCCACCTCAGCCAGCATGTGGGCGGCTTCATCATCACCCAAGGGCGGCTCGATGAGCTGGTGCCCATTGAAAACGCCACCATGGAGGGGCGCACGGTGATCTGCTGGGACAAGGATGACATCGACACGCTGGGCATCCTCAAGGTCGATGTGCTGTCTCTGGGGATGCTCACCTGCATCCGCAAGGCGTTTGATCTGATGCAGCAGCACCACCAGCTGGACTACAGCCTGGCCACCCTGCCGCCGGAGGACCCGGCAGTCTACAACATGCTGTGCCGGGCCGACAGTGTGGGTGTGTTTCAGGTCGAAAGCCGGGCGCAGATGAACTTCTTGCCCCGGATGCGGCCGCGCAATTTCTATGACCTGGTGATCGAGGTCGCCATCGTCCGCCCCGGCCCGATCCAGGGCGACATGGTGCATCCCTATATCCGCCGCCGCAATGGCGAGGAGCCGGTGCATTTCCCCTCCGACGCGCTGGGCGAGGTGCTGGGCAAGACCCTTGGCGTGCCGCTGTTTCAGGAGCAGGCGATGCAGATCGCCATCGTCGGAGCGGGCTTCACGCCGGAGCAGGCCGACCGGCTGCGCCGGTCGCTCGCGACCTTCAAGAAACACGGCAACGTCAGCGAATTCCGCAGCCTGTTCCTGCGCGGCATGGCGAAGAACGGCTATGACGCGGAGTTCTCCGAACGCTGCTTTTCCCAGATCGAGGGCTTCGGCTCCTACGGCTTCCCCGAAAGCCATGCCGCCAGTTTCGCGCTGCTGGTCTATGCCTCGGCCTGGATCAAATGCCACCACCCGGGGATCTTTGCCTGCGCGCTCTTGAATGCGCAGCCGATGGGGTTCTACGCGCCTGCCCAGATCGTGCGTGATGCCCGCGAGCACGGGGTGGAGGTGCGCCCGGTCTGCATCAACAACTCCTACTGGGACAACGTGATGGAGCCGGACGGCCACGGCGGCCTGGCGCTGCGGCTGGGGTTCCGGCAGGTGAAGGGCCTGCGGGATGAGGACGCCGTCTGGCTGACTGCCGCCCGCGGCAACGGCTATCACGAGGTGGAGGACGTCTGGCGCAAGGCCGGCATCGCGCCGCCGGTGATCGAGCGGCTGGCCGAAGCCGATGCCTTTGCCGTCCTTGGCCTCAACCGGCGCGAGGCCTTGTGGGCCGCCAAGGCAATCACCGCCCGCAAACCGCTGCCGCTGTTTGCCCGCGAGCTGGACGGTGAGGCGATCCATGAGCCGGAGGCGGACCTGCCGCAGATGGGGCTGGGCGAGGAGGTGGTGGAGGATTACGTCGCCATGCGCCTGTCCCTGCGGGCGCATCCGGTGGCGCTGATCCGGCATCTGCTGACGCCGCAGAACATGGGCGGCGGCGTGCAGGGCGGGCCGGGGAATTGAGTATTTGGGGAAAGATGAAAGGGGCAGGGCGTGGCCATTTTTACCTTGGTACCTTGATACCAAAGTTGAAGCACTTTATATCAACCCTCTGAAAGGAGGGCGTGATGAAACCTGTGACCCGTGTTCAAACCGGCCTGCGCCTGGAGGTGCGGCTGCTGAAGACCATGAAAGCGCTGGCGGAGTACCTGGATATCCCGGTAGCGGAGCTGGTCGAGGGCATGGCGCTGCACGCCTTTGAGGGCAAGGCGCCGTTCTCGGAAGAAACCCTGAGCAAGATCGAAGCGCTGCGGGCGGTTTACGGGCTGGACCTGACCGCTGCCGACAGTCACAGCCTGACGGAGGATCCGCAATGAGCGAACGCACAGACTATGCCGTGATGGCCGCGGAACTGGCTGCGGGCACGCTGCAGCCGCAGGGCTTCAGCCACCGGGCGCATCTGGGGGTGGCCTATGAAATCCTCTGCCGCCACGAAGTGTTCGAGGGCATGGCCATCTATGCCCGCGGCCTGCGCCGGCTGACAGAGGCTGCCGGGGTGCCGGAGAAATTCAATGCCACGGTGACGCTGGCTTTCCTGAGCCTGGCGGCGGAGCGGATGGCAACGGGGGACTATACGGACACGGATGCCTTTCTGGATGGCAATGCCGATCTGCTGCAACCCGGAATTCTGGGGCGGTACTATCCGGCTGAGGCACTTGGCAGTGATCTGGCACGGCGGGTACCTGTGCTGATGCCCAGGCCGCCGGGGCGCCGGCCCGAAACTGAGTATTTGGGGAAAGATGAAGGAGCGTTGCCGGGTGCGCGCGCCTGATAACGCCAACTGTGGCAGGAATGCTGGTTCACCCCGGCGCGGCAAGGCGCTAGAAGGCTTGCGAACCTTGCCCAACCTGCCCAGCCCCGGAGCCCGACCCATGACCGCACCCAAACCCGTTGTCCTGTGCATTCTCGATGGCTGGGGCAGCGGCGAGCCGGGCGCCGCAAATGCGCCGTATCTGGCGCAGACGCCCACCCTGGATCAGATCGCAAAGACCTGCCCGATGGCCAAGCTGATCACCCATGGCCCGGATGTGGGCCTGCCGACCGGGCAGATGGGCAACTCTGAGGTGGGCCACACCAATATCGGCGCGGGCCGGGTGGTGGCGATGGACCTGGGGCAGATCGACCTGGCGATTGAGGACGGCAGCTTCTTTGAAAACGCGGCGCTGCAGGACTTCATTGCCCGCCTCAAGGAAACCGGCGGCGCAGCGCATCTCATGGGGCTGGTCTCGGATGGCGGTGTGCATGGCCATATCAGCCACATCCTGGCGGCGGTCAGGGCGATCACGGATGTCGGCGTGCCGGTCTGGCTGCATGCGATCACCGACGGTCGCGACGTGGCGCCGAAATCGGCCTTCCGCCACTTCCGCAGGCTGCAGGAAAAACTGCCCGAAGCCGCGCGCATCGCCACCGTCACCGGGCGCTATTTCGCGATGGACCGCGACAACCGCTGGGAGCGGGTCAGCGAGGCCTATGATGCGATGATCCATGCCAAGGGGCGTCCCGGCCAGACAGCCCATGGTGCGGTGGACCATGCCTATAACCAGTCTGAGACGGATGAGTTCATCGCCGCCACCGTGCTGGCGGGATATGAGGGCGTGCAGGATGGCGACGGTTTCTTCTGCCTCAATTTCCGCGCCGACCGTGCCCGCGAGATCCTGCGCGCCATCGGCGAGCCGGGCTTTGCAGAGTTCGATACCGGCGCACGCCCCCGGCTGGCGGGGCTTTTGGGCATGGTGGAATATTCCGGCAGCCACACGGAATACATGACCACTTGCTACCCCAAGGCCGAAATCGTCAATACGCTGGGCGCCTGGGTCGCCAAGCAGGGCAAGCGCCAGTTCCGCCTGGCCGAGACCGAGAAATACCCGCATGTGACCTTCTTCCTCAACGGCGGCAAGGAGGAGCCGGAGGAGGGCGAGGACCGCTACATGCCGAAGTCGCCCAATGTGGCGACCTATGATCTGCAGCCGGAGATGTCGGCGCCGGAGGTGACGGCGAAATTCGTCGAGGCGATTGAAGCGGGCTATGACCTGATTGTCACCAACTATGCCAACCCCGATATGGTCGGCCACACCGGCGATCTGCAGGCTGCGATCCGCGCCTGCGAGGCGGTGGACCAGGGGCTGGCCCAGGTGGTTCAGGCGCTGGAGAAGGCGGGCGGCGCGATGATCGTCACAGCCGACCACGGCAATTGCGAGGTGATGGTTGATCCGGAAACCGGCGGCGCCCACACGGCGCATACGCTCAACCTGGTGCCTGTGGCGCTGGTCGGCGGGCCGCAGGACGCGCAACTGCGGGACGGGCGGCTGGCCGATCTGGCGCCGACAATTCTGGAACTGATGGGTTTGGAAAAACCGGCTGAGATGACCGGGGAGAGCCTGTTGTCATGATCCGGTGCGCGGGCCTGATCCTGCTGGCGCTGCTGGCCGCGCCGCTGCAGGCGGCAGATCCGGCGGGGGCCGCGCGCGAGGCGGCCGCGCAGCTGGAGATGGCCTCTGTCAAGCTGCAGGAGGCCGGCAGCTCCCGCGACCGGGTGAAGGCGCTGACCGCCACCGTGCAGGCCTTTGAGGCAGGGCTGGCGGCGATGCGTGACGGCTTGCGCCGGGTGGCGCGGCGCGAAACGCAGCTGAGTGCGCAATTGGCGGCCCGGCAGGAGGAAGTCTCGGGCCTGCTGGGCATCATCCAGACCATTGAAACCTCGCCGCCGCCGGTTCTGATGGTGCATCCCTCCGGGCCTTTGGGCGCGGCGCGCTCGGCCATGATGCTGGCGGAGGTGACGCCGGCGCTGCAGGCCCGGGCGCAGACGCTGAAGGCGGATCTGGAAGAGGTGCAGTCCCTGCGGATGCTGCAGCAGAACGCGGCCCGGACGCTGGAAGAGGGGCTGGCCGGGGTGCAGGCCGCGCGGGTGCAGCTGTCCACCGCCATTGCCGACCGCACCACCCTGCCGAAACGCTTTACTGCCGATCCGGTGCGCACCGCGATCCTGATCTCCTCGACCGAGACACTGTCGGGTTTTGCCGATGGGCTGGCGGAGATTGCCGGCGGCGAGATTGCCGAGACCAGCGCCGACATCAGCGATCTGCGCGGCAGCCTGCCGCTGCCGGTCGAGGGGCTGGTGCTGCGCGGCTATGGCGAGCGCGATGCCGCAGGCATTGCCCGCCCCGGCCTGCTGATCGCCGCCCGTCCCCGGGCCTTGGTCACCGCGCCCGCTGCCGCCACCATCCGCTACCGCGGGCCGCTTTTGGATCTGGGCAATGTGGTGATTCTGGAGCCGCAGCCGGAAACCCTGTTTGTGCTGTCGGGCCTGGCCGAGGTGTTCGGCGAGGCGGGGCAGGTGATCCCCGAGGGTACCCCCGTTGGCCTGATGAGCGGAGAAAATCCGGAACCGGACGCAATTCTGTCACTTAGCGGTGAAGGGGGTGGAACTGACCGGACAGAAACGCTCTATATAGAAGTGAGAATGGACAACAGCCCGGTGGACCCGGAAACATGGTTCCGCACTGGAAAAGGTGGATGAAGGCTTGATGAAAAAATTTGCGATGGCCGCCCTGGGCGGCACGCTGGCAGGGATCGTTGCAACAACCTATGTGGCAGGCCCCTTGCTGGCCCAGGAAGGCACGCGCGAGGCAAACGTCTATGAGCAGCTGGACCTGTTCGGCGATATCTTCGAGCGCATCCGCGCGCAATATGTCGAGGAGGTCGACGAGAAGGAGCTGATCGAGGCGGCCATCGGCGGCATGCTGACTTCGCTGGACCCGCATTCCAGCTATCTGTCGCCCGATGACGCCAGCCGGATGCGGGTGCAGACCCGCGGCGAGTTCGGCGGCCTGGGGATCGAGGTCACCCAGGAAGAAGGTTTTGTCAAAGTTGTCTCCCCCATCGACGGCACCCCGGCGGAT
This sequence comes from Leisingera sp. ABD4_442, assembly GCF_056160905.1. Lineage (NCBI taxonomy): Bacteria > Pseudomonadati > Pseudomonadota > Alphaproteobacteria > Rhodobacterales > Roseobacteraceae > Leisingera > Leisingera sp. ABD4_442. Next base: position 39,779 of record NZ_JBSWYB010000030.1, on the reverse strand, counting down.
GAGGCCGGCATGGAAGCCGGCGATTTCATCACCCATGTGGACGGCGAAAGCGTGCTGGGCTTGTCGCTGGACGAGGCAGTCAACCTCATGCGCGGGCCGGTGGGCTCGGAAATCGTGATCACCGTGGTGCGCGAGGGCGAGGATGAGCCGTTTGACGTGTCGATCATCCGCGACACCATCAAGCTGACCGCGGTGCGCGGCCGCACCGAGGGCGACACCGTGGTGATGCGGATCACCACCTTCAACGACCAGACTACGCCGAACCTGGAATCCGGTCTGAAGAAACAGATCGAGGAAGCCGGCGGCATGGACAACGTCAACGGCATCGTGCTGGACCTGCGTAACAATCCGGGCGGGCTTTTGACCCAGGCGATCAAGGTGGCCGACAGCTTCCTGGAGTCGGGGGAGATCGTCTCGACCCGCGGCCGCAACCCGGAAGACGGCGAACGTTTCAATGCCACCCCGGGCGATCTGGCCGACGGCAAGCCGATTGTGGTGCTGATCAACGGCGGCTCGGCTTCGGCCTCCGAGATTGTGGCCGGTGCGCTGCAGGACCACCGCCGCGCCATCGTGGTGGGCACCAAGTCGTTCGGCAAGGGTTCGGTCCAGACTGTGATGCCGCTGAAGGGCGAGGGCGCCATGCGCCTGACCACCGCGCGCTATTACACGCCGTCGGGCCGGTCGATCCAGGCGCTGGGCGTCAGCCCCGACATCGTGGTGGAACAGCCCCGCCGCACCGCTGCAGCTGAGGAGGAGGAAGGCTCCACCCGCCGGTCGCGCTCCGAAGCCGACCTGCGCGGCAGCCTGAACAACGATTCGCTGAGCGAGGACGAGATCCGCCAGATCGAAGCCGACCGCGAGAAGGCCGAGAAAGCCGCCGAGCTGCGCGAGCAGGATTACCAGCTGGCCTATGCCATCGACATCCTGAAGGGCCTGGTGGCGCTGGGGCCGAAATAAGCGCAAGACTGGTTGCAGCATGTAAAGGGGCCGTCCGCTGGGGCGGCCTTTTTTGTCTGCGGTCTGCAGGCCGGGGCAGAGCGGAGGCGGTGCTGAAAGGGGGCGTTGCCCCCTCAGGCCCTGCGGCCTTCACCCCCAGAGTATTTTGGACCAGAAAGAAGCAGCGGCGGCAGGGCTTGGTGCGGGCAGCACCATGAGCCGCCGGGGGCGCCGGGCCCGGGCGGTTAGCTGTTGGCTGCTGCTGTCTATGCCGCGCGGTTCCCGTGAAGGGTGGCAGCGCTGCCGGGTGGAGGTGGACAGACCCCGCCGGGGGCCTGCTCGGACAGGATATCCTGGACGACCCCCTTTTTATCAGGGCCGGTCTCCGGGTGTTACGCAGGCAGCCTCACAGATGCCTGCGCCTCGTATCATGGCCCATGCGCGGGGCCATGGCGGGGAAACGCGATCTTTCGGGAGCATGGCATGGCGCGGTGAGGATTGCGTGAAGGGGGCGTACGGTGGGTACGCAACACCTGGGTGCGCGCCCGCTATCCGCTTGCCCGTGGCGGGCAGGCTGCTAGGGTCGCCGCGATTCGGAATTCAGGATGGCCGCCATGGATCTGCTCGCCCCGCTGATTGCCTATTCCATTGCCTTGTCGCTTGCCGCGGTCATTCCCGGACCGGGCGTGGCGGGGCTGGTCGGGCAATCGCTGGGCAGCGGGCTGAAGGTCTCGCTGGTGTTCCTGGCGGGCATTGCGCTGGGCGATGTGGTCTATCTGACTGTTGCCATCGCCGGGCTGGCCGCGGTTGCGCAGCTGTTCTCCGGCGCGCTGCTGGCGGTCAAGGTGCTGGGCGGGGCCTATCTGGTCTATCTGGCCTATAAGTTCTGGCGCAGCGAGGCGGGGCTGACGGCGGTTGCGGGGGCTGCGCAGCGCAGGTCGGCCAAGACCTTTCTGTCCGGGTTTGCGCTGACGCTGGGCAATCCCAAGACGATCATCTTCTACCTGGCGCTGCTGCCGGCCGTCATCGACCTGGAGGCGGTTGGCCTTGGCCAATGGGCGGCGCTGAGCGTTCTGACGGTGCTGGTGCTGTTTGCAACGCTAAGCCCCTATGCGCTGCTGGCTTCGGGCGCGCGGCAGCTGATGGCGCGGGGGGATGCGCTGCAGACCCTGAACCGTTTTGCAGCCGCGATCATCGGCAGCACCGGCGTCTTTATCCTGGGCCAGGCGGCAACGGCGGTTGCCCGGCGGGCATGAGGCCGGGGCAGATCAACGGGTTTTGAACATCAACGCCCGATCTTCGGCGCATAAGCGGGCCTTGCTGGTCTAAGCTCGCCGTATGATGTTTGACCTGCCTGATTCCCGGACCCTGTACCAAGCGCTGATCACCCGTGATGCGGCTTATGAGGGGCGCGCCTATGTGGGTGTCACCTCCACCGGTATTTTCTGCCGGCTGACCTGCCCGGCGCGCAACCCCAAGTTTGAGAACTGCCGGTTCTTTGCCACGCCGGGCGAGTGTATCGAGGCGGGCTTCCGGGCCTGCAAGCGCTGCAAGCCGCTGGCGGCGGCGGCCGGGGATGATCCGGTGGTGCAGGACCTGCTGGCGCGGCTGGAGGAACGGCCCGCCTACCGTTGGGGGGAGGATGATCTGGTGCGGCTGGGGCTGGAGCCATCGACCGTGCGGCGCGCCTTCAAGCGGCATTTCGGCATGACCTTTCTGGAGATGGCGCGGCAGCGGCGGTTGCGCGAGGGGTTCACCGCCCTAAAGGCCGGAGAGCCGGTGATTGCCGCGCAGATCGATGCCGGGTTTGAAAGCGCCAGCGCCTTCCGCGCGGCTTTTGCCAAGCTGGTGGGGATTGCTCCGGGCGCCTTCCGCAAGGATGCGCTTTTGCTGGCCGATTGGATCGACACGCCGCTGGGCGCGATGATTGCGATCAGCTGTGCCCACCAGCTGCATCTCTTGGAGTTTGCCGACCGCAAGGCGCTGCCGCGGGAGGTGGCCAAGCTGCAAAAGGCACAGCCCGGTGGGCTAGGCTTTGGGCGCCCGGCGCCGACGGAGCAGATCGCCGAAGAGCTGCGCCGGTTCTTTGCGGGCGAGGGCGCGGCGTTCGAGACCCCGCTGGCGCTGCACGGCACCGGGTTCGAGCGCGAGGTCTGGCGTTATCTGCTGACCATTCCGGCGGGGGAGACCCGCAGCTATTCGCAGATCGCGCGCGAGCTGGGACGGGCCTCCGCCACAAGGGCGGTGGCGCGGGCCAATGGCGCCAACCAGCTGGCCCTGGTGGTGCCTTGCCACCGGGTGCTGTCGGCGGATGGATCGCTGACCGGCTATGGCGGCGGCTTGTGGCGCAAGCAGCGGCTAATTGAGATTGAAACAGGCTACAAACAGAGGATTTCTGCATGACATATTCCGACCGCGCCCGCGCCTTTGCGGCGCTGCATCAGCCCGGCAACCCGGTGGTTTTGTATAACATCTGGGATGCGGGCAGCGCCAAGGCAATTGCCGGAGCGGGCGCCCAGGCGCTGGCAACCGGCAGCTATCCGGTGGCGGCGGCGCAGGGGTTTCCAGACGGTGAGCAGATCCCGCTGGAGTTTGTGCTGGGCAATGCCGAACGGATCATCGCGGCCACCGATCTGCCGGTGACGATTGACTTCGAGGGCGGCTATGCGCGCGAACCGGAGCAGCTGAGTGCCAATGTGAAGCGGCTGGCGGAGACCGGCGCGGTGGGGCTGAATTTCGAGGACCAGGTGGTCGGCGGTGAGGGGTTCTACAGCATTGAGGAACAGGCCCGCCGAGTGGCTGCGGTGCGGCGCGCGCATGCGGAGATCTTTGTGAACGCGCGCACCGATCTGTTTTTGAGGGAGAAAGACGCCTCCAAACACGCGGACCTGCTGGCGGAGGCGCTGGAGCGCGGGGCGGCCTATGCAGAGGCCGGGGCCAACGGGTTCTTCATTCCCGGCCTGACCGACCCGGATCTGATCGCCAAGGTCTGCGAGGCCAGTTCGCTGCCGGTCAACACGATGATGCGCGGCATCACGCTGGAGACGGCGCGGCAGGCTGGTGTGGCGCGCTGCAGCTATGGGCCGATCCCGCACGCCAGGCTGATGAAGGTTCTGGCGGAGCATTTCCAGGCGCTGGAATAGGCGGGTAAGAGCGCGGCGCGGGCGGTCAGGTTCTGCCCGCGCTGGCTGCGCTCAGGTCGTTTCCAGGCAGTGGCGGCGGAAGGCGCGTTTGAGCATGTCCAGCTCGGCGCGCAACAGCTCTACCTCGGCGCGCAGGTCATCCGCCACGGCCTCGCCCGCAATCAGGGTGAAATCACCCAGGCGGGTGCTGTCAGCCCCATCAAAAATCACAAAGGTCTGCACCCCGTCGGCCACTGCCTCAGCCGGAACCGGCACTGCAACCGTCCATTCGCCGCCCGCCTGGCCCTCGGTCAGTTTGACATCCTTGACCGGCTGGTCCTGGAACATCACGGTGATTTCCGGCCGGGCGCCGCTGGCAGGCGCATTGCTGATCTGGCCTTCCCAGATGCCGTTGCGGAAGCGGATTTTGGTCAGTGTCAGGTCGCTCATTCCGGGTCTCCTCAGATCGCCGCGCGGCGGTGGCGCGAGAAGGTCAGGTCGCGCAGGATCACCTGGTTCATATCCGGGGCCTCGAAAATCAGATCGAGCCAGATCTTCCCGATCCGCTTCTCGTTCATTTTGGAATAGGCCAGGTCGAACTCCACCACGATGTTCTTTTCCCCCTGCGGCAGCTCGCGCACGATCTGTTCGGTATTGGGGCCGTGCTGGATGTTGAGCCGGGCGAAGATTTCGATCGGTTTTTCCGATTCGATGATGCTGTCGATCCGCAACAGGTGCTGGCGGGTCATCCCCTCTGCGGCCTCTGGCGGCAGGTCGATCACCAGGGACAGGAAGGAGCCGTCGAACTGGAACACATCCATGCGCAGGCCAAAGGGGGCGAGATCCTCTTCGCGGGTGTTCCTGAGCTGGCGCAGGGTCAGTTCGGAATAGGCGCAGTCGTGGAACAGCTGCACCTCATCGCCGAGCCGGGCCTTGGGCGGGACCGAGGAGATGCCGCGTTCCGCCAGCGGGCCGCGCCACATTTCCGGGCGCCAGGACCAATCGGTGCCATGCGGGCGCGGAAAGAAGGAGGAACCGATCTGCGGCAGCGCCAGGCGGCCGTCGGCGGTGTGGATCAGCCGGTCCAGATGGGTGCGCAGCTGGCGGGCCTGGTTGCGCTGGCGGCGCAGCTCGGACAAGGGGGCGCGGGCCGACTCCTCAGCCGCTGCGCGCCAGCGGCGCAGGCTGCGCAGGTGCATCAGCCGGTCCATGATCCTGCCCATCGTGCTCTCTCTTGCCTGTTGTGCCCAGTTGCATGTTGCGCCCCGCCTTTGGCAGCGGGCGCCGGTGCCAGTGTAACCGCTGGCGGCTATTGAAATAAACCGGCAATCCGCTGGCCAAGCCCGCGTTTTTTGCGGGGTGCGGACTGCGGCGCCGGGTCTTGCGGCGCGGCGGCGGCGGAAACCGGCCGGGCCAGCGGCCGCAGCGAGTGTTTTGGCCCCTTGGGCAAGAGCGCGCCTGCCTCTTCCAGATCCGGCAGGGTGGAGGCCTCCAGCGTGCGGTGCGTGGCCTCGTTCAGAAGGGCCGCGCCGTGGCTGCCAAGCGCGCGGCTGTTTTCCGGTGCGTAAAGCGCCAGGGCGATCAGATGCCGGTCCAGCACAAAGGCGCCGCGCCAATGGACCGGGCTGGCACCTTCGGCAACGGCGCCGGGAAGTTCCAGCCGGACCAGCGGCAGCAGCTGGTCTTCGCGGGTTTCCAGCAGCTTGGCGGCGGGGAACATGGCGGCAATATCGGCGGCCTGGGGGGCGGCGGCGTTCAGTTTCGCCGGGCCGATGGAGGCGGTGATAACGGCAGCATTGCGCGCGCCCAGCCAGCCGCTGCGGTCCATCCGCTTGCAGGAGGCGATCAGGGCAAAGCCGCCCGCGCTGTCAGAGGTGCTGCTGCGGCGGTCGAAGCAATAGGTTTCAGGCGCGGCCAGCAGCACATCGCCGCCGGCAAAGGACATCACCTGGCCGCTGAGGCGCGGTGCCGGGCTGGTGCTGCGGGCAGCAAAGGACAGGCCGCCGGGGGCCGGGCTGCATCCTGCCAGGGCGACGGCGGCCAGGGCGGCTGCCGCCAGCGCGGCGCGCCGTCTGGGCGTCTTTTTGCCGCCTGATGGAAAAGGCAAAGGTTTTCCGTTGCTTGATCTGCTCACTGCCGTCCCTGCCGGTGTTGTTTTTTACCAGATCCATACCGCCAGGGGCAGCGTTGCGGCAAGTGTGAAGCGGGGAGGAAGGGGCCTGGGTTGCCATGGCGTTGCAGCAATGCATAACGTGGCGCATCCGCCGCGGCCCGGTCAGGAGGACAAATGCAGCACAGGCACAGCTACAGGGCGCATGAGGCGCTGGTGCGGTTTGCCCGCGCGCAGCCCGCATTGTGGCGGCTGCTGCTGGGTCTTTTGCTGGTGGCCTCGGTCAGCCTTGCGATGACGGCAGCGCTGCAGATGGCTGCGGCGGGGCTGTTTCCCGGCGCCTGGCTGCAGGGGCTGGCCGATGGCAGCAACCCGGGCGCAATGCTGCTGCTCTTGGGCAGTTTCGGATTTCTGACGCTGGGGGTGGCGATGGCGGCGCGGCTGTTCCACCAGCGCGGCTTTGCCACCGTGACCGGGCATCTGAAGCCGCTGGCCTGGCAGTTTGCGCGCGTCAGCCTGTACTTGATGGGGCTGACCCTGCTGATTCTGCTGCTGCCGCCCTACAGCATGGGGCCGCCGATGACCCCGAACCTGCCGTTCTGGACCTGGCTGGGGATCCTGCCGCTGGGCATTGCCGCGGTGCTGGTGCAGACCGGATCGGAGGAGATCCTGTTCCGCGGCTATATCCAGCAGGCGCTGGCGGCGCGGTTCCGCCATCCCGCGGTCTGGCTGCTGGTGCCCTCGGCGCTGTTTGCGCTGGGCCACTACCTGCCGGCCGAAGCCGGGCAGAACGCGCTGCTGATTGCCGCCTGGGCCGGGCTGTTCGGCCTGCTGATGGCGGATCTGACGGCGCGGGCCGGCACTTTGGGGCCGGCCATGGCAGTGCATTTCTTCAACAACGTCACCGCGCTCTTGCTGTTTGCCTCGCCCACCAGCCTGAACGGGCTGGCGCTCTTTCTGATTCCCTTTGATATGGCGGATGTTCAGGCCCTGCGCCCCTGGATGGCGGTCGACTTTGCGCTGATGGGTGTCAGCTGGCTGGCGGCGCGGCTTGCCATACGCCGCTGATTGCAATTGCGGCAAATGCGTCTTATCTGGGGGGCAAACCGCGCCCCCGGAGAGGCAAGCACTATGAACTGGATCACCAACTACGTCCGGCCCAAGATCAACTCGATCTTTTCGCGCCGCGAAGTGCCCGAGAACCTTTGGCAGAAATGCGATGAATGCGGCACCATGCTGTTTCACCGCGAGCTGAGCGACAATCAGAACGTCTGCACCAGCTGCGGCCATCACATGCATATCACCCCGCGCGACCGCTTTACCGCGATGTTTGACGGCGGTGTCTTTACTGAGGTCGCAGTGCCGGAGCCGCTGGCCGATCCTTTGAAGTTCAAGGATCAGAAGAAATACCCCGACCGGGTGAAGGCCGCGCAGAAGAAGACCGGCGAGAAAGACGCGATGCTGGTGGCCGCGGGCGAAATCGGCCGCACGCCGATCATCGCTGCCGCGCAGGACTTCTCCTATATGGGCGGCTCCATGGGCATGTATGTGGGCAATGCCATCATCGCCGCGGCGGAGGAAGCGGTGAAGCTGGGCCGCCCGCTGGTCCTGTTCTCGGCCGCCGGCGGCGCCCGGATGCAGGAAGGCATCCTGTCGCTGATGCAAATGCCGCGCACCACCGTTGCGGTGGAGATGCTGAAAGAGGCAGGCCTGCCCTATATCGTGGTGCTGACCCATCCGACCACCGGCGGGGTGACGGCCTCCTACGCGATGCTGGGCGATGTGCATATCGCTGAACCCAACGCGCTGATCTGCTTTGCCGGGCCGCGGGTGATTGAACAGACCATTCGCGAGAAGCTGCCGGAGGGCTTTCAGCGCGCCGAGTACCTGCTGGATCATGGCATGCTGGACCGGGTGACCCCGCGTACCGAGATGCGCCAAGAGCTGATCACCATCATCCGGATGCTGATGGGGCTGCCGCCGCAGGTGACGGGCGATTTGCCCGCACCGGAAGAGGAAGCGGCCGCCAAAGCCGCAAACGCGCCGGCGGATGGCGCAGTCAGCGAAGAAGCTGCCGAGTAATCCGGTTTAGATAGATACGCCTGGCCGAGAAGGCCGGTCAGCGCCCGTCCCTCCCAGGGCGGGCGCTGTTCTTTGCCACCTAAGACACTCTGACCTGACAGGACCCAGGCTGATGACCCAAACCTCCGACGCGATCCTCGCCCGCATGATGGCGCTGCACCCCAAGATCATCGACCTGACCCTGGACCGGGTCTGGCGGCTGCTGGCGGCCCTGGACAATCCGCAGGACAAGCTGCCGCCGGTGATCCATCTGGCAGGTACCAATGGCAAGGGCTCAACCCAGGCAATGATCCGCGCAGGGCTGGAGGGCATGGGCAAAAGCGTGCACGCCTATACCTCGCCGCATCTGGCGCGGTTTCATGAGCGTATCCGGCTGGCAGGGGAGCTGATCTCGGAGCCGCATCTGACAGAGGTTCTGGACGAGTGCTATGCCAAGAACGGCGGTGAGAACATCACCTATTTCGAGATCACCACGGTAGCCGGCCTCTTGGCGTTTTCGCGCACGCCTGCGGATTACACCCTGCTGGAGGTCGGCCTGGGCGGGCGGCTTGACGCGACCAACGTGATCACGCCCGAGGTGTCGGTGATCACCCCTATTTCGATCGACCATGAGCAGTTCCTGGGCAACACGCTGTCCAAGATCGCAGGCGAGAAGGCGGGCATCATCAAACGCGGCGTGCCGGTTGTGGTTGGCCCGCAGCCTGACGAGGCGATGGAAGTGATCGAGGCCACCGCCGCCCGCCTTGGCGCGCCGCTGATTGCCTATGGCCAGCACTGGCATGTTTGGGAAGAACGCGGCCGGCTGGTGTTCCAGGACGAGAACGGCTTGCTGGACCTGCCGCTGCCCGCATTGCTGGGCGCGCATCAGATCCAGAACGCCGGTGCGGCGCTGGCGGCGCTGCGCCATCTGGGTGCCGATGAGGCGGCCTGCGAGGCGGCGATGGCAAACGCCGAATGGCCCGCGCGGATGCAGAAGCTGAAGACCGGCCCGCTGATTGAGGCCGCGCCGCAAGCTGAGCTGTGGCTGGACGGCGGCCACAACGCCGCGGCGGGCATCGCGCTGGCCGACGTGCTGGCAAAACTGCCCGAGCGCCCCACCCATCTGATTTGCGGTATGCTGAACACCAAGGACGTGAGCGGATACATGGCACCCTTGGCGCCGCAGGTGGCGAGCCTGACCGCGATTTCGATTCCGGACGAGATCAACACGCTGAGCGCCGAAGAGACCGAGGCCGCGGCCAAGTCCGTGGGCATCGCGGCCGGCACGGCGGAGAGCACGATGGCGGCGCTGCAGGCAATTGTGGCCAAGGACCCGCAGGCCCGCGTGCTGATCTGCGGCTCGCTTTATCTGGCGGGCTATATCCTGCGCGAAAACGGTTGAGGCTTACGGCTGCGGCGGGGGAAGCGCTCCCGCCCGGCTTCGACCTGCCGGTCTCACCCAGCCCGGCGCCGGTGGCGCGGCGCGGCTGTTCCTCATCTTTCCGCAAGTACTCCGGGGGTGAGGCCGTGAGGCCGAGGGGGCAGAGCCCCCCTTTTTCCTTCCGCTCCTAGTCCAGTACGTAATCCACCGGCTCCAGCCTGGGCGGTGCCTCGCGCCCCAGCGCGTTGCAGACCGAGATTTCCATCACCCGGCACAGGGCGCTGAGCGGCACCGAGTTGGCCTGTTTGCGGAACGGGTGCTCCAGCTCATGCGTGACCTCAGCCAGGCCGAAGAACACATAGGCCACCACCGCCGCGACCAGCGGCTCGAACCAGCCGGCGCTGTCCAGGAGCGCAAAGGGCAAGAGCAGGCAGTAGAGATAGGTCGTGCGCCAGACCAGCAGCGAATAGACGAAGGGCAAGGGCGTGGTCAGCAGCCGCTCGTTCCCGGCCTGGGCTGCGGGGAAGGCGGCCAGCCGTTCGGCCAGGGCGCGCTGGCCGAAGCCGTCGATGCGGCCGTCCTCCGCCATCTCGCGCAGGCGGGTAGCGATGTCCCGCAGAGCGGCGTTGGGGCTGTTCTCCGCCTGCATCAGCTGCTCTGCGGCCTCCGGCCCGACCCAGTGCTCCACCGTCTCCCGTACCTCGTCACCGCGCAGCTGGGCGCGGTGCAGGTGGTGGAAGGCGAGGATGCGGGTCAGGATGAAGTCCTCGTCGGGGCCTTTGCCCGCGAAGATCCTGAGTTCCTGCGCCAGGCTGCGCACATCCGAGACCATGCGTCCCCAGATCCGCCGCGCCTCCCACCAGCGGTCATAGGCGGCGTTGTTGCGGAAGCTGAGGAACAGCGACAGCGACAGGCCGAAGACCCCCATCGCGGCGATGGAAATCTGCGGCATTGCAAGAACATAGCGGTCCAGTACCAGCACCAGAAGCGCCCAGAGCGCGGCGCCGATGATGTTGGGCAGAATGCGCGGCACCACCGACCCGTGCAGTATCAGGAAGATCTCCCGCCGCCGGGGCGTATCGCGGACGATCATGGGGTGTCGCTGCCCCAGTCCTTGTCCTGCATCTCGCGCAGGCGGGAGGCAGTGCGTTCAAACTCAAACGTGCCCTCGCCCTCCACATACAGCATTTCGGGCTGCGCCGCGGCGGAGCAGATCAGCCGGACCCTGGCCTCGTACAAAGCGTCTATCAGGGTGACAAACCGCTTGGCCTCGTTGAAGTTGTTGCGGGAAAGGCGCGGGATGTCTTCGAGCACCAGCACTTTCACCTCAGCGGCGATGGCGAGGTAGTCGCCCGGTCCCAGCATCTTGCCGCACAGGTCATAGAAGGTGGCGCGCGCCACGCCGTTGCGGAAGGCAGGCAAGGTGACCTCGCGGCCCTTCACCTCCAGCGTCAGAGGCTGCGCGGCGCCGCCGCCCGACAGATCCTGCCAGATCGCGCGGATCTGCGCCCGGGCCTCGCCGTCCACCGGGGCGAAATAGACCTGTGCGCCGGTCAGCCGGTCCTGCCGGTAGTCGGTGGCGCTGACCATTTCATGCACCGCCATATGCTCCTTGATCAGACCGATGAAGGGCAGGAACAGCTGGCGGTTGAGGCCGTTTTTGTACAGATCGTCCGGCACCCGGTTGGAAGTGGTGATCACGGTGACACCGGCGGCAAACAGCGCCTCGAACAAACGTCCGACGATCATCGCATCGGTGATGTCGGTGATCTGCATCTCGTCAAAGGCCAGAAGCCGCACGGACTCCGCCACCTCGGCGGCCACCGGGGCCAGCGCGTCCTCGACACCGTCCTGGCGGGCCTGATGCATCCTGGTGTGGATTTCCTGCATGAAGGCGTGGAAATGCACCCGTCGCGAGGGGATATCGCCGAGGCTGTCGACAAACAGGTCCATCAGCATCGACTTGCCGCGCCCGACCCCGCCCCAGAGGTAGAGCCCCTGGACCTGCTCAAACTCCGCCCGCCGGAAGAACCCGCGCTTCACCGGCGGCGCCTTGAGGCCTTCGGCAATGCGGTCGAAATGAGGAAGGACGGCTTCCTGGGCCGGGTCGGGCTTCAATTCGCCCGCGTCGATCTTTTGCCGGTACAGCGTGCTCAAATGGGTCATGGCAAAGGGATAGCGCGGGGCGCGGGGGATGGGAAGCTAAGGCGGTGAATAATGCCGTGGCAGGCCGGGCAGCAGTGGCCCGGCCTGTTGCATTCGCATTGCTTCAGAGATTGGCGGTGCTGGCAGAAAACCGGAACCGCTGCACTTGTTATTCGGCCGCCTGGGCGGGGTGCCATTCAAAGGGCTGGAACATCTTGTCCACCGGAGTGTGAGCCAGGTGGTTGGTGTAGTTCGACATCACTTTCTGGGCATATCCCAGAATGACTCCCAGCATGTTGCGGGTGCTGAAACCGGCCGCGAGAAAGGCTTGCATGTCCTGTTCAGAAACATGGCCGCGGTCCCGCACCAGTGTCAGGGTAAAGTCGCGCAGGGCCTCAAGGCGGGCGTTGGGCAGCGGTGTCTGGTCGCGCAGGGCGTTGCTGATGGCATCATCGACTTTCATGCTTTTGGCGATGGCAGTGTGGGCCGGCACACAGTAGCCGCAGCCGTTTTCAACGTTGATTGCCTGCCAGACAACGGTGAGCTCCTCGGCGGTGAAGCCTGAGTCCACGAATTGCGCATGCACGGCATGGTAGGATTTCAGAAGTTCCGGGGCTTCGGCCATGACGGCATAAAGGCCGGGAATGGCGCCATAGGCCTTCTTGGCGTTTTCCAGAAGTTCCCGGCTGGCTTCGGGGGCGGTGGTTTCGTCGTGCATTGTGAAAGTGGTCATCTTGGATCCCGTGGTTGGCAAAGTTGCGTCTTGTCCGGGCAATATGGGAAATTTGAGTGACTGCTCAATAAGGGAATTTGAGTGATCACTCAAATGTGGCATGCAGGGGTTTCATTAGCGGCAAGACAAAGCGGGAAATCTGGCGTATTCATCGGGTCATGCCACGCGCGCAGCCATATGACCGTGATGCCGCATTGGACGCGGCGCTGATCCTCTTCTGGCGAAAAGGGTATTACGCGACGTCGTTGAAAGACATCGAAGCAGCGTTGAATATGAAGCCGGGGAGCATCTATGCAGCCTTTAACAGCAAGGAAACGCTGTTTGGCCTGACACTGGAGCGGTATTTTGGCAAACAGCGCGCGGAGTTTGTCTCCACGCTGAAAGCGGCGGACTCACCGCTGCAGGGGCTGGCGGAATATCTGCGCCGCTTTGCCCGGCTGCCGCTGGATGATCCGCAGCGCAGCAGCTGCATGCTGGTCAAGACGCTTCTTGGCGCAACCGAGCAGGATGCCAGGCTGGGGGAGCTTGCAGGGCAGTACATCGATCAGATGATTGCCGAAATGACTGCAGCGTTTGAGCAGGCAAAGCAGATTGGAGAGTTGCCCGGGGATGCGGACGCCGCTCATTTGGCGCGCCGGTACCAGGCTGATCTGACTGCCTTGGGGTTTGAGGCCTCCCGGCGGATCAGCCGCGAGGAACTGGCGGTTTCAGCCGAGGAGCTGGCGCAGAGAATTGAGGCCATGCGCGTGAAGCAGGCCTAGGTTTCCCGGGATCTTGCGGACCGGCCGCGGTGTCTCGCATCAAATTTTCTTAATGATGCGCGCAAAAATCCTGATTTGACCGGGCGGTAGATTTCCCTGACAGTTCCGCAGCTTGTCAGGAGAGAGCTCATGGACCGTTCCGCGCCGCTGTTTACCCCCGTTCTGATCGTCGGCTGCATCATCATCATGGTGAGCTTTGCGGTGCGGGCCTCCTTCGGGGTCTTTCAGATCCCGATTGCCGAGGAGTTCGGCTGGCTGCGGTCGGAATTCTCGCTGGCGATTGCGATCCAGAACCTGGCCTGGGGCATCGGCCAGCCGATCTTTGGCGCCATTGCCGAGAAGATCGGCGACCGTAAGGCGATCATCATGGGGGCCATCGTCTATGCCGCCGGTCTGGTGCTGAGCGCATGGTCGACGACGCCGTTTGAGATGCAATCCTATGAATGGCTGGTGGGCTTTGGCATTGCCGGCACCGGGTTCGGCGTGGTGCTGGCGGTGGTCGGGCGGGCAAGCTCGGACGAGAACCGTTCGATGTCGCTGGCGATTGTCACCGCGGCTGGCTCTGCCGGGCAGATCTTTGGCGCACCCACGGCGGAGTGGCTGCTGGGCTTTCTGCCCTGGCAGACGATTTTCCTGCTGTTTGCCGGCGTGGTGCTGGCACTGATTGCGCTGCTGCCCTTGATGCGCGCGCCGGAGGCAGCCTCCAAGGCGGAGCTGGAAGAGAGCATGGGCGCGATCCTGGTGAAAGCGTTCAAGGATCCGTCTTACACGCTGATCTTCCTGGGCTTTTTCAGCTGCGGCTATCAGCTGGCCTTTGTCACCGCGCATTTCCCGGCCTTTGTGACTGAGATGTGCGGGCCGATCCTGCCGGGGGGCGCGCTGCATTCGATCGGCATCACCACCACCTCGGCGCTGGGGGCGGCAGCGATTTCGCTAATCGGGGCGGCCAATGTGGGCGGCACGTTGCTGGCGGGTTATCTGGGCAAGCGGTATTCCAAGAAATACCTGCTGGCGGCGATTTACACCGGGCGGACGATTGCGGCGGCGGCGTTCATCATGTTCCCGATCACGCCGCTGAGCGTCATCATTTTCTCGGTGGCCATGGGGTCCCTGTGGCTGGCAACGGTGCCGCTGACCTCTGGCCTGGTCGCGCATATCTACGGCCTTCGCTACATGGGCACGCTTTACGGCATCGTGTTCTTCAGCCACCAGCTGGGCAGTTTCCTGGGCGTGTGGCTGGGCGGGCGGATGTATGATGCCTATGGCGACTACACCCTGGTCTGGTGGATCGGCGTCGGTGTCGGGGCGTTCAGCGCGATTGTGCATTTGCCGGTGAAGGAGCGGCCGCTGGGACCGGCGGCAGCTGCGGCGGCGTAACACAGATGGCCGCGTTGTTGACGGGTGGCGGAACCGGGGCGCTGCCCCGGACCCCGGAGTATTTTCGGAAAGATGAAGCCCGATAGCGCCCGGCCGCGGCCGTCACATCAGCCCGCGGCGGTGGTTTGCCGCAATAATCTCCAGAACCTGTTCCGTGTGGGTATAGGGAAGGCCGTGGCCGGCGCCTGCGATCTCCTCCTGCCGGACGGAGCGGGCGCGCTCAGTCAGGCGGCCGGCTGATGTGGGCGGGATCACCGCGTCGTCCTGGCCCCAGATCGCCAGCGCAGGCACGCCTTTTTGGTGCAGGCTGCGCAGGTCTTCGGTGAAATCCCCGTTCAGAATGCCGCGCAGCGAGGCGAGCACGGCAGGGATAAAACCCTGAAAGCGGAGTTCCTGCTGCTGCAGGCCGGTGATGCCTGGGACCGAAGAGGGCAGGCTGCGTTCAGCCTCTGTGCTGCGGATGTGCAGGGATGGGTAGATCGCGTGCATCAGCCAGTCGCCGATCAGCGGCACGTGGCGGATGATCTGTGTCAGCCGTCCAGGGCTGGGGCTGAAGCCGGCCGGCGCCAGCAGGATCAGCTCGCGCAGGCGGCCGGGCTGGGCGGCGGCAAAGGCGGTGGCGATGGCGCCGCCCATGGAATAGCCGATCAGCGTGAAATCCTCGCCGATGTCCTGCTCTGCCAGCAGCTCCTCCAGCTGGGTCAGAAAGAAGGCGCGGTCCTGCGCCCCTGCCGGGCGGTCCGAGTAGCCGCGCCCGTAAAGGTCGTAGGTCAGCACCCGGTAGCCCATGGCGCCCAGCCCCTTGGCGATGCCGGTCCAGACAAAGGAGGGCGTGGTGAGGCCGTGCACGCAGACCGCCACGGGGCCGCGCAGGGGGCCGGTCCAGCGGTAGTGGGTCAGCCCGCCGGAGAGTTGCGCAAATTCTCCTGGCGCGTCCCGGCGGGCCTGGGCATTCATCACATTGCGCAGGCGCTCGCGCAGGAAGGGGGCGAGGGCGATGGCGAGGGCAGCAAGGAGCAGCAGCCAGATCATGTGCGGGCCTTCCATTTCTGCAGGATGTGGTGGCTGGTCATCAGGTCGAGATGAGCGCCGCCGCCGTTTTTGAACAGGGTGATCTGATCAGGGTCATAGGCTGGGAATTGGCTGAGGCGGTAGAAATCCGCTAGCACATCGCTGCGCTGGATGGTGCCCGCGGCGAGCGGGATCTTGAATTCGCCGATGTGGTCCAGGGTGGTATCGAAACTGTCGCTGTAGATCTGCGCGCGCCTGAGGGCCTCGTCGTCGGCCTCGCGCATGTCGGGGCGGTAGGCGCCGATCAGGTTGAGGTGCTGGCCGGGGCGCAGCCATGCACCCTGGATCACCGGGTTGGAGGACATGGTGCAGGTGATGATGATATCGGCGGTGCGCACCGCCGGTTCCAGATCCGGCGCGTGCAGGGTGCCGGGGTACTGGGTGCAGAGCTCCTCGGCCTTGGATCCGGTGCGGTTCCAGACCCGGATCTGCGCCTGCGGGAAACCGGCGCCGAAGGCCTCGATCAGGGATGCGCCGACGGTGCCTGCGCCAACGATCAGCACTTCTTGCGCTTGCGGATTGGCAAGCCGCAGCGCGCCCAGCAGGCTGTCGCCAGCGGTTTTCCACTTGGTCACCAGGTGGAAATCGACTAGCGCCTCAAGCGTGCCGTCCGCGTCGGAGTAGAGGCAGACGGAGCCGTTGATCATCGGTTTGCAGGCCTCCGGGTTGCGCGGGAAGACATTGGCGGTTTTCACCGCCAGGCCCATGCCGTCGATCCAGGCGGAGCGGCTCAGGAGCGTGTCGGACCCGCGGTAGAGGAAGGTGTCGCCGATCTCTGCCTTGGGCAGATCGTGGCTGGCGGCCAGCGCCTCTGTGAAGCTGACCCAATCGAGCAGCGCCTCACCCTCTTCAAAGCCTATGAACGGGATGGTCATGGGGGCGTTGTCCTCCTGTTGCGGGCCGTCTCAGGCGGCTTCCTGGTGTGTCAGCAGCCCCTCCTGCACCAGCCGTTCCGCGAAAGGCGCGGGGGCGGTGAACAGATGGGTCTGCCAGCCGCGCGCACCGGCGGCTTCGATGTTTTCGGGGCGGTCGTCGGTGAACAGCAGATGTTGCGGCGCCACCCCGGTTTCACGTTCGAGAATGGCATAGATTTCCGGTTCCGGCTTGATGCGTTTAAGATGCGCGGAGACAAATGTGCGGTCAAAGCTGCGTAAGGCGGGGTAGGCGGCGCAGGCGGTTTCGAACGTCTCGGCGCCGAAGTTGCTGAGGGCGAAAACGGGCGTGCCCTTGGCCTGCAACGCCTGCATCAGGCGGACGGAATGCGGGATTTCGCGCGGGACCATCTGCAGCCAGCAATCATGCCACCAGCGGATTTCCTCAGCCCATTCAGGGTGCTGGTCCGCCAGGGCATAGACACTGCCGCGGAAGGGGTGGCCGCGGTCGATGTTCAGGTTCATTTCCTCCAGCGGCACCTGTTCGAACAGCTGGCGGCGGCGTTGTTCGCCGATGCGGCTGTCGTAGAAGCGGTCCGGCTCCCATTCGATCAGCACACGGCCAATGTCGAAGACGACGGCGTCAATGGGCATGGGGGTTATCCTTCTGTTCGCGGGCGGGGCCGCGGGGCGGGGCGGTTACGGCGGGTTTCGCGCCAGACAGAGACCAGGCCGGAAGCAATGATCAGGGCGCTGCCGAGCCACACCTGCAGGTCCGGCCATTCGTTGAAGATCAGCACGCCCCAGAGGACCGACATCGGCATGGCGATATATTCAAAGGGGGCTGCCAGCGCGGCCTCGTTCATGCGGTAGGCCTGGCTGACCAGATAGCCGCCGGCGGAGCCTGCGATGCCGACGCCGATCAGGTAGGGCCAGTCCTGGGGCGCGGGCCAGATCCAAGCACGCAGGATGAAATCGAAGGCCGGGCTGTCGCCGGTGGCAAACCGCCCGTCGCCAAAGATCAGCCCGGCCAGGGCGCTGAGCACCAGAAAGCCCAGCATCGGGTAAAAGGCGAGGGTTGCCCCGGCCTCTGTCCCGCCTGCGCGGCGGGTCAGCACATGCAATGTGGCATAGCCGCAGGCGCCAAGGAGCGGCAGGATCGCGGCAGGCTGAAACGTGCCGGCGCCGGGGCGCATGATGATCAGCACGCCGAGGAACCCGGCCACCACCGCGCCCCAGCGCCAGGGGCCGGGACGTTCGCCCAGGAACAGCGCTGACAGGGTGGTGACGATGAGGGGTGTGGCAAAGGCGATTGCAACCGCCTCGGCCAGCGGCAGCAGGGTGAGGCCGGTGAAAAAGCAGATGTTGGCAAAGAACACCACCAGACAGCGCAGCAGGTGCAGTTTCGGCTGATGGGTGCGCAGCAGGTGATAGCCGCCCTCCAGCGGCATGATGATGGTGAGCATCACCGCCACTGCGATGACGGAGCGGAACAGCACCATTTCATAAAGCGGGTAGTCGCCCGACAGGAGCTTGAAGATCATGTCGATGACGGAGAAGGCAATGCCTGCCCCGGCGGCTGCGAACAGGCCGGGGACGCTGACCTTCATCTCTGCGCTCATGCCGTTGCCCTCCCGTCTCCTGCCCTTGATCAGTGGCGGATTTGATCTGGCCGGGCAATGGGCGGTGCCGGAAAAAGGCAATTTTTCCGGGCAGAATTCTTGGGAAAGGGCTGGGTTGCAGAAAACGGTAGAGCGGTACGCGACGTATGCGGAATGCTTCTGGAATAGGAGTTCAAGCGTTGGCCATAGTCACCACGCTTCGCTAAGGGAGGCTGCACGCCATTCCGCTCTTGATAAGCGCTATGGATTATGTCGATTTGCGACGATCAATTAAGTTTGAAATTAGGTGTGCAGCAAGCTCGTTAGTTAGAACAAGAAATTGTCTGAGCTTTGCAACTCCGAAATTGAGTTGTCCTCTAGCAGGATTGTGACGTTCGAAAAGGATATGAGGACGTCGCTTCCGCTCTGATTGAATTCCAGGTCAGAGATGGACTTTGCGCCCTTTCCAATTGCTATTTTATCTGCTCCTGATGAGAAGTCTTTAATTGTGTCGTTCCCATCCCCCTTTTTGAATACAAACAAGTCGGATTGTTTTCCTCCTGTTAATACGTCGTCTCCCTTTTGTCCAAAAATCTTGTCATTTCCGCTGCCACCAAAAATCTTATCATCGTCGAGGCCGCCATACAGTTTGTCACTACCATGTCCACCTTTTAAGGTGTCGTGCCCGTGCTCCCCGCGTATAGTATCTCGTCCTGATTTCCCTATTATGCGATCTTCTCCGTCACCACCAAGCATTATATCGTGACGTGTGATATTCGCTCTTTGATTTCCTACAAGGAAATTGTCCCCAAAGCTTCCCGTTGCCAGAGCCGCACGCCGATCATCAAACTCGATTATTTCAATCGAGTTGAGCTCGTCAGTTCCGTCTGCAGATATTATTGTGGGAGTGTCAATGTTTAGAAAAAACTTTGATTTCTTTATGGTGTCGTCAATAATTAAGGTGTCTAGACCTTGATCGCCGTTAACTGTATCATTCCCGGGCCCGGTGTTGATTGTATCATTCCCCTTGTTCAAATTCCATTGGAAGGAGGCAGGGGAATTTGAGGTGATTTGATCGTGCGAGTTGAAAATCACATCGAATACATTGTTCGACTCGTAGTCATTGTATGAAATGTCCAGTTGAGACAGATCTGCGCTGAACGAGTTTTCCTGGGAAAGAGTGATTCTTGTTAGCTGCCATTCGCTTGTGTCTAAGCTGGACAGGTCTCCGTAGAGCGAAAACTCGTTCCCGTCCGTATCTGTTATGACTAATTGTGAATGGCTGTAGGAGGTTATTTGCCCAGTAAACCAATTGCCTTCAAAAAAGTCTCGTTTTGTTCCGTTTGGGTCTGAAATTTTTACAATAGCCATATCTAAACGATCCTCACACTTAGGTTGTATTTATATACACTCATTTGTTTGTGTAAAGAGTGAAGTCGTGTGCCTTCCATCCCTTGGATATAGTGGTTTGAAACACAATCCCTTGGCCCGCTGCTTCAGTCTTGGATTGATTTTGCCACTCTGAGCTCGCGCTCTAGCGCATCCAGAAACCGCGAACGGTCGGCCTTGGTGAACCCCTTGCCGCCACCCTGCATGCCCAGCGGGTTGGCGGCGCGCAGGTCGGCCATCAGGTCGCGCATTGCCAGCTGCTGGCCGATGTTGGCTTGGGTGAAACGCTCGCCGTTATGGCGCAGGACGCGGGCGCCGGCCTCGATGCATTTGGCGGCCAGCGGGATGTCGCCCGTCACCACCACATCGCCCGGGCCGCAGCGGTCTGCGATCCACATGTCCGCCACATCGGCGCCCTCGGCCACGATCACGGTTTCCACCAGCGGGTTCTGCGAGGGGCGCAGGCCGCCGTTGGAGACCACGAACATGCGCAGCCCGTGGCGGGTGGCGACCCGCTCGGCCTCCTGCTTGACCGGGCAGGCGTCGGCGTCGATGTAGAGGGCGGTCACTCCGCCGCCTTCTTGTCTGCCGCGGGGGCTTCCTCCGCCTTGGGGGCGGGTTTGGCCTTGGCCTTGCGGGCGGGTTTCTTCACCTTGAACTCCTCCGGGATCGGCATCCGGTTGAAGGCGTCAAGGCCGGCGATCTTATAAGCCTCCGCCAGGGTCGGGTAGTTGAAGGTGTTCTGCACGAAGTAGTCCACCGTGCCCTTGAGGTTCAGCACCGCCTGGGCAATGTGAATGAGCTCGGTCGCGCCTTCCCCGACGATCTGCACGCCCAGCACCCGGCGGGTTTTGAGCGAGAACAGCATCTTGAGCATGCCGTGCTCCAGCCCCATGATGTGGCCGCGGGAGGTTTCGCGGAAGCGGGCGACGCCGACCTCATAAGGGATGCCGCGCTCTTTCAGCTCCTCCTCGGACATGCCGCAAGTGGACATTTCCGGCACCGAGTAGATGCCATAGGGGTACCAGGGGCTTTCCGGCAGGGTCGGGGTTTCCAGCGCGTGGCAGGCGGCGACGCGGCCCTGCTGCAGCGAGGTGGAGGCGAGCGACGGGTGGCCGATCACATCGCCCGCGGCATAGATATGCGGCACCGCGGTCTGGTAGGTCTTGCGGTCGACGCTGAGGCGGCCGCGGTGGTCGGTCTTGAGACCGGTAGCCTCGAGGTTCAGGGCAGAGGTGGCACCCATCCGGCCAGCGGCAAACAGCAGCATTTCGGCGCGCACGTGGCGGCCGTTGTCGAGCGTGACTTCGATATGCTCGCCCGCGTCTTCGATGCTTTCGACCGCGGAGCCGAGCCGCAGGTCAACGCCGTTTTCACGGATCTGGTGGGTGAACTCCTGGATCAGGGTCTTGTCGATGAAGTCGAGGAAGGTTTCGCGCGGCTCGATCAGGGTGACGCGCACGTCGAGGGCGGAGAACATGGTGGCATATTCCACCCCGATCACACCGGCGCCAATCACCACCAGCGAGCGCGGGATCTCTGCCATTTCCAAGAACTCGTCGCCGTCGACCACGGTGGTGCCGTTGAAGGGCACGTAGTCCGGGCGGTAGGTCTTGGTGCCGGTGGAGATCAGGAATTTCTCTGCTGTCAGGCGGGTGGTCTCGCCGGCCTCGGTTGCGACCTCGACCTCATTCGGGCCGATGAACTTGGCCAGGCCCAAGAGCGTGTCCACGTGGTTGCGGTTGAACTGGTGCTCCAGCACGTCGACCTCGTAATCGAGGGTCATGTGCAGGCGGGCCTTGAGGTCGTTGGCCTCAATCTGGTCTTTCACCCGGTAGGAGCGCCCATAGAACGAGCGCTCGCGCCAGCCGGAGAGGTTCAGCACGGTCTCGCGCAGGGTCTTCGACGGGATGGTGCCGGTGTGCACCGAGACCCCGCCGAGCCGGTCCTTGCGGTCGATCACCAGCACCCGGCGGTGCAGCTTGCCTGCCTGGATGGCAGCGGCGCGGCCCGAGGGGCCGGAACCGATGATGATCAGGTCATAATCAAATTCGTCACTCATGGCCGCGTCCTTTGTCGTTGTTAGTTCTGGTACAGCGCGTCGGCGTGGAAGGAGATATGCTCCTCCATGAAGGTCGACACGAAGAAGTAGCTGTGGTCATAGCCCGGCTGCATCCGCAGGGTGGCCTGCTGGCGGCGTTCGGCGACCGCGTGGGCCAGGGCCTCGGGCTTCAGCAGGTCGATGAACGGATCGCTGGTGCCGGTGTCGATCAGGATCGGGCCGTCGAAGCCTTTCTCACGCATCAGCAGGGTGGCGTCATGCTTGGCCCATGCCGCCTCATCCTCGCCCAGATAGGCGCTCAGCTGTTTGCGGCCCCAGTCCGATGCAGTGGGGTTGGAGATCGGCGCGAAGGCAGAAACCGATTTGTAGCGGCCCGGCAGGTTCATCGCCAGGGTCAGCGCGCCGTGGCCGCCCATGGAATGGCCGGTGATCGCCTGGCGGTCCAGGTCGATGGCAAATTTCTCACCCAGCAGTGCGGGCAGTTCTTCGGCCACGTAGTCCCACATGCGGAAATGCGGCGCCCAGGGGGCCTGGGTGGCATTGACGTAGAAACCGGCGCCCTGGCCCAAGTCATAGGCGTCATCATCGGCCACGCCTTCGCCGCGGGGGCTGGTGTCGGGGAAGACGATGGCGATGCCCTGCTCGGCGCACCAGGCCTGGGCGCCCGCCTTGGTCATGGCGTTTTCATGGGTGCAGGTGAGGCCCGAGAGATACCACAGAACCGGAACCGGGCCGTCACGCGCCTCTTCCGGCAGGAACAGGCCAAAGGTCATGTCGCCGCCGGTGGCGGTGCTGGCGTGTTTGTAGACGCCCTGGGTGCCGCCAAAGGCGCGGTTCTCGGAAACGGTTTCCATGGGTGAGGCTCCTCAAAATCTGTTAGCCCTACCGCTACCTGCTGAAGGCCTCAGGGTCCAGCGGATGGGCGGCAGCAATGCCAGTTTTTGCGGCAGAAGGATTGCGAAATCGCAAACATCGGGGGCTTTGGCCGCGCTGGGGCCGCCGCATTTGCGCAGGTGCGTGCTGGACAGCGGCAGTGAAAACCGGGACAGTCCGCCGCCAAGGTAAACGGGAGGCAAGGGGCCATGAGCGATTTTCTGAGACTGACACAGGAGGCTGTGGAGGCGGAGGTGGAGCGCCCGGCACCGGAGAAGGTGCTGGCAGGCGATCCGGTCTTCACCACCTGGAACGCCGAGGAGCGGGACGGTTTGTATTGCGGTATCTGGCAGGCGACGCCGGGCAAGTGGCGGATTTCCTATGACGAGTGGGAATACTGCCGGATCCTGGAGGGGCGGTCGGTGATTACCAGCGACGACGGCACCGTCTATCCGCTGGCGGCGGGCGACAGCTTCATCCTGCGGCCTGGCTTCAGCGGCACCTGGGAGGTGATCGAGACCACCCGCAAGGATTACGTGATCCGGCTGTAGGGCCGCAGGTCAAGAGACCCAGGCGATCACCGCCGGCACGGTGACGATTGACACCACGGTGGAGATGAAGATCGCGGCGGAGGCCCGGTGCGGGGCCACGCCGTAATGCTGCGCCAGCATGTAGACATTGCCCGCCACCGGCAGGGAGGCGGCAGCGATGGCGACAGCGGCAGAAAACGGCGCCGCCGGGATCAGCCACAGCACCGCGACAGCGACGCAGGCAGGGTGCAGCACCAGCTTGGCAAAGCTGAGCCAGCCCGCGACCTGCACCCGCTCTGCCGATTTGGAGGCCAGCGAGGCGCCGATGGCAAAGAGGGCGCCGGGGGTGGCGGCACCGCCGAGGATGGTGAGGAAGTCGTTTGCGGGGCCTGGTATTGGCAGAGCGGAGGCCGACCAGGCGAGGCCAGCGACGATGGACAGGATCATCGGGTTTTTCAACAGACCCAGCCCGACCAGTTTCAGGGTTGCCAGGCCCAGGTTTGATCCTTGCCCCTGGCCGCGGCCTGCGTTGATCAGAATGACGATAAGTGAGGAAAACACCACCAGATCGACGCTGAGCACCACCATCATCGGCGCCACCGAGGCGGGGCCGAACAGGATCGCCATCATCGGCAGGCCAAGGAAGCCCACATTGCCGATGGCTGCGCATTGCGCCTCCACCGCGGCGGTGGGCACGTCCAGCCCGCGGATCATGGCGACGGCTGTCACCAGCAGGTAGACCGCCATTGTGCCGGCCAGATAGCCAAGAATCAGCGCAGGGTCGAAGACCTCGGCAAAGGACAGGTTGGCGGCAAAGCCGAAGATCATCGCCGACAGCGGGAAGTAGAACACGAAGCGGGTGAGATAGGCCGTGGCTTCCTCGGTAAAAAACCGGCTGCGCCCGGCCCAGTAGCCAAGGCCGATGATTGCGAAAAAGGGCAGGGTGCGGAAGAAGATCTCGGCCATGGGGGATTGGTAACAAGAGCTGACCAATTGGCAAAGGCTGTTTGTGGTCGAGTTCGAGGTCTTGCATTGTGTTAACCCCAGAACGATAAAACCGCCCCAGTGGAGCGGTTTCGGATGTCATCGAATGCAGAGCTGGTCAGGCAGCTTTCTTGGCTTTTTGCTTGCGGCGCTGCTTCATGCCGAAAAATTCGCTTCGCTTGATTCCGTCACGCCCCATGGAGTGCACAGCTTTCCTTACTGCAAAGGAAATGGCCGCCGCCTTGCGTTCGATGTTAGTCATCACTGAAATCTCCCAAAGGTATTTGCGATGGTAGTATCACATATTTATGTGATTGAAAGGTAAACCCAAGAGCCTTTAAGGCAAACATTTTCGAAAGAGCTGTTGCCCTCCAAGGCTTGTACGAAGCGGTCTGCGAATTCGCGTTCAGCAGGGCTTCGAAGGTGAAATTTAGCATGTTTTGCAGGCATTTCACCCAATGCCAGCTCCACTGACCCGGTAAAGATCGAAACAAGAACATCTGCGTAATTATCCAGAGGGATATCGTCAGAAAAATCGTAACTTGGCGACAATGTGATGTGCCGGATACGGAGAACTTGACCGGTATATCCTGGCAAAAATGCGACATTTGCTTGACATGCGGCTAAGTGATTCGCGCCGTCTTTAAGAACGTAGACACCGGCATTCTTGAGTTGAGCACCTGTCGCCAGCTCTGCCAAAACGGGCAGCGAAGCGATTGCATAGTCGCTCAAGTTCTCCGAATACTCGGCGCATTGTGCCTCCCAATCTGTCATCAGTTCCTGCCAAGAACCATTTACTGCTGTTACACGCTCAAGCTTCATTCTTGTTTTCCGTCGCTGCCTTGGGTTTAGAGAGGCTACATGACTGGAGCCAACAAGGATTGTCAATCTGGAGTATTCAGGATCTCCGACGGCATACACGCATTGCTCCTAGCCGCTGCCGATCAGCGCGCCTGCACCCAGCACCAGGGCGCCGCCCAGAACCACCTGCATGGTGGCGCGCCAGAAGGGGGTTTCCATGAACTTGTTCTGGATCCAGGCGATGGCCCAAAGCTCCACAAAAACGATCAGCAGCGCCAGCGTGGTGGCAGTCCAGAATTCCGGGATCAGGTAGGGCAGGGCGTGGCCGAGGCCGCCCACCGTGGTCATGATGCCGGAGGCCAGCCCGCGTTTCAGCGGTGAGCCGCGGCCGGACAGTTCGCCGTCGTCGGAGGCGGCTTCCGTGAAGCCCATCGAAATGCCCGCCCCGACCGAGGCCGCCATGCCGACCAGGAAGGTGGTCCAGGTGTCCTGGGTGGCGAAGGCGGTGGCAAAGATCGGCGCCAGGGTGGAGACCGAGCCGTCCATCAGCCCAGCCAGCCCCGGCTGCACCCAGGTCAGCACGAACTGGCGGTGGGCGGCGCGGTCCTCATCGGCGCGGGTGCCGTCGTCCAGATGCGCCTCCTGCAGCTCGCCGGCGCGGGCCTGGTGGCCTGCCTCGGCGGCAGCCAGATCGCCCAGCAGCTTGCGGGTGGCGGCATCCTGCGTGCGGGCGGCGGCGGCGGTGTAAAACCGCTCGGCGTCGCGCTCCATCGCGCGGGCCTCGTCGCGGATGCGGTCGAGACTCAGGTTTTCCATCAGCCAGATGGGGCGGCGGGCATAGTAGCCCGCCACATGCTCGCGCCGGATCAGGGGGATCGCCGGGCCGAACCGGTCCTCATGCAGGGCAATCAGCTGGGCGCGGTGCTCGTCTTCCTCTGCCGCCATGCCGTCGAACATCGCGGCGGAGGCGGGATACTCGCTGCGCAGCCGCTCGGCATAGCCGCGGTAGATGCGCGCATCGTCCTCCTCGGAGGAGATCGCGAGGGCAAGAATTTCCTGGCCGGTCAAATCCGCAAACTGCTTGCGCTGGGTGAAAAAACGCATCTGCTGCCCCTAAGTTTAGAATTATTCTAAACATAACGGTTCCGCGAGGGAGCGCAAGATGATGCGGGTTCTGCTGTTGCAATAGAGCGGTGCAGGCTACATTAGGCTCAGACCCCTACGCAGCCAACGGAGCCCGCATGAACCAGCAAGCCAGCGTCCTGCGCACCGGCCGGAAATTCGACCAGGTCCTGGACGGCGCCCGTGAGGTCTTTCTGGCAGACGGGTTCGAAGGCGCCAGCGTCGACAAGATCGCCAAGTCGGCGGGGGTCTCCAAGGCGACGCTCTACAGCTATTTCCCCGACAAGCGGGTCTTGTTCATGGAGGTGGTGCGCTCTGCCTGTGTGCAGCAGGCGGATGCATCGCTGGACCTTGTGCCCGGCAGCTGCGGGCCGCGGGATGTGCTGCGGGCGGCGGCGGAGCGGGTGCATGGGGTGCTGCTGGGCGGTTTCAGCCTGCAGCTGTTCCGCATCTTTGTGGCCGAGGCCGACCGGTTCCCGGAGCTGGGGCCGATGTTCTATGAAAGCGGGCCGATGGTGCTGCACGGGGAGATCCGCGACTATATCGAGGCCGCGGCAGCGCGGGGCGAGCTGAAGATCGCAGACGCCGATCTCGCCGCCGCGCAGTTCATTGAGCTGTGCAAGGCGGATATCTTCCTGCGGTTCCTGTTCAAGATCGACGAGGAATTTTCCGAGGCCGAGCGCGAGCGGGTGATCAGCGGCGCGATTGACACTTTCATGGCGCGGTTCGGCGCCTGACGAGGTCCGGCCGGTCCGGCCGGCGCGGCCGGTTTGCAGGCCGCGCTGCGGGCGGGGCGCCTTTTCCAGTCAATGGGTGGTGAAGCTGTTTGGCGTCCGCCGGTAGCTCTCATGACAGCTGAGACAGCTTTGCATCAGGCTGGGCAGGGTGCGGCGCAGGGCGGGCAGCGAGCGGGCGTTTAGGTTCCGGGCGGCGGCTTCGGCAGCGTCCGCGCGGTCCTTGAAATCCTTCCAGGAGGTCCAGATCACGGGCCGGGCATGGGTGCGCGGATCCATCCGGTGTTTCTTGAAATGCTTGCGGATGCTGCCGGTGGATCTGATCAGCTGGCGCCGGGCTGCGCGAGCCTTGTCCCGGTCGAAATAGCTGCGCCCGGCCATCATGCCGGTGAGTACGTCCATTGCGGCCTTTTGCGAGGCCATCAGCGCCATCCGCTGGGTCACATGCTTGCTGGTGCTGTCCCGGGCGGTGACAGGTGCGGTGCTGCCAAGGGCGAGGCCGGTCAGCAGGGCTGCGAACAGGAGTATCTTGAGCCGCCGCAAGGTCATCCGGCGGCCCCGGTGCGGATTGACCGAATCAAGCAATAAGAACAAAATAAGAACATCTGCTGTTGTACCCCTGTGAACCGCCGCATCCCGGCCCTTGCTGCCTGACCTGCCCATGCCCCATCGCCGCATCTTATCGCTGTGGTTTCCGCGCCTTGGCGCCGAACGCATTCTGCGGGCGGAGCGCGGGAGCATTGCCGGGCCGCTGGCCGTTGCAGAGGAAGTGTCCAACACTCAGGTTATTTCCGCGTTAAACCTGGCCGCCTCGGCTGAGGGGCTGCAGGCCGGCCAGCCCTTGCGCGATGCCCATGCGATGTGCGCGGGCCTGGCGGTGCGGCCGCGCAACCGCGCGGCGGAGGCGGCGTTTCTGGCCGCACTCAGGCGCTGGGCGGGCAAGTTCAGCCCCTGGGTGGCGGAGGCGGGGGAGGACGGGCTGACCGTCGATCTGACCGGCTGCGCGCATCTGTTCGGCAGCGAGGCGGCGCTGATGGAGACGGCGGGGCAGGACTGCGCCGGAATGGGTCTGAGCGTGCGGATGGGGCTGGCGGACACCCTGGGCGCGGCCTGGGCATTGGCGCGCTATGCCGGCGAGGAGGCGGAGCCGGACCGGTCCGGCGATGCCATCGACCAGGAGGCGCGCGCGACCCGGGCGCGGGCGCAGAAGCGCAGCCCGCGCCAAAGTGTCAAGCGGCGCCACTGGACCCGGGGCGGCGCGGCGCCGCAGCTGCAGGCGGCGGTGCCGCAGCTGGGGCGGATTGCCGAAGCGGGGCAGGCCTATGGCGCGCTGGCGCCCTTGCCGGTGGCGGCCTTGCGGCTGGACAGCGCCACGGTGGCGCAGCTGAACCGGCTGGGGTTGCGGCGGATCGGCGATCTGCTGGGCCAGCCGCGGGCCAGTCTGGCGCGCCGCTTCGGCCAGGGGCTGGTGCTGCGGCTGGATCAGGCGATGGGCAGCGCGCCGGAGCCGGTCTCGCCCGCGCGCAGCCCGGACCATTTTGCGGTGCGGCTGACCCTGCCGGAGCCGATCGGGCTGATGGAGGACCTGCTGGCGGGCATCGGCCGGATGCTGCCGCGGCTGTGTGCCCGGCTGGAAGCGCGCGGCAAGGGCGCCCGCGTGCTGCGGCTGGAGGCGCACCGCTGCGATCAGGAAATGGAGGCGGTGACCCTGGGCCTGGCCCGTGCCAGCCGCGATCCCGCCCGCATCCGGCCGCTGTTGGAGATGAAGCTGGAGCAGATCGACGCGGGCTACGGCATCGACATGCTGCGGCTGGAGGTCTTGCAGGCGGAGGCCATTCACGCGCGCGCCCCGGCGGGCCACCTGCAGGCAGGCGCCGCGGCGCGGGCGCGGCAGGAGGCCCGGCAAGAGGATGATGCGGCGCTGGAGGATCTGATCGGCCGTATCGGCGCGCGGCTGGGGCTGGAGGCGATCACCCGCTATCACCCGGCAGAGAGCCATATCCCGGAAAAGACTTTCACCGTGCAGGCGGCGGCCTGGTCGGAGCCTGCTGCCAGAGATTGGCCGCGGCCGCCGCGGCTCCGGCCGCTGCTCATGTGGCGGCCTGAGCTGGTCCATGCGCCGGATGTGCCGCAGGTGCCGGAACAGTTCCGCTGGCGCGGCCGCGACTGGGCGCTGGCAGAGGCGGAAGGGCCGGAGCGGATTGCGCCCGAATGGTGGCTGGAGGACCCGGAGTGGCGCAGCGGGGTGCGCGATTACTGGGTGGTGGTGACGGATTGCGGGACGCGGCTGTGGCTGTTCTTTGCCCACGGCGGCGCGCTGTCGCCGGGCTGGTTCTGCCACGGGTCGTTTGCATGAGGGGCCGCAAAGATACTTCGGCGCGCGGCGAAGGGTTTTGCTTGGGTGTCCCTGCGCAAACCGCATAGGGTAAGGGGATGATCACACCGCGTTTCGACATTCTGGGCCAGGCCATTGCGGACGCCAGCCGCACGCAGATGCTGTGCGAGCTGATGGAGGGGCGCGCCTATACCAACAAGGAGCTGGCGGCAGCGGCGGGGGTAACGCCGCAGACCGCCTCCGCCCATTTGCGGCTGTTGCAGGATGCAGGCCTGGTGGTGGCGGAAAAACGCGGCCGCTGCGTCTATCACCGGCTGGCAGGCGCTGAGGTGGCGCACGCGCTGGAACAGCTGGCAGCGATTGCGCCTGCCGACAGCCTGCACCGCGCCCAGCAGCGCAAGGCGGGCGGGCTGGCGCAGCTGCGCAGCTGTTACGACCATCTGGCCGGGCCGCTGGCGGTGGCGATGACCCGCGCCTTTCTGGACCGCGGGATGCTGGTGGAGGAACAGGGCGCCTTTCGCGCGGAACCCGCCGGAGAATGGCTGAAACTTGGGGTGGTGCTGCCGGAAAAGACCGGCCGCCAGCCCTTCGCCCGGCCCTGCCTGGACTGGACCGAGCGCAAGCTGCATGTGGCGGGGCCGATGGGTCGGCAGATCCTGGAGCACGCGCTGGAGAGCGGCTGGGTCAAGCGGCACCGGCACAAGCGCGGACTCTTGCTGACCGCCCCCGGACGGGCGGCGCTGGAGCAGATTCTGGGGCTGCACTGCGGAGAGCTGGCGGCGGCTTGAACCGGGTGAAAACGCGCCAAAACAGGGCGTTTGCATCTGTGCGCATCCTGCACCACACGAAAATTCGAAGGGGATAAACCTTGATTTGCCGCGGGAATGGGGCAACCTTTTATATATGAGCTTTGATCAGGTGCAGCCTTTTCCCGGATCTCCCATCCCTCAGCAAGTCGCCTTTGACCGGCGGGAACTGTCGGTCATCATGACATTGTACGGCCGCATGGTCGCGGCTGGGGAGTGGCGCGATTACGGGATATCCTCCTTGCGTGATCTGGCAGTTTTTTCCGTTTTCCGGCGCACGGCAGAGCATCCGCTCTACCGGATCGAAAAGCGCCCAAAGCTGCGGCAGCGGCAGGGTCAGTATTCGGTGGTCGGCATGGACGGGCATATCCTGAAGCGCGGGGCGGATCTGAAGACCGTGCTGAGGGTGCTGGAGCGCAAGCTGATCCGCTCCGTGGAGTAGCCGCGAGGCTTGCGGCGGGGCGGGGACCGGAATTTTCACAAAATTCCGGTCAAAAATCTTTGTAAGATTTTTGCCGCCGGCGGCAGGCGGCAGGGCCTAGGCCAGCCGTTTGTGCGCGGTGACCGGGCCGTCGCCCTGAGCCGCGATACGCTCAATTGCTGCGCCGATGGGTTCAATGGCCACTGCCATGTCATGGGCGTTGGCGTGGATCAGGGTTCTGGCGTCCCGCACCAGTGCCACATGTCCCTTCCAGAACAAGAGGTCGCCGCGCTGGTAATCTGCGTCAGGGACAGGCTCGCCCAGTTCGGTCTCCTGCATATCGCTGTCGCCAGGGCAAGGGGTGCCGCAGGCCAGGAGCGCCGCCTGCACCAGGCCGGAGCAATCGATGCCAAAGCGGCTGTTGCCGCCCCAAAGGTAGGGGGTGCCGAGGAAGAGTTCTGCCACTGCCACCGGATCCGCTGCATGGGCGCCAAGGGGTGACAGGTGGCGGGCGGGGATGAAGCCGAGATTGGTGTCCGCGAACCGTTCGCCGGCGCCAAGAACCTGCACCCGGCTGCCGTGGCTGAGAGCATGGGTCTCGGGCGATTTGAAGTCCTCCGCGGAATAGGCGTGGGTTGCCGGGGCGCTGACCCAATGGGTGGCCTCAAATGGTGCGGTCAGGGCGGTGCTGGGCACATAGCCCACGTAGGAATCCTTGGCCGCCTGCACAAAGGCCCAGCCCTCGCGGTCCTCGTAGACCGTGACCGGCTCGCCGTAGACCAGCTGGCGGTCGCGGGGACCGTTTGGGGCGCGCAGGAGGTCTGCGACGGGGATGCCGATACGGGCGGCAGTGCCTTCGGGGCGGATCAGCCCTTCGGGTGCGTTTGTCAGATGCGCGGCAGCGATACGGTCGTTCACCGGAGTGCGGCGGAGGTCAGCCATGAGATCAGAGCTCCAGCATGTCCGGCAGCGCGGCAAACAGCGCGCGGGCGCCCTGCAGCGCTCCGCCCTTGGGGCGGGCGGGTGCTGCGCTGGGGGTCCAGCCGTAGATATCGAAATGCATGTAGCGGGCATCGCCGGCAAAGCGGCGCAGGAACAGGGCGGCGGTGATCGAACCGGCAAAGCCGCCCGAGGGTGCGTTGTCCAGATCGGCGATGCCGGGTTCGATCATGGCTTCGTAAGGCTCATGAAAGGGCATCCGCCAGACCGGGTCGGCGGTGCGGGCTGCGCTGACGGCCAGGGCCGCGGCGTCGTCCTCGTGATCGGTGTAGAAGGGCGACAGGTCCGGGCCGACGGCAACGCGCGCCGCGCCGGTGAGGGTGGCCATGGAGATCAGCATGTCCGGTGTGTCCTCTGCCGCCAGCGCCAGCGCGTCGGCCAGCACCAGCCGCCCCTCTGCGTCGGTGTTGTTGTTTTCCACCGTCAGCCCTTTGCGCGACATCAGCACGTCACCGGGGCGGAAGGCAGAACCGGAGACGGCGTTTTCCACCGCCGGGATCAGCACCCGGAGCTGCAGCTTCAGCCCGGCAGCCATGATCATGCGGGCGAGGCCCAGCACATTGGCGGCACCGCCCATGTCCTTTTTCATCAGCGCCATGCTGTTTCCGGGCTTGAGGTTCAGCCCGCCGGTGTCGAAACAGACGCCCTTGCCCACCAGGGTGAGCTTGGGGCCGGTGTCGCCCCAGCGCAGGCCGATGAGCCGCGGTGCGCGGGTCGAGGCGCGCCCCACCGTGTGGATCAGCGGGAAGTTCTGCGCCAAGAGGTCCTCGCCCAGGACCACAGAGGATTCGGCGCCGAACTCCTGCGCCATAGCCTCGGCGGCTGCCTGAAGCTCTGCCGGGCCCATGTCGGAGGCGGGCGTGTTGATCAGGTCGCGGGTGAGGCATTCGGCGGCGGCCAGTGATTCCACGGCCTCGGCATCCACGCCCTCGGGTGCCTGCAGGGCGGCGGTTTCGCCCGTGGCGTCCTTGTAGCGGCCGAAGCGATAGGCGGTCAGAAGCCAGCCGAGCGACTCGCTGGCGGCGTCCTTTGCCGGCAGGCCGGAGGCGATGCGGTAGGTGCCCGCAGGCAGTTTCTGCGCCGCTTCAGCCAGCACGAAGCGGCGGCGCGCGCGCTGGGCGGCGCTGCCGTAGCCCGCCAGGGCCATTGCGATCCCGCCATCAGCATCCGGCACTGTCAGGGCCTGGCCGCAAGCGCCGGTGAAACCCTGCGCCGATGCCCAGGCCTGAACGCGCTGCGGCTGGCTTGAGAGCCAGCTGTCGAAAGCATCGCTTGCGATGACATGCACAGGGCAGGCGTCAGGGCCGGGAGCGGCAAAAACTGGCGGCATCGAAAAAACTCCGGTTGCAATCATTTCTGATGCGCCAGAGTAGCCGCCGCCGCGCGGCCTGCAAGCCCTGCGGGCTGCACAAACGTCAGATCGTCATATCCTGCTGGTCCCAGACCGCGGTCAGCGAGCGTTCTCCCACCCGCATCAGCCGGAACAGGATGGCGGCCACGGCCGGCGCGTCATCAGAATCAATCGCCTCGGTCACGTCATTGGCAATGGCCGCCAGCGCGGTCATGCCGACCTGGTCGGCGATTGCGATCAGCGAACGGGCGCTTTTGCGCAGATTCATCATGTCGTTCTGGCGCCACAGACGCTCGCAATGCGTCAGGCGGACTGCCATTTCTTCAATTGCACGGCATACCACGTCCTCAGCACCGGCCTCGCCGAGCTGCTCATACAGCGCGGAAAGCTTGTCAGGATCCAGGCGCACCGTTTCCGAGTGCATTACTGTTAGTATATTGGCCACCACATTCACCCAAAGTCTATGTACCCCCACGGTACGAAAGCCAATGTGCCCCCCACAGGTTTGCAAAAGGTTTCCATGCTCTGTTCAAATCTCTCGAATTTACGGACAATGCAGGCTATCAAGCCCGCCAACACGCAAGCTGACAGGACATGACAATGGAATTTGCCAAACCTCTGCCCGGATACCTGGTGACCCGCTATCATGGGTGGAAGGCCACCTCTTATAAGGAAAACCAGGGCTGGTACCGCCGCCTGGCAACCGAAGGCCAGCGGCCGCGGGCAATGGTGATTTCCTGCTGCGACAGCCGGGTGCATGTGACCTCGATCTTCGGCGCCGACCAGGGCGAGTTCTTTATTCACCGCAATATCGCCAACCTGGTGCCGCCCTTTGCGCCCGATGGCGACCACCACGGCACCTCGGCGGCAGTGGAATATGCGGTCACCGCTCTGAAGGTGTCGCATCTGATCGTGCTGGGCCATTCGCAGTGCGGCGGCGTGCAGGGCTGCATCGACATGTGCAAGGGCCAGGCTCCGCAGCTGGAAGAGAAGACCAGCTTTGTCGGGCGCTGGATGGAGATCCTGAAGCCCAAGTTCAGCGGTGTTGAGGATATTGAGGATCCGGTTGAGCAGGCGCGCCAGTTCGAGCGCCAGGCGGTTGTTGCCTCGCTGGAGAATCTGATGACCTTCCCGTTCATCGAATCGGCAGTGAAGGCGGGTGAGCTGAGCCTGCACGGGCTGTGGACCGATATCGGCGAAGGCGGGCTGGAATGTTATGACCCGAAGGCGGGCAGCTTCGCCCCGGTCTGAGGTCAGGCCGTTTCTTTGCTGATCCCGAATGCAGCCGCCAGATTGGCGGCTGCTTGCGTATAGCCGCCTGCTGCACCATCGACAAAGTGGATGTGGTCGTCCTCGACCGGGGAGGGCACGATGCAAGTGACCATGGCTGCATCCTGTTCGTGCAGGCCGAAGCGGACAAGGCCCGCGTCCGCCGCTTGCTGCAGACGCTGGCGGATGCGGTCGCGGATTGCAGGCGTGCAGTCCAGCGTCATCTTGAGGCCGTCGTCGAATTTGCGGAAATCGGAATGCGTTCTGAGCATTGACAGGTAATGCACCGGATCGAAGCCGCCCACCGGGCGCCGGGTGAGGAAGATCAGCCCGGCCAGGGCACTGTGAAAAAACAGGTGGAGCTGCCGCAGGAAGACCGGAAGCCGCCCGTGCGAGGCCTTGGCCTCAAGCGTCAGCCCGGCGGGCGGAAACTGCAGCTTGGGGCCTGCTTCTGGGACCGGGTGGCCGCTGTCCTCCAGTTCGGCGGCCAGATCCAGCACCTCGGCGGCGAAGCGGGTAAAGTCCTGCGGGCTGGTGCCGGGGGCGGGCTGGGCGACCACCGACAGGATGATGCCGTGGCGAGCGGGGGTGTTGCTCCAGCGGCAGGAAAGGCCTGCGAGGTCGGGCGGATCTGCCTGCGGGTCGGGGGCGACTGCAAAGGCGCCCGCTTTCATCTGCGCCTCGGCCCAGGCCAGGCCGCCGCCGCTGAACATGGCGAAATCGGCGTGGTCCGACACCGCGTAGCGGGCGACCTGCACGTCCAGACCCTCATCCCGGATTACTGCTGCCGGCAGCACTGCGGCACGCAGGGAGATGCCGTATTCGGCTTCGGTCCAGGTCCGTAAGGATCCAAGAACGCGCTGAGCGGTATCGCGATGGCGGGGCGGCACCGCGAAAGAGGCGCCGTCGCCGCCGAAGACATAGGGAAAGGCCTCGCCTTCCAGCGCGTTTCGCATGGCGGCGATCACCGCGGCGCCGACCATGTTCACGGTCTTGTAGCGGCCTGCCTTCACCAGCCCGGTGGAATTCACGATATCAGTGCAGCAAAGCAGCCAGTCGCCGGGCAGCGGCGCAAAGACCGACGGGTCGGAGAGCGCGCCAAAGTCGCGGACCTTGGGGAGGCTGGCATAGAAAGTGTCTGTTGTCATGAGTTTCTGCCCCCTGGCGCGGTGCCGCGACCTTAAACAAATTGTTTGCCGGGGCCAAACATGCAAGCTGTGCGGCAGTCACGAAAAACTGTGCAGAGCTTGGGGGCGGAGAATGCAGGCTGGATTGATCTTATTGTGCCTGGCCTATGTGCTGAGCCAGTTCTTCCGCGCCTTCCTGGCGGTGCTGTCGGGGGTGCTGGGGCAGGATATCGGTGCGGCGCCGGATGATCTCGCCTTTGCCTCGGGCATGTGGTTTCTATCCTTTGCGGCCATGCAACTGCCGGTGGGCTGGGCGCTGGACCACGCCGGGCCGCGGCGGACGGCGGCCTTGCTGCTGCTCTTGGGCGGCGGCGGCGGGGCGGTGCTGTTTGCGGCTGCAACGGCGCCTTTGCATGTGAGCATTGCCATGTTCCTGATCGGTATTGGCTGCTCGCCGGTGCTGATGGCCTCATACTACATCTTTGCGCGCCAGTACCCGCCGGCGCGCTTTGCCACCCTGGCGGCGCTGATGCTGGGAGTTGGGTCTGCGGGCAATCTGGTGGCGTCTTACCCGACCGCGCTGGCGGTGGATTTGTTCGGCTGGCGCGGCACGCTAGCGGGGCTGGCGGTGGTGTCGGTTGCGGTGGCGGCGGGGATATTCCTGACTGTTTCAGACCCGGACAAGCCGGAAGGGGAGCACAAGGGTTCGGTACTGGATCTGCTGAAGATGCCGGTGATGTGGGCGATCTTCCCCTTGATGCTGGTGGCCTATGCGCCCTCCGGTGCGCTGCGGGGGCTGTGGATCGGGCCCTATCTGAATGATGTCTATGGTCTCAGCACCCAAGACGTGGGGCTGGCGACGCTGGCGATGGGGGCGGCGATGATTGCCGGCACTTTTGCCTATGGGCCGCTGGACCGGGTGCTGGGCACCCGTAAATGGCTGATTCTGGGCGGCAACCTTCTGGGCTGTGCGGCCCTGGGCGGGCTGGTGCTGGCCACGGGCGGGCCGGTCTGGATGCCGGTGGTGATGATGGCCGCGGTCGGCTTCTTCGGCGCCTCCTTTCCGGTGATCATGGCCCATGGCCGCGCCTTTGTACCGCCGCATTTGGCCGGGCGGGGGGTGACGCTGCTCAATCTCTTTGGCATCGGCGGGGTGGGAATCATGCAGTTCGCCACCGGCCGCCTTCACGCGGAAATGGCCGGAGCGGACCCATCCTTGCCCTATACGGGGATTTTCACGTTCTTTTTAGCCTGTCTGGCACTGGGATGCGCAATTTATCTGCTCAGCCGCGACAGCATGGACTGATACAGGCCTTTAAACTTGGCCGCGGAACCATTATCACTCCCGCGCCGGCCATGGGGCCGGGCAAGACTGGAGAAACAGACAAATGGGTTACCGCATCGTCGTCGTTGGCGCCACTGGCAACGTGGGCCGCGAAATGCTGAACATCCTGGCCGAGCGCCAGTTCCCCGTGGATGAGATCGCTGCGCTGGCAAGCCGCCGCTCTCTCGGCACCGAAGTCAGCTTTGGCGATAAGACACTCACTACCAAGGACCTGGACACCTTTGATTTCACCGGCTGGGATATGGCGCTGTTCGCCGTGGGCTCCGAGGCGACCAAAGTCTACGCCCCCAAGGCCGCGGCCGCGGGCTGCGTGGTGATCGATAACTCCTCGCTCTACCGTTATGACCCGGAGATCCCGCTGATCGTGCCGGAGTGCAATCCGGAAGCGATCCACGGTTACAAGAACAAGAACATCATCGCCAACCCCAACTGCTCCACCGCGCAGATGGTTGTAGCGCTGAAGCCGCTGCATGACCGTGCGAAGATCAAGCGCGTCGTGGTGTCGACCTATCAGTCGGTGTCGGGTGCGGGCAAAGACGGCATGGATGAGCTGTGGGAGCAGACCAAGGCGGTCTACAACCCCACCACCGACGTGCCGCCGAACAAGTTCCAGAAGCAGATCGCCTTTAACGTCATTCCGCAGATCGACGTCTTCATGGAAGACGGTTCGACCAAGGAAGAGTGGAAGATGGTTGTAGAGACCAAGAAGATCGTCGACCCGTCGATCAAGGTCACCGCAACCTGTGTCCGCGTGCCGGTTTTCGTCGGCCACTCCGAGGCCGTGAACATCGAGTTCGAGGAGTTCCTGGACGAGGACGAGGCCCGCGACATCCTGCGCGAGGCGCCGGGCATCATGGTGATCGACAAGCGTGAGCCGGGCGGCTACGTCTCGCCGGTGGAATGCGCGGGCGATTTTGCCACCTTCATCAGCCGCATCCGCCAGGATTCGACCATCGAAAACGGCCTGAACCTGTGGTGCGTCAGCGACAACCTGCGCAAGGGCGCGGCACTGAACGCGGTGCAGATTGCCGAGCTGCTGGGGCGTGAGGTTCTGAAGAAAGGCTAAGCCTTATATCCTTTTGGCGAGGGGGCTGCTTCGGAAGAGGCGGCCCCTTTTCTTTTGCACGGCTGCCGGGGCGGGCGGGGCTTCGCTACCTTGAAGGAGCAGAAGAAACCGCATCAGACAGAAGGACACAGGCCCATGAACGCTCTCCTGGATTTCAGCACCGCCACACCCGCAGAACCGCTGTTCCCGTCGTTCGGCCCGCTGCGGGCACGGCAGAGTCCTGCCCCGCGGCAGCCTGCCGCGGCCTGCCCCCCGCCCAGGCCAATGCTGAATTGCGTGTCCGCGGCGGAACTGGGCCGCCAGATGGAGATGGCCTTTGCAGCGGCCGGCGACTGGTTCAGTCTTTGCCGCGGCCTGCGCCGCAAGGGGATCTGCCTGCGCATGCGCAACGGCGATCTGTGGGTTTGCGATGCGGTCAGCCTGGCTGCGATCTCCTCCTGCGAGGATCTTGGGATCGACACGGATGAGCTGGAATTGCGCTTCGGTCCGTCGCAGCCGGAGCGGTGTTCTGCCCATGCGGCCTGAACCCGCTGGCCTGGGATTGTCCTGACGGCTAGGCTTGGCATCAGGCGGGCAGTTCCGGCCCGCCTTGTTTTTTGATTGAGAGATGCCAATGCGATTTTCCTTGATGGCTTATTTCCTGGCGGCAGCCTCAGCCGCCTCCGCAGAGACCATTCCCGTTAGCAGCCAAGTGTCAGAGGTGACGCTGTATCCGGGGCTGGCGGAAGTCACCCGCAGCGCTGCGCTGACCTTGCCGCAGGGCCGCCACCGGTTGATCCTGCAGAATGTGCCCAGAACGGCCGCACTGGAAACGCTGCAGGTCGAGATCGCCGGTGCCCGCCGTGTTGCCACCTTGCTGCGCGAAGATGACGTGCCGCCGCGCGATGCCGATGATCCCAGGGTGGAGGCGGCGCAGGCGCAGGTGCGCGCGGTGGAGGCGCGGATAGCCGCGGTGCGCGATGAGGCTGCACAGGCGCGCGCCGTCGTGCGGGCGGCGGAGGCTTCCATCGGCTTTCTGCAGCAGCTGGGCGGCAATGAGGGGCTGGCCCAGGCGGATGCGGCAGCGCTGAGTGAAATTGCCCGGATGATCGCCGAGGAGGCCGCGGGCGCCAGCCAGGCGGCGGTGGCGGCTGAGGCTGAGGCGCGGCGGATCGAGCTGCAGCTGGACGTCCTGGAGGAGGAACTGGCAGAGGCCCGGGCGGCGCTGGCTGCGATCGCGCTGGAGGATGAGGAGCGGCTGTTTATCGCGGTGGATATCGAGGCAGAGGAGGCGGGCGAGGGTGCCTTGAGCGTCAGCTACTATACCACGGGCGCGGGCAATATCGGCTGGCAGCCGTCTTATGAAATGCACCTCAGCACGGGGGATGCGGGTCAGGTGGTCGTGAAACGCGCGGTGACGCTGGTGCAGGACACCGGCGAGAACTGGCAGGATGTGGCTCTGACGCTGTCGACTGCGGTGCCCGGCGGGCAGGGCAGCCCGTCTGCGCTGTACCCCTGGCTGCGCCGGATCGAGGAACCCGCACCGCCGCGGGCGCTGAAGTCCATGGCGCAGGATGCGGCGGAGATGTCTGCGCTGGCGGAACCCATGGTGGAAGCGCCTGTCCTGCTTGAAGAAGCCCAAGGCAGCTGGGGTGCAGATCTGGAGGGCGCCGCTGCCACCCACCGCTTCGGCCTGCCGGTGTCGGTTGCCTCCGGCGCCGATCTGCTGCGGCTGGAAATGGACAGCCTGACGGTGGAGGCGGAGGTGCAGGCGGTGGCGGTGCCATCGCAGGATGAGACTGCTTACCGCGTCGCCACTTTCACCAACATCTTTGGCGAGCAGCTGCTGGCTTCGGACGAAGTGCCGCGGTTTGTCGATGGCAAGCTGGTCACGGTGGAGCCTTTTGCCGGGCTGGCGCCGGGGGCGGAGATGGATGCCGGGTTCGGCCCTATCGAAGGGCTGCAGCTCAGCCGCGATGTGCTGGGGCAGAGCGAAGGCGGGCAGGGGCTGATCTCGCGCAGCAACGCGCAGGTGCAGAAGGTGGAGATCACGGTGGAGAACCTGACCGCGCAGGACTGGGCGGTGCGGGTGCTGGACCGGGTGCCCTATTCGCAGCAGGACGATCTGGAAATCGCGTGGAGTGCGAAGCCGCGGCCTGCCGAGGAGAACGTGGAGAAACAGCGCGGCATCCTGGCCTGGGATCTGGAGCTGGCGGCGGGCGAGAGCGAGACCATCCAGCTGGACACCACGCTGAGCTGGCCCGAGGGCATGGTGCTGCGTTGATCCTGCCCGGCGTTAGCTATGCGCTTTGCAGTGCGGAGTGTGCTCCCGCCCGTCGTCAGGTATTGAAAATACCTTCCTCCCGTTGGGCGTGGGGGGGGGGGGGGGAGGGGGGGGAGGAAAAACAAAACAACA
>NZ_JBSWYB010000029.1:0-57521 GCF_056160905.1 Leisingera sp. ABD4_442 | reverse complement strand
TCCCATGACGCATGATATCTTCGGCCAAGACAGCAGCCTGACCGATGCAGCAGCCCTGCAGGATTGGAATGCCGTGCAGCTGGGCGTCCTGGCCCATGCAGCCGTGACCGCCGACCACCTCGGCGCGGTGCTGAAGGCGGCGCCGGAGTTTGCCCTGGCCCATGCGATCAAGGGGCTGTCACTGCTGATGCTGGGCCGCCGGGAGCTGCTGACCACCGCGCAGGACGCGCTGCGCGATGCCAAGGCGTTCTACGAAGGTGCCCTGCCGCGCGAGCGCAAATATGTTGACGCGCTGGAAAACTGGCTTGCGGGCCGCCCCAGCCTGGCGATCCGCCGGATGGAGGAAGTTCTGGACGTCTTCCCGCAGGACACGCTGGCCATGAAACTCAGCCATGGCATCCGTTTCATCATGGGCGACCCTGAGGGCATGCGCGCTTCGATCGAACGGGTGATGCCGGCCTATGCGCCGAACCACGCGGGCCGCGGCTACCTGCTGGGCTGCCACTCCTTTGCACTGGAGGAAACCGGCGATTACGAACGCGCCGCCAATGCCGGCCGCCAGGCGCTGTGGATGGCACCGGACGATGCCTGGGGCCTGCACGCCGTGGCGCATGTGCACGACATGACCGGCAATGCGAAATCAGGGCTTGAGTGGCTGCACGGCCGCGAAGAGGCCTGGGCCCATTGCAACAACTTCCGTTACCACGTCTGGTGGCACAAGGCACTGATGCACCTGGACCTGGGCCAGATGGACGAGGCCATCGCGCTTTACGATACTGAGGTGCGCAAAGACAAAACCGACGACTACCGCGACATTTCCAACGCCACCTCGCTCTTGGTCCGGCTGGAGCTGGAGGGCGTCGAAGTGGGCAACCGCTGGGAGGAGCTGTCCGACCTCTGCGCCAAACGGACCGAGGACGGCAGCCTGATCTTTGCCGACCTGCATTACCTGCTGGCGCTGACCGGCCACCGCAAGGAAGACGCCCACAAGATGGTGCAGCGCATCCACGCCGACGCCGAAAAGGGCGGCTCCGAGGCTTGCGAGCGCATGGGCACCCCCGGCTGCGCCGCCGCCGATGGGCTGGAGGCCTTTGGTGAAGGCAACTACAAATCCGCGTTCACCCATCTGTCCGCCGCCCGCAGCAGCATGCAGCTGGCCGGCGGCAGCCACGCCCAACGCGATGTTTTTGAACGCATTACCATTGATGCGGGCCTGCGTGCAGGACAGCTTGACGCGGTCGAGGCAATCCTGGATGACCGCCGCAGCAAACGCGGCGGCGCCGAGGACAATTACGCCCTGGCCCGCCGCACTCTGATCGCCGAAGCGCGGGATACCTCCGGCGCTGCCAGCGTTCCCGCCGAATAAGACCTCAAGGACGACCACTCACATGTCCAGCGTTGCGCCCTTCCCCGGGCAACAGACAGACCAAGGCGCCGCCAACCGGGCCGCGCCGCCGCCGCAATCGGCGCAGCCGCGCGTGCGCGACCCGCGGCTCGACTTCTACCGCGGCATTGCCATGTTCATCATTCTGATTGCCCACATCCCGGGCAACCGCTGGACCGGCTGGATCCCCGCCCGCTTCGGGTTCTCCGACGCGACAGAGATCTTTGTGTTCTGTTCCGGCATGGCCTCTGCCATCGCCTTTGGCGGCTCTTTTGCGCGGCGCGGCTGGTTCCTGGGCACTGCCCGCGTCCTTTTCCGCTGCTGGCAGGTGTTCTGGGCCCATATCGGGTTGTTCGTGTTCATCGCCGTGTCGATGGCCGCCATCGACCTTTATGGCGGGTTCGAGAAAAGCTATGTGAACTCGCTGAACCTCGGCCATTTCTTCAAGGATCCGATGACCCAGCTGGTGGGGCTGTTCACCCTCACCTATGTGCCGAATTACTTTGACATCCTGCCGATGTACCTGGTTGTGCTGATGCTGATGCCCTTGATGATGGGGCTGGAGAAGGCAGGTCTTTGGGCTGTCGGCATGGCCTCTGTGCTGATCTGGCTGACCGCCAACCCCTATATCATCGGCCTGGGCCCCGACGGGTTGTCGCTGCCTGCCGAGCCATGGTCGGAGCGCGAATGGTTCTTCAACCCCTTCGGCTGGCAGCTTTTGTTCTTCACCGGCTTTGCCTTCATGAAGGGCTGGCTGCCGAAACCGCCGGTCTCCAAGACGTTGATCGTGCTCACCGCCGCCTTCCTGATCCTATCGGCGCCTTATGGCTCCTGGAAGGTTTTCACCTGGGTCAAGGCCGCCAGCCCCGAACTTGCCGACCTGATCAAGCCGGGCCGCGATGCCATCGGCGAGTGGCGCGAAAAGACCGATTTCGGCCTGCTGCGCTACACCCATTTCCTGGCACTGGCTTATCTCGGCTGGGTTGCAGCGGGCGAAGGCGGCAAACGGCTGATCGCGTCGGGCTCCTCCACCGCGGCGCGCATCTGGGAAGTGCTGCTGAAAATCATCACCAAAGTCGGCCAGCAATCGCTTGCGGTGTTCGTTTTCTCAATGGCGCTGGCCCGGTTCATCGGCTTTGCGCTTGACCAGACCGACCGCGCGGTTATGACCACGGCATTCGCAAATCTGTTTGGATTTTTCTTAATCATTGGTTGCGCTTATGGCGCCGCCTGGTTCAAGTCTCAGCCCTGGAGAGCCAAGAAATGAGCTCTTTTACCCGCCGTAGCTTCCTGGCCGCTGCCCTGGGCAGCACCGCCCTGTCCGCACTGCCTGGGATGGCCAGTGAAGCCATGCCGTTTTCCCGCAGCCTGGTGATCGAAAAGGCCCGCGCGCTTGCTGCCAAACCCTATGCCGAACGCCCGGCGGTGCCGCAGGACTGGCTGGATCAGTCCTACGACGACTACAAGGCCCGCTGGTTCCGCACCAAAGACGCCCTGTGGTCCAAGACGGACCGCAGCTATAACGTCGACTTCTTCCTGCCGGGCCTCTACTTCCCGCGCGCGATCCAGATCAACACGGTGACGGACGGCATGGCCGAACATGTCCCGTTTGACATCAACCTGTTCGACAAGAACGAAAAGGCACCGGACCTCACCACCGACGGCCACCTGGGCTATTCCGGCCTGCGCCTGCGCACCGATCTGGATGACCCCACCAAGAAGACCGAGTTCTGTGTATTCCAGGGTGCCAGCTATTTCCGTGCTATCGGCATCGGCAACGCCTATGGGCAATCGGCCCGCGGCCTGGCCCTCAGGACTGCCGACCCCGAAGGCGAGGAGTTCCCGGAGTTCATCGAATTCTGGCTGGAGGCCCCCGCCCCCGGCCAGCGCCACATGGTGGTGCATGCGCTGATGGATTCGCCCTCGGTCACTGGCGCCTACAGTTTCTCCGTCACCCCCGGCAGCAGCACGGTGATGGATGTGGAGGCCACCCTCTTCGCGCGCGAGGAACTGCCCCACGCAGGCCTGGCGCCGCTTACCTCGATGTTCCTGTTTGACGCCACCAACCGCCACCGTTTCGACGATTTCCGCCCTGCAGTGCATGACACCGACGGCCTCCTGGTTCTCAATGGCAATGGCGAAACCCTGTGGCGGCCGCTGGCCAACCCGAAACGCCTGCAGGTGTCCTCCTTCGTGGACGACAACCCGCGCGGCTTCGGTCTGATGCAGCGGTCGCGCAAACTGTCGGACTTCAACGACCTCGAAGCCTTCTATCACAACCGCCCCTGCCTCTGGGTGGAACCCAAGGAAGACTGGGGCAAAGGGGCCGTCACCCTGGTGGAAATCCCGGCGGACAAGGAAATCTACGACAACATCGTCGCCTACTGGCGCCCGCGCGAGCCTTATGCCGCCGGGTCGGAGATCAGCCTGAACTACCGCCTCACCTGGGGCGAGGAGCCGGTGCTGCCGATGCCGCGCGTGATCGACACCGCCGAGGGCGAGCGGATCTTTGGCGGCGCAGGCCGGATCATCACCATCGACTTTGACGCGCATCCGCTGTTCGAAGACGGCCCCGACGCTCTTGACGTCCACATCCATTCTCCCCATGTGGCGACCACCGATGGCGTGCTGCAGCGCAATCCGGAAACCGGCGGCCTGCGGCTTGCCTTCTATTTCGATCCCGGCGACCGGGATCACGTTGAACTTCGCGCCCAGCTCAGGAAGGATGGCAGCCCCGCTTCCGAGGTCTGGCTTTACAGGTGGACCGCATGACTGCATGTGATCTGATGCCCCCGGAACAGCCTCTGGCAATGCCGGAACAGGACTTCAGCAAGGACTTCCGCGATGCAGAGGCCCCCGGCGGCGCCGCACCGCGCCAGGTGGCGCTGTGGCGCCTGCTGGCGTTTTCGCCCGCGATGGCCGCAACCGGTGTTCTCACCTGGGTGATGGGCGGCTGGTTCACCGATGGCGGTTTCTCAGTGCTGGAAATGATCCTGCTGGCGCTCATTGCCTTCAACTTCTTCTGGATCGCTTTCACGGTCTCCACCGTACTGCTGGGCCTCTACAGCCTCTCGCGCCGCGAGCGCACCGCCACCCGCGGCGCTGCCCGCCCGATGAAGGTGGCGCTCCTGATGCCGGTCTACAACGAGGTGCCCTGGTACGTGCTGGGCAACGCCCAGACCATGCTGCAGGAACTTCACGGCCGCGGCGGGCTGCATGAATACGCGATGTTCATCCTCTCGGACACCCGTGACGATGCCATTGCCGCGCAGGAGCGCGCCAGCGTCGCGGCGCTGCGCAGCATGCTGCCCCAAGGCACCGAACTCTACTACCGCCGCCGC
This sequence comes from Leisingera sp. ABD4_442, assembly GCF_056160905.1. Lineage (NCBI taxonomy): Bacteria > Pseudomonadati > Pseudomonadota > Alphaproteobacteria > Rhodobacterales > Roseobacteraceae > Leisingera > Leisingera sp. ABD4_442. The sequence continues at coordinate 52,796 of NZ_JBSWYB010000029.1, read as the reverse complement.
GCCGACAATGAGGGCCGCAAGGTTGGCAATATCGCCGATTGGGTGCGCCGCTGGGGCGCGGGGTATGAGGCGATGCTGGTGCTGGACGCCGACAGCCTTATGACCGGCCGCGCCATTGCCCGGCTGGCCGACGCGCTGGCCCGCGATCCCGGCGCCGGCCTGATCCAAAGCTACCCGCAGCTGATCGGCGCGCAATCGGTCTTTGGCCGGATGCAGCAGTTCGCCAATGGCGTCTACGGCCTGGCGCTGGCCGAGGGCCTGGCCCGCTGGGCCGGGCACGAGGGCAACTACTGGGGCCATAACGCCATCATCCGCACCCGCGCCTTTGCCGCCTGTGCCGGGCTTCCCCTGCTCAGGTCGCGCTTCGGCGGCGGCGAAAAGCTGATCATGAGCCATGATTTCGTCGAGGCAGGCCTGTTGCGCCGGGCCGGCTGGTCGGTGCGCTTCCAGCCCCGCATCCGCGGCTCTTACGAGGAAACCCCCGCCACCCTGATCGACCACATCCTGCGCGACCGCCGCTGGTGCCAGGGCAACCTGCAGCACCTCAATCTTCTGCACGCCAAGGGCTTCCGCGCGATCTCCCGCTTCCACCTGTTTGCCGGCGCCATCGGCTATCTGATGGCACCGGTCTGGTTTGCGCTGCTGGTGCTCTGGGCCGTGATCGGCCGCAGCGAGGAAGCCTCGGTGATCAGCTACTTCAGCGAAGCCAACCCCTTCCGTCCCAGCTGGCCCGACATGTCCGAGCCCAAGCATGTGCTGGTGATCCTGCTGATCTACGCCATGCTGCTGGCGCCCAAGATGCTGGCCGCGGCGGCACTGCCGCTGACCGGCAGCCGGTTTTCCGAATACGGCGGCCCGGTGCATTTTGTGCTGTCCTTCCTGTCCGAGGTGCTACTGGCCATCCTCTACGCCCCGATCCTGATGGTGCAGCAGATGATCGCGGTGTTCCGCACCGCCCTTGGCCTGCAGCGCGGCTGGGCACCGCAGGCGCGTGACGGCGGCAGTTATTCCTTGCGCACCCTTGTGACCTGCCACGCGCTGGAAACCGTCAGCGGCGTTGCGCTCTGGGCCGGGATCCTGACCAGCACCGTCTCGCTGTGGCTGGCGCCTATCGCGCTGTCATTGGTGCTGGCGGTGCCGCTCTCGGCGCTCTCCGGCGTTAAGACGGTAAACCGTATCCGCCACTGGATGGCCACGCGCGAGGAGTTCACCGAACCCCAGATCACCCGCGCCGCCCGTGCCGCCCGCGCCGACTTGAAGGCGCTGCTCGACGGCAGCACGCCCCGCGGCACCCCTGCAGAATAAGGCGAAAGCTCCCGCGCCCGCAGGATGCCCCGGCTTGTGCCGGGCCACCCCTGGCTGCCTTGGGCCCGGCGCCGCGCTGACGCGCGGCGCGGCTGCATCACAGGGAGATCCTTGCCTTTGCAGCCGTCCTTGCGCGGAAAAGAACGACCGCAGCGCGCCCTTAGGGCGCGCTGCCCGGCCCAACGCCTTGGCCGCAAATCTCTGATTTTCGGGCCAAAGGGGCGGGAGCCCTTGCCTGTGCCAGTACCTGTGCCGTCCGCCTCAGCGCACGGCGGGCTGATCCTCAAACCAATCCGCCATCAGCCCGGCCCAGGCCTTGGGAACCGTATGGCCGCCGTCAAACAGCACCAGCTCCACCTGCGCGCCCGGCCCGCAGTCCCAGCTGCGGCGCAGCAGGCCCTTAGCACTCCACGCTCTGTCCGGCGCGTGGGAGGCACAGCCATTGGCCTCGCGCCAGACTTCCAGTGCCGCAAAAACATCGCCCTGCTGCCAGCGCCCGCCGCCCAGGATCCGCCCCTCCAACGGCACCACCTCGTCGCGCCAGCCATGCACCTGCAGCAGCCGCACCGGCCCCTCGCAGCGCTCCGGCTGCGGCCGCCAAAACGCGCCTGAGACCGGCGCATAAGCCGCAAAAGCTGCCGGATCACGGCAGGCCAGATAATGCACCATGAAGGCGCCCGCGGAAAAACCGGCCAGAACGGTCTGCGATTGCGAGGTGCCAAACCGCGCGTTGGCATCCGCCAGCACCGAGGCAAAAAATGCCCCCTCGTCCCGCCCTTCGTCAAAGGGGCCGAACCCCCAGTTCTGCGGCCCGGTGCCATCGCGCTTACGCCCCTCTGGCGCAATCACCGCATAGCCGCGCGCCGTCAGCCCCTCTACCAGCGCCCGGTTGCGCAGCACGCTGCGGCCGCTGCCGCCATAGCCGTGCAGAAACATCACCACAGGCACCGCCTCTGCCGCGTCCCGGTCCGGCAGCACGATATGGTACTGGCCGGCCTCTACGCTGCAAGCCCCGGGCTCTGCCCCGCAACCCGCTGCAGCGGTGCTGCCCCATGTTGCGGCCAGCACTGCCGCCGCCACACCTGATATCACTGCCTTCATCATCCCTCCCACCGTGCGACCGGCAAATTGCCTGCAATCCATCCCGGCCCCGCAGCGGATCCCAGCATCCCCTCCGGCACGTCGATTACATTCGTGTAACCGGCCTCGGCCAGCGCCAGGGTCAGCCGGGCGGACCGCACCCCGCGCGCGCAGATCAGCGCCACCGGCGCAGCAGGGTCCGGCCCCGCCACCGCCTGCAGCGCCTGCAGAAAATCCTCGCGCCGCATGTCAATCTGATGGCTGCCCACCGGCACGCCTGAGGCCCGCCATTCCTGCGGTGTACGGATATCCACCAGGGTAATCTCCCCCGCCTGCGCCTGGGCAAATGCCTGGGCCGCACTCAGCCGCGGCTGGCCATGGGCCGGCGGCTGACGGCGCTGCCACCAGTATCCCGCTGCCGCCGCGGCCGCCACGCCGCCCAGCAGCATCAGCCGCCGCGTCACTTTTGGGTTTTCCGAATATGCCACCGGCATCTCTCCTCCACTGCCGCTGCGCCGCCTGCCCCGCCGCGGGAGCTTTCCCCTGATCTAACAGGCCGCGGCCCGGCAATCACCAGAAACAGGATGATTCCGTCGGTCAAGTTCTTGTTATTGCGCGTCTGCTGCCCAATTATGCCCGTAACGAGCGTATTCAATCCGCTTCCCGCTGCGGCAATATTACCGCATTCGGGGCGGCGGGGGTGGTTCTGAGCAAGAAAATTGCTTAGCACTGGCCTAAAAACGACGCGCCAACCCGACAGGAGACTTGCACGTGTCCCTTTTCCTGATTGCGGCCCTGCCCTTTATCGGAGCCGTCTTTCCCGCGCTATTGATCCGCGCCGGACGCAATGCGGCTGCCTCTGCCGCCGGGCTGACCACGCTGCTCGCCTTCATCGGCCTGATGCTGCACATCCCTGCCGTGTTCCGCGGCGAGACCGTGTTTGCCGCCGTGGACTGGCTTCCGGCCCTTGGCCTCAACGCGCATTTCTTCCTCGACGGGCTGGGCTTCCTGTTTGCGGCAATGATCCTGGGCATCGGCCTGCTGATCATCCTCTATGCCCGCTACTACCTGTCGCGCGAAGACCCGATGGGCCAGTTCTACAGCTATCTGCTGCTGTTCCAGGGCGCGATGGTTGGCATTGTTCTCTCGGACAACATACTGCTTCTGCTGGTGTTCTGGGAGCTTACCTCGCTCAGCTCCTTCCTGCTGATCGGCTATTGGAAACACCTGCCCGAAGGCCGCCAGGGCGCGCGTATGGCGCTGACTGTCACCGGCTCCGGCGGGCTGGCGATGATTGCGGGGATGCTGCTCCTGGGCCATATCGCAGGCTCCTATGACCTCAGCGTGATCCTGCAGAACAAGGAAGCGATCCAATCCTCGGATCTCTACCTGCCTGCGCTGATCCTGATCCTCTTGGGCGCCTTCACCAAATCGGCGCAGTTCCCGTTCCATTTCTGGCTGCCGCACGCCATGGCGGCGCCGACCCCGGTCTCGGCCTATCTGCACTCTGCCACCATGGTGAAGGCCGGGCTGTTCCTGATGGCCCGCCTCTGGCCGGTGCTGGCCGGCACGCCAGAGTGGTTCTATATCGTTGCCACCACGGGCCTTGTCACAATGCTGCTGGGCGCGGTGATTGCGCTGTTCAAGGATGACCTCAAGGCGCTTTTGGCGTTTTCCACCGTCAGCCACCTGGGCCTGATCACCATGCTGCTGGGCTTTGGCACCAAGATCGCCGCGGTGGCCGCCGTCTTCCACATCATCAACCATGCCACATTCAAGGCCGCCTTGTTCATGACCGCGGGCATTGTCGACCACGAGGCCGGCACCCGCGACATCAAACGCCTTGGCGGCTTGCGCCACCTGATGCCCGTCACCTTTACAATCGGTACAGTTGCGGCGCTGTCGATGGCCGGCATCCCGCCCCTCAACGGCTTCCTCTCCAAGGAAATGATGCTGGAAGAAACCGCCCACACCCTCTGGAACGGCTCGCACCTGCTCGTGCCCGCGCTGGCCACCGTGGCGGCGCTGTTCTCGGCGGCCTATTCCTTCCGGTTCATCGCGCATGTCTTCCTCGGCCCCAAACGCAACGACTACCCCGGCCACCCCCATGACCCCAACACCGGCATGTGGATCGGCCCGGCCTTCCTGGTGCTGCTTGTGGTTCTGATCGGCCTTGCCTCGGCCAAGATCGCAGGCCCAATGGTCGCCACAGCCGCCACCGCCGTCATTGGCGGAGAAAAACTGCCCTATTACTCTCTCAAGCTTTGGCACGGGCTGACCCCGGCCCTCTACATGTCCATTGCCGCCGTTGCGGGCGGTGCAGTTCTGCTGACGCTGCATGCCCCCCTTCAGCGCATCTGGAACGCCATGCCGCGGCCCGAGGCCAAGACCATCTTCGAGGCGCTCATCACCGCCTTCACCCGTCTCAGCCAATTCGTGACCGAAGGGCTGCATAACGGCGTCCTCACCCGCTACGCGGCGATCATGGTCTCCTTCACCGTCGCCATCGGCTATTTCGCCTACCGCGGCGGCACCCTGGGGGCTGAAACCCGTCAGATCCAGGATCCCGGCGCCCTGCCCATCACCGGCTGGTTTGCACTGGTGGTGGCAACCCTCTTTATCGTCGCCAAGCACCGCAACCGCCTGCTGTCGCTGGTGCTGATCGGCGTTGTGGGCCTGGTGGTCTCGATGTCGTTCAACTACCTCTCGGCCCCCGACCTGGCGCTGACCCAGATCTCGGTTGAGGTGGTCACCATCATCCTGATGCTGCTGGCCTTGAACTTCATGCCCAAGGAAACCCCGGTTGAAACCCCGGTCCTCACACGCCTGCGCGACGGTGCAATTGCGGTGGTGGCGGGCCTTGGGGCGGGCGGGCTGATCTATGCGCTCTTGATGCGCGACTTCGCCTTCCCGACCATCTCGGATTTCCACCTCGCCAATTCCTACAAGGGCGGCGGCGGCACCAATGTGGTGAACGTGATCCTCGTCGACTTCCGCGGCTATGACACCTTTGGCGAGATCATCGTGCTGGGCATCGCCGCCATGGTGATCTTTGCCCTGACAGAGGCCGTTTTGGGGTCCAAGGTCCGCGCCTACCTGCTGAACCGCGAGCCGGACCTGCCGCAGGCCGGCGACGCCCACCCGCTGATGATGGTGGTGGCAACCCGGGTGATGATGCCTCTGGCACTTATGGTGGCGGCCTATATCTTCTTCCGCGGCCACAACCTGCCGGGCGGCGGATTCATTGCCGGTCTGATAGCGGCCATTGCCATCATCATGCAGTACATGGCCTCCGGTTTTGCCTGGGCAGCCGAGCGGCAGCGCTACCCCTATCACGCCATCATCGGCTCCGGCGTGCTGATCGCCGCCGCCACCGGCATGGGTGCCTGGTTCAACGGCAAGCCCTTCCTGACCAGCGATTTCGGCTACCTGCACTGGCCGCCGCTGGAGGAGTTCGAATGGGCCACCGCCGCACTCTTTGACCTCGGCGTCTTCCTGGCCGTTGTCGGCGCGGTGCTCTTGGCACTCGAAAGCCTGTCGCGCTTTGCCTGGCAGCCGGGGATGAGCACGGAACACGCAATGGACATCAACCCGGCACGCGACGAAGCGGCCAAGACCGGGACGGAGGGATAACCATGGAACTTCTCGTTGCCTCTGCCGTGGGCATCCTGACGGCGGCAGGTGTCTACCTGATCCTGCGCCGCCGCAGCTTTCCGGTGATCCTGGGCCTGTCGCTCCTGACCTATGCGGTCAACGTCTTCCTGTTTGCCACCGGCAGGCTGGTCACCGGCGCGCCGCCGATCCTCAACAAGTATGAGGAGGTCGCCTATACCGACCCGCTGCCGCAGGCGCTGGTGCTGACCGCCATCGTGATCTCCTTTGGCATGACGGCCGTGGTGGTTATGATCGCGCTGGGGGCGTATCTGTCTTCCCGCGATGACGGCACCGCCATGCCCATTGAGGCAGACGGCGCAGAGGAGGACGCATGATGGAGCATCTTTTGATCGCGCCGGTGGTGCTGCCGGCCCTTGTTGCCCCCTTCATCATCATGGTGCTGCGCCACCATCTGGACCTGCAGCGGATCTTCTCGCTGGCCAGCGCAGTGCTGCTGGCAGGTGTCACCCTGGCGCTGGCCGCGCAGGCCGCTGACGGCACAGTAAAGGTCTACGAACTCGGCGACTGGCCCGCGCCTTTTGGCATCGTGCTGGTGCTGGACCGGCTGTCGGCGATGATGATCGTGCTCACGTCGCTCTTGGCGCTGCCGGTGCTGCTTTATGCCATCGGCTCAGGCTGGGACACCCGCGGCGCCAACTTCCACGCGCTGTTCCAGTTCCAGCTGATGGGCATCATGGGCGCCTTCCTGACCGGCGACGCCTTCAACCTGTTTGTCTTCTTCGAGGTGCTGCTGATCGCCTCCTATGGTCTGATGATCCACTCCGGCGGCACCCGCCGTTTCCAGGCCGGCGTGCAGTATGTGGTGTTCAACCTCCTGGGCTCCACCCTGTTCCTGTTTGCGCTTGGCACGCTCTATTCCGTGACCGGCACCCTCAACATGGCCGACCTCGCCGTGAAGGTCGCCCAGATCCCGGCGGAGGACACCGCCCTCTTGCGCGTCGGCGCAGTGATGCTCCTCTTGGTGTTTGCCATCAAGGCATCGCTCCTGCCGCTGCACTTCTGGCTGCCCTCGGCCTATGCCAATGCGCCGATGCCGGTGGCGGCACTCTTTGCCATCATGACCAAGGTCGGCGCCTATTCGATCCTGCGCATCTACACGCTGGTGTTCGGCCCCGAAGTCGAAGCGACCGCGGGCCTGACTGAAAGCTGGCTGCTGCCCGCCGCCCTTTTGACGCTTGGCGCCGGCGCCATCGGCGTCCTCGGCTCCAAGAAGCTGGGCCGCCTCGCCGCCTTCGGCGCCATCGCCTCCATGGGCACGCTGCTGATCGCCATTTCGCTGTTCACCCAGACCGCCGCCGCCGCCGCGCTCTACTACCTGGTGCACTCCACCCTGGCCGCTGCGCTCTTGTTCCTGGTCGCTGATCTGGTGATGGAGCGCCAAGGCCAGTGGATCCTGCCGCAGCTGCCCATGCCGCAGACCGGGCTGATCTCGGCGCTGTTCTTTGCCGCCGCCATCGCGCTGGCTGGGATGCCGCCGCTGTCGGGCTTCCTGGGCAAACTGCTGGTGCTGGACGCCACCCGCGGAGCGGCCCTCGCCCCCTGGATCTGGGGCGTGATCCTGGTAGGATCGCTTGTCACCATCATCGGCATGGCCCGCGCGGGATCGCTCTTGTTCTGGAAGGGCCACGGCCTGCCGCCCGAAGATACAGACACCAGCGCAGAGCCGCCGGTGGGCACATTGCCCGCCCGCCCGGCGCAGCTGCCCTTCGTGGCCTGCTTTGGCCTCCTTGGCGGGCTGATTGCGCTCACCGTCTTTGCAGGCCCCGCCACCCGCTACGCCGAGGCAACGGCAGCACAGCTCTATGCGCCCACGGCCTATATCGACACCGTTCTGGGGAGGACCGCGGAATGAAACTGATCTGGCGGCTGTTCCCGCACCCGTTCCTCACCCTTCTGCTGACCCTCACCTGGCTCCTGATGGTGAACCGGTGGTCGCTGAACTCGCTGGTCTTCGGCTTCCTGCTGGGGGTTGTGATCCCCTTCGTGACCCAGCCCTACTGGCCCAACCGCCCCACCCTGCGCCGCCCGTTCAAAATCGCGGAATACATCCTGGTGGTGCTCTTGGACATCGTGCAGGCCAATATCATCGTCGCCCGCATCGTTCTGTTCAAACCCAACGCCGACCGGCGCCCCAATTGGATCACCGTCCCGCTGGACCTGAAAACGCCGGAGGCGATCACTGCCCTTGCAGGTACCATCACCATGACGCCCGGCACCCTGTCGGCGGATGTCTCGGACGAGGGCCACGCCCTGCTGGTCCATTGCCTGGATGCCCCCAACCCCGACGCGGTGCGGGATGAAATCAAACAGCGCTACGAGCGCCGGCTGATGGAGATTTTCGAATGATCGAAAGCGCCGCCACCTTTGCCTTCGCCTGCTTCGCGCTCGCCATGCTGATGAACCTCTGGAAGGTCGTGACTGCCCCTGACGTCGCCGACCGTATCCTGGCGCTCGACACCATGTTCATCAACGCCATCGCACTGATGGTGCTGTATGGCATGGCGCTGGGGACTGAGATCTTCTTTGAGGCCGCGATGATCATCGCCATGCTTGGTTTTGTCTCCACCGTGGCCTACGCGCGCTTCATTCTGCGCGGCAACATCATCGAGTAAGGAGGCTGAGAGATGGAAACCCTTTTTGAATTCCTCGTTGCCGCCTTCCTGGTGACAGCCGGGATCTTCGGCATTGTCGGCTCCTTCGGTCTGCTGAAACTCAATGACCCGATGTCGCGCCTGCACGCGCCCACCAAGGCAACCACCCTTGGTGTCGGCGGCGTGCTGCTGGCCTCGATGCTGCACGCCGCAGCGTTTGAGAAGTATTTCTCCTACCACGAGCTGATGATCACCCTGTTCCTGTTCCTGACCGCACCGATCACGGCGAATTTCATTGCCAAGGTGCACATCCACCGGCAGGAAACCCGCGACACCATGCCCGAGGCCGGCGGCGACGATCACTGGGCCACCCATGACACGCCCGAGGATGAGGAACGCCGCCAGGCGTCCCAGACCCCGCCTGCCGAAGAATAAGCACGCCCAGCCAGGAAGGCCTAAACCGTGATCGACACCTCCCGCCTGCCGCTGACCCGTGACCTGGTTCTGGTTGGCGGCGGCCACACCCACGCGCTGGTCCTGCGCAAATGGGGGATGAAACCTCTGCCCGGCGCCCGGCTGACGGTGATCAACCCCGGCCCCACGGCCCCCTATTCCGGCATGCTGCCGGGCTTTGTGGCAGGTCATTACCAGCGGGACGAGCTGGACATCGACCTTGTCCGCCTCGCCCGTTTTGCAGGCGCGCGCGTGGTGCTGGGCGCCGCGGAGCATATCGACACCGCGGCGCAGCTCGTGCATGTGCCGGGCCGCCCGCCGATTGCCTATGACGTGGCGTCCGTCGACGTCGGCATCACCTCCGCCATGCCGGATCTGCCCGGCTTTGCCGAATACGGCATCCCGGCGAAACCTCTCGGCCGCTTCGCCGCCCAATGGGCTGCCTTCCGCGAAGGGGACGGCCCGGCCCGTGTTGCCGTGATCGGCGGCGGTGTCGCCGGGGTGGAGCTGATCCTCGCCATGGCCTATGCTCTCAAATCCCGCGGCCGTCTGGAACAAGCCACATTGATCGACAGCGGCGACGCCCTGCGCGCCATCGGCGCGACGGCCCGCCGCACTCTGCGCCGCGCCTTGGTCGAACAGGGGGTGCGGCTTGAGGAAAACGCCAAAATCGAACGTATCGAGGAAGGCTACATCCTGCTGCAGGACGGGCGCGAGATCCTGTCGGATTTCGCCACCGGCGCCGCGGGCGCCCGCCCCTACGGCTGGCTCACCAACAGCGGGCTGGAACTGAACGACGGCTTCATCCGTGTCAGCGAAACCCTGCAAAGCACAGCCGAAAACGTCTTTGCCGCCGGCGACTGCGCCCATATGGATTTTGCCCCCCGCCCCAAGGCCGGCGTCTACGCCGTCCGCCAGGCACCGGTGCTCTACCATAACCTGCGCGCCCTGATGACTGGCGATCCCTTGCGCAAGTACAAGCCGCAGCAGGACTACCTGAAACTGATTTCCATGGGCTCCAAGGAAGCGCTTGGCGAACGCTTCGGCACCACCCTCGCAGGGCCGCTGATGTGGACTTGGAAAGACCGTATCGACCAGGCTTTCATGGAGAAATTCCGCGACCTGCCCGCGATGGACCCGCCGGACCTGCCCGCAGAGCACACCCTGGATATGGAGGCGGCACTGGGTGACAAACCCATGTGCGGCGGCTGCGGCGCCAAGGTCGGGCGCGACGCGCTGCTCGGCACGCTTGCAGGGCTTGGCGGCACGGACCGCAAGGACATCACCCCCCTGCCCGGCGACGACGCGGCCCTTCTGACCACCGGCGGTGTCAAACAGGTGGTCAGCACCGACCACCTGCGCAGCTTCACCAATGACCCGGTGCAGATGACCCGCATCGCCGCTGTCCACGCGCTTGGCGACATCTGGGCAATGGGGGCCGAGCCGCAGGCCGCCACCGCCAACCTGATCCTGCCGCGCATGTCCCCCGCCCTGCAGGCCCGCACCCTGCAGGAAATCATGACCGCCGCCGCAGAGGCCATGCAGGCAGCAGGCGCTGCCATCATCGGCGGCCACACTTCGCTGGGGGATGAGCTGACCGTGGGCTTCACCGTCACCGGCCTCTGCCCCCGCCCCGCAATCACCCTTGCAGGCGCCAAGCCGGGCGATGCCTTAATCCTGACCAAACCCCTCGGCTCCGGCGTGCTGATGGCCGCAGAAATGGCGGGCGAGGCAAATGGTGAATGGGTCGCCGCCGCGCTGGAGCAGATGGGCCAGCCGCAGGGCACCGCTGCCCGGATCCTGCAGGATGCGCATGCAATGACCGATGTCACCGGCTTCGGCCTCCTGGGCCATCTCCTGGGCATTTGCGAGGCGTCCGGAACCGGGGCAGAGCTGTCCGCCAGCAAGATCCCCCTGATGCAGGGCGCCGCCGAACTGGCAGACCGCGGCATCCGCTCCTCTCTGTTTCCCGCCAACCAGGCTGCTCTGCCAGAGCTGAATACCTCTGGCTGGCAAGACCTGCTGTTCGACCCGCAAACCGCAGGCGGCCTGCTGGCAGCTGCAGCCGCTGATCAGGCTGAAAACCTGCTGGCGCAGCTGCACGCCGCCGGATACCCGGCCGCCCGCATCGGCAAGATCACAGACGGCACCGGAACCATAACCCTCAGCGCCTGACTTCCCGAAAGGGCTGAGGGGAAAGCCCCTCTTGGCCCTTCGGGGCCAATTCACCCCGGAGTATTTTCAGACCAGAAAGAAGCGCAAAGACCGGGGCTTCTGTCTTGTTGCAAATACCTGGTCCCGCTGCGCGTCAGCGCAGCGCCACGCCCAACGGGAGCGGGGTATCGCAGATGCCCCGGCGACGGGCGGGAGATCCCCTGTCAGAGACCAGACATGCACTGCGCCACTTGCGCCGCGGCGGCGTTCAACCCCGCCTCATCCAGCGTATCCGCTTCGACCGTGGCGGCCACCTCCGCGCCAATGGCCGCACGGGACTTGCGGTAAGCGGGGTCGTAGTGTTCCACCATCAGGGCTTGCGTCAACGCAGCCTTGTCCCCCGCCTCGATGCTGGCAAACCAGCCATCCACCACGGCCCCGGAACGATGGGCGCGCAGCGGTCCCAGCTTGTCCCTCAGGCGCTCCGCATCCGACAGGACATCGTCATAAGCTTCCACCAGATACCGGCAGCGCGCTGCCACCGGCACTTGCAAATCGATCCTAGGCGCCTGCTTCATCGCGTCCCAGACGGCGGGCGGGATGATCCGCTGGCCGATCTTGCTCGACTCAGCCTCCACCAGAACCGGGCGGGCCGGGTCCAGTTTCATCAGCGCGCCTGCCAAGGCGGATTCGAACCCCTTCTGCGAGGGTTGCGGCGCCGGCATATCCCCCAGAAGCGAGCCCCGGTGATTGGCCAGCCCCTCAAGATCCAGCACCTGCACGCCCAAGGCCCCGGCCCGTTTCAGCACCTCGGTCTTGGCCGATCCGGTATAGCCGTCCAGCGCCACCAGCCTATGCGGCAGCGCGGCTTGATAGAGCGCCGCATTCACCAGGCGGCGGTAGCTTTGATAGCCGCCCTCCACCACCTCGGCACGCCAGCCGATCTGTTGCAGCATCCAGGTGAACGACCCCGACCGCTGGCCGCCGCGCCAGCAGTAGACCAGCGGCTTCCAGCCGCCCTCATGGTGGCTCAGGCTTTGCTCAATGTGGTTGGCGGCATTGCGAAACACCAGCGCCGCCCCCAGCTTGCGCGCCTTGAACGGGCTGTCCTGCACATAGATGGTGCCGACCTTGGCCCGTTCGTCATTGTCCAGCACCGGCAGGCTGATCGCCCCCGGCACATGGTCTTCCGCAAATTCCGCCGGGCTGCGCACGTCGATCACGGTGTCGAACCCGTGGGCATAGAACTCTTGCAAGGAGGTGAATTTCAGCGCCATGGCCCATGCCTACCCCGCCCGTTCGGCAAGGAAAAGCCGCAATTGCCGCAGCTGCGGCAATAAAACTTGCGCGCACTGCGCACAGTTCAGTAAGGCAATCAGGGCAATGCACACCCGCCCCTGCTGAACGCCCGGCAGCTCCTGAAAGGCAAGAAACAGACGGCCATGAACAACGACCCTTTGGACATCCACACCCTGCCCGGCCACCTGATCCGGCGGCTGCACCAGATCTCCGTGGCCCAGTTCCTGGAACGGATGGCCGAAGAAGGCACCGACCTGACGCCGGTGCAGTTTTCTGCCTTGGCGGCGATCCGGCAGCACCCCGGCATCGACCAGGCATCGGTTGCGGGTCTTATTGCCTATGACCGTGCCACATTGGGCAAGGTTGTGGACCGGCTGGTGGAAAAGGGCCTGGTGGCGCGCCGGGTCTCCCAGGCCGACCGCCGCGCCCGCGAGGTCAGCCTGACCTGCGAAGGCGAAGCGCTGCTGGAGCGCATCCTGCCCATCGTGCGGGCCGCCCAGCCGCGCATCCTGACCGGCCTGACAGAAGCGGAGCAGGACGTCTTTACGAAACTGCTGCAAAAGGCGACCCTGGCGGCCAACGGCCTCAGCCGTGCGCCGCAGCGCGACCTGCCGACCCGCGAGGCCGCCGAATAGGCTCAGATCAGCCGCCCGCGCGGGATGTCCTCCTCCCCGAAAGGCTCAATCAGCTCCGGCCCCTCAGCCCGGTTGGAGTTCACCGCCGGATCGACGCGGTGAAAGTCCAGCACGCCCTCCGCCCCCGGCTGCATCAGCCGGGCAGCGCCATGGCCCTCCTCGCCCAGCCATTTGGCCCAGTCCCCAGGCTCCAGGATCAGCGGCATCCGGTGGTGGATGGCCGACATCCCCTGATTGGCTGCGGTGGTAACAATGGCGCAGGTCTTGACCGGATCATCCTCCCCCCAGCTCTGCCAGACAGCAGCAAAGGCAATCGGCGCCGCGTCACTGCGATGAATGTACCAAGGCAGCCGGGCGCCCTCCTCCGACTTGGTCCATTCATAAAACCCGGTGGCCGGGATCAGGCAGCGCCGCGCGCGGGCGGCCTTGGCAAAGGCAGGCTTCTGCGCAATCGTCTCCGCCCGCGCGTTGATCAGCAGCGGCCCGGCGGTCTCAGACTTGTACCAATACGGCAGGAACCCCCAGCGCATCGCAACCAGCTGCCGCCCCGCACCGCCCGCCTGCACAACATGCACCGCGTTAGTCGGACAGACGTTGAAGTCCGGCACCTGGGGCAGATTATTCGCAGGCTGCGCCGCAAACAGCTGCGCCATTGCATCCGCAGGCAGGGTTATGGCAAATCGTCCGCACATGCTGATTTCTAACCCGGGCCGCGGCGCAGATGCAAAGCCTCGCCGGCTCAACGCTATTCAGCGGCTCTGACAGGATGATAGATAGGCCTTATGACTCTTCAGAATGATCTCCAATCCGCCTTGGGCTTTCTCAACCAGGGCAAGTTCAAACAGGCGCTGAAGCAGTCCAAGGGCGGCATGAAGCGGCACAAGAGCCACCCGGATTTCCCCAATATCGCCGGCATCTCATTGTCGGGCCTGGGCAAGCACCGCGATGCTGTGCCCTATTTCAAAAAGGCGCTGGCACTGGCGCCCGGTTTTCACGACGCCCGCAAGAATCTGGCACAGACGCTGCTGTTCATGCAGCAGGGCGAACAGGCGATGAAACTGCTGGAGCGGGTGCTGAAAGACCAGCCCGGCGACCAGGCCGCGCTCTATCTGAAGGCGCAGGCAGAACTGATCATGAACGCGCTGGAAGCGGCCCTGGCTACCGCCAACGGCGCCTTGGCACTTGATGCCAGACAGCCGCGTATGCTGCGGCTGCGGGCGATGGCGTGGAAAACCCTGGGCGATGAGAAGGCAGCGCTGGAGGATTACCAGGCCACCCTGCGCCTCAACCCCAATGATGTTGACGCGCTGATCAACATCAGCCTGCCGCTGGCCCGGCTGATGCGGCAGGAGGAGGCCACCAGCGCCGCGCAGAAGGCTGTCGCAGTGGATCCCCGCAATATTGAGGCCCGCCGCCGCCTGGCTAGCCAGCTGATCTCCAACGGCGAAAGCGCTGCGGCACGCGAGCAGTGCCTGGCCCTGATGGAGCTGGACCCCAAGGACACCCAGGTTCTGGAAATGCTGGCCCGCCTCAACAGCCGCGAGCAGAACGCAGAGCTGCAGCCCATCGCACAAAAAGCGCTGAAGGCGGCCCCTGCCGGTTCGCTGGACCGTGCCAACATCAGCTTTGCCCTGGCGCGGATCTGCGACCAGGCCGGCGACAAGGCGGCCTTTGCCGCCCACAATGACGAGGCCAACGCCTGTATGGCGGCGCAGAATTCTTATGACTATGAAGAAACCGAGCAGCAGTTCAGCCGGATCATGGCTGCCTTCCCGGCGCAGATCACCCCGGCGGAGACCGCGCCAGACGGTCCGCGCCCGGTCTATGTGGTGGGGATGCCGCGCTCGGGCACCACACTCACCGAAACAGTAATCGGCTCGCACCCGTCAGTTTTCCCGCTGGGCGAACGCGGCGTGCCGGCCTACCTGCTGCATCCCTACCTGGACCAGGATCAGCCGTTCACGCCTGAGGCCGTCCGCAACTTTGTGGCGGAGGACATCAGCCGCCTGCCCGAAATGCCCGAAGGCACCGCGGCCTATGTCGACAAGATGCCCGACAACTACCGTCTTCTGGGCCACCTGCTGACCGCCTACCCGGATGCACGTTTTGTTCATCTTTGCCGCGACCCGCGCGATGTCGCCCTGTCGATCTGGCGCGGCTATTTCTCCGGCAGCTCGCTCACCTATGCCTATGACCTGAAGGCAATGGCGCACCGCTTCAACCTTTATGGCCGGCTGATGCAGCACTGGCGGCAGGTGATGCCGGGCCGGATCTATGACCTGCGCTATGAAAACCTGGTTGCGGATATCGAGGGCGAAAGCCGCAAACTGGCAGAGTTCTGCGGGCTGGAGTGGGTCGAGGATATGGCCCACCCGGAACGGCACGAAGGCCAGGTTCTGACGCTGTCAAATACGCAAGTAAGGCAAACGGCGCACACGCGCTCAATCGGCAAATGGGAGAAATACGCCGATGTTCTGGCGCCCTTCATCGACGGGCTGGACCCGGAAATTTGGCCGGAAATCCGGCCTGAAATCAAAGGTTAACGGACGTTACTTGGTGTAGGCCTTGCGTGCGATCTCGATCCGCGCGTCCATCATCGACATCTCTTTCAGGATCTCCTGCCGGCGGCTGCGGTCGCCGGCCTCGCGCAGCTCCGCCCGCAGGCGCTGCAGCTCGCGCGACAGGCTGACAAACTCCGGCACCCCGCCGCTTTCCCGCACCAACCGGTTGACCAGCTCATTCTCCGGATCCTCGCACTTCGGCAGAGGCCTGCCGGCGCCTTGCAGATTATCAAAGGCGCCGTCCCTCTCGGCAGCTTCGATGCGGGCGTTGATGAGGTCAATCAGCGGGTGGTCCATGCCCGCCATTCTGCCATGCGCGCGGGCGGTGCGAAAGCCCCTGCCCCCCGTTAACGAACGGGTGGCGAAGGTTAAGGATGCTTAAAAATAATGCGGCAGCCTTCCTGCCCGAATGTTTCGCGCGCGAAACATTGGGTCCGATCCGGACCTATGTGCCGCGGTCTATTTCACCTGCAAAATCCGCCCATCGGTATAGGGCGTATAGGGGCCTTGTGCGGCCAGATACTCCGCCAGCACATCCGCCAGGTCGGGACCAAAGTCATAGGCGTTCTTGTCGTCGCCCTCGAACATTGCATAGCCGTCGCCGCCATTGCGGACGTAATCGTTGGTAACCACCACATAGGTCTTGGCCGGATCAATGGGCACAAAGCCGTCGCCTTCAGCCACCAACACCTCTGTGACACGGCCTGCGTTCGGCGCGGCGGAGCTGTCCCAGCTGAATTTCAGCCCAGCGACCTGCGGAAACCGGCCTTTGACGTCCTCCACCTGGCTGACGCCGTTCTCCAGCGCCGCAACCAGCGTCTTGCCGTCAATCTGGAATGTCGAGAGCGTGTTCTGGAACGGCAGGATGGTCAGCACCTCGCCCATAGTAACCTCCCCCGCATCCAGGCTGGCGCGAATACCGCCGGAGTTGGCAATGGCAATGGTCACGCCCTGATCCCTGACCCGATCCAGCATCGCATCGGCCACCAGGTTGCCCATCTGGCATTCCTGCACCCGGCACACATCACGGCCGCCCTCAACGGGTTCCGCCGCCTCTGCCACCACTTTGTTGCGGATCTCATCCAACGGCTGGGCCAGCTCCGCAATCCGGTCCAGCGTCGCCGCGTCCTCGCTGACGGCGGCATCCATGATCAGCGGTTCGCCAGCGGCGCTGACAACATTGCCGGCATCGTCAAAAGTCACGTTCAGCTCACCCAGGAACTTGCCATAAGCATAGGCCTGCACGATCTGCACCCCGTTCACCACGGTCGGGTAAGGCCCTGCGGCCTTCTCTGATGTGCTGGAGAGGTAGGTATTCGAATGACCGCCGACGATCACATCCACACCGGAGGTCTCCGCTGCCACTCGCTGATCCACCCCGTAACCGGAGTGGCTGAGAACCACGATCTTATTGACGCCCTCGGCGGTCAGCCGGTCCACCTCCGCCTGCACCGCTGCCACCGGGTCGGAAAAATGCACGTGTTTGCCGGGGCTCGCCAGTTCATGGGTATCTTCCGGCGTCAGGCCGATCAGGCCGATCCTCTCACCGCCGCGCTCGATCACCGTGGATTTCCTCAGCACATCCGCCAGCGCCGGTTCCTGCGACACATCCGCATTCGACATCAGCACCGGAAAGCCCACGGCATCCATGAACCCGCGCAGCACCTCCGGCCCGTCGTCGAATTCATGGTTGCCCACGGTCATCCCGTCATAACCCAGCTTGGTCATGAACTCCGCCGCGGCCTTGCCCTTGTAATAGGTGTAGAACAGCGAGCCCTGAAACTGGTCGCCGCCATCCACCAGGATCGCATTCTCCGCCCGCGCCCGCGCGTCCGCTATGGCCGTCACCAGCCGCGCGGTGCCGCCGAAACACTTGCCCTCGGCCTGATCCTCCGCATCGCAGGTGCTGTCGTATTTGTTGATCGGCTCGAACCGCGAATGGAAATCGTTGGTGTGCAGAATGGTCAGCTTGTACTCCGCCGCCGCCGCACCGGCGGTCAGGGCCAGGGCTGCAACCGATATGAGAATACGTGCAATCATGAGGAGCGCTCCCGTTGTTCTGTTTTGAGGGGGAGCCTGCGCCCAAACCCCGCGCCGGTCAAAGGGGAAAAGCCGCCATGCTGCCTCCCCTGGCGTCAGCTTGACCGGCGGCTAGCCCCCAATCCCCCTTGATTCCTTTGCAAACGCAGGGCATCAGGCCGATATGCTGATTTACAAGATTTTCCGGGCGGACGAATGGGCCGCGCTGCAGGCCGCGGGCGAGACGCCCGGCGCGCCGATTGATGTGGCGGACGGCTATGTCCATTTCTCCACTGCTAGCCAGGCGGCCGAGACTGCGGCCAAGCATTTTGCAGACGCCGAGGGGCTGACCCTGCTGGCCTGCGATGCGGACGCAATGGGAAGCGATTTGAAATGGGAAATCTCCCGCGGCGGTGCCGAGTTCCCGCATCTCTACCGCAATATCCGCATGGGTGACGTGGTCTGGGCCAAGCCGCTGCCGCTGGTCGGGGGCATCCATCAGTTCCCGGAGGAGATGGCATGAAGCTGACTGAAAAGCTGGCCCTGGCGGCGATGCACCGGATTGATCCGGAGGCGGCACATGGCCTGTCAGTGAAGGCGCTGACCATGGGGCTGGCGCCTGCCCACGGCCCGGTGATCTCTGCCCGGTTGAAAACAACGCTGGCAGGGATCGAGCTGCCGAACCCGGTCGGGCTGGCGGCAGGTTATGACAAAAACGCCGAAGCACTGGCACCGCTGTCAAAGTCCGGTTTCGGCTTTATCGAGGTGGGCGCCGCGACGCCCCGCCCGCAGCCTGGCAACCCCAAACCGCGCCTGTTCCGCCTGACCGAGGACAAGGCCGCGATCAACCGCTTCGGCTTCAATAACGAGGGCATGGAGGCGATCGGCGCCCGGCTGTCGCAGCGCCCGCGCGACGCGGTGATCGGGCTGAACCTCGGCGCCAACAAGGACAGCGCGGACCGCGCCGCGGACTTTGCCAAGGTGCTGGCCCACTGCGGCGCGCATCTGGATTTTGCCACCGTCAACGTGTCCTCCCCCAACACCGAAAAGCTGCGCGACCTGCAGGGCAAGGCGGCACTGTCGGCGCTGCTGGCGGGCGTGATCGAAACCCGCGAGGGGCTGTCGCGCCGGGTGCCGGTGTTCCTGAAGATCGCGCCGGACCTGGACCGCGCAGGGATCGAGGACATTGCCGCAGTCGCGCTGGAAACCGGCATCGACGCAGTGATTGCCACCAACACCACCCTGTCGCGCGACGGGTTGCAGAGCGCCCACAAAGACGAGGCCGGCGGTCTGTCCGGCGCGCCGCTGTTTGAGAAATCCACCCGGGTTCTGGCGCAATTGTCGGAGCTGCTGGACGGCAAGGTGCCGCTGGTCGGCGTCGGCGGTATCAGCACCGCGGAACAGGCCTATGCCAAAATCTGCGCCGGTGCGAACGCCGTGCAGTTCTACACCGCGATGGTCTATGGCGGGTTGTCGCTGGCCGGCGAGATTGCCCGCGGGCTGGACGAACTGCTGGCGCGGGACGGGTTCGAGAACGTCGCGCAAGCGGTTGGAAGCAAACGGAAGGAATGGCTGTGATCACCTATTGGCATTACCCGAAATGCTCAAAATCCCGCGCGGGCCTCGTGCTGCTTGAGGAGCGCGGCGCAGAGGTGCAGACGCGTGCCTATCTGGAGGATGCGCCCTCGGTTGAGGAACTGAAGGCCGTTTTGGCCGCGCTTGGCGTCTCTGCAGTTCAGATGATGCGGACCGGCGAGAAGATCTTCAAGGCGCTGGGGCTTACAAAGGACAGCGCCGAGGAGGAACTGCTGGCTGCGATGGCAGCGCATCCGATCCTGATCGAGCGCCCGATTGCCATCAAGGACGGCAAGGCCGTGATCGGCCGCCCGACCGAGGCGATCGAAACCTTGCTCTGACCGTTTCCCGGCGCGGGAAACGGCCAAAAATCCTGCGAGGATTTTTGGGGGTGCAAAGCACCGGTTTTCCGCGCCGGAAAACAGGCCGGAATTCTCGCAGAATTCCGGCTGTCTCAGACGCCCACCTGCGCCTCTAGCCGCGGGTAGCGCAGGCCCAGCGTCACGCCGCGGGCAATGTTCAGCACAATCAGTGCGGCCCACAGGCCGTGATTGCCAAAGGCCGGCACCAGCACCAGCAACGCCACCACGTAGATAGCCACCGATTGCAGCATCGCCCACCGCATGTCGCGGGTCCAGGTGGCACCGATATAGATGCCATCGAACATATAGCTGGCGACACTGAGCACGGGCAGCACGGCGGCCCAGACCAGGAACATCCGCCCTGCCTCGCGCACCTCCGGCGAGGTTGACATCAGGTCAATGAGCCATGGCCCGCCAACAGCAAAGGCGATGCCCAACAGCACCGCACCGCCCACGCCCCATTGCGAGGTGATCACCGACGCCCGGCGCACGCGATCCCGCGCTTTGGCACCGACAGCCCCGCCCACCAGCGCCTCAGCCGAGAAGGCAAAGCCGTCCAGTGCAAAGGCAGTGATCTCGACAAATTGCAGCAGGATCTGGTTGGCGGCGAGGTTCACGTCGCCGATGCCGGAGCCGATGAACAGGAAGGTGGTGAAGGAGCCGGTGAGCAGAACCGAGCGCACCATGATGTCGCCGTTCACCTGCATCATCCGTTTCAGCCGCGCCGGATCAAAGACCCGCGCCCAGTCGCGCCATTGATCACCACCAAAGGCATCGCGGCAAAGATACAGCCCCAATGCCAGGCCGCTCCATTCGGCGATCAGTGTGGCGATGGCAACGCCTTCCACCCCCCAGCCGAGGCTCAGCACGAACCACAGGTCCAGCACAATGTTCAGCCCGTTCATCCAGACCTGCAGCAGGAACACGCCGCGGGTGCGCTCCACCGCGATCAGCCAGCCAGTGACCGCATAAAGCGCGATGGTGGCCGGTGCGCCCCAGATGCGGATCTGCAGGTAGTCACGGGCCAGGCTTTCGACCTCGGCACTGGCGGGCGCCAGCGCAAAGGCGCCCCAGAACACGGCGCCTTGCGCGATGATAAAGACGGCTCCGGCAGCAAAGGCCAGGAGCAGCCCGCGCATCAGAAGCGCGCCGGTTTCACCCCAGTCCCCCGCGCCGCGGGCCTGTGCCGCCAGCCCGGTGGTGCCCATGCGCAGGAAGCCGAAGATCCAGTAGATCGTTGCCAGAATCACTGCACCGATACCGACCGCGCCGATTGGCGCGGCCTCGCCCATCTGGCCGACCACGCCGGTATCCACGGCCCCAAGGATAGGCACCGTGGCGTTCGACAGCACAATCGGCAATGCGATGCTGAGCACCCGTTTATGGGTGATCTCGGTGTCCGCGCTGGTCATCCGGTCAGCCTTCGCCGTTATTGTCCTGCGGCATCAGGAAATGGCCAGTGGCCTGGGCAAACAGCTTATCCTTGTGGTCCTGCCAGGCCTCCACATGCACCGAGGCATAGCGGCGGCCGGAACGGTTCACCCGCGCCCGTGCATAGGCATCGCGCGGCAGGCCGGAGCGCAGGTAGTCGACGGTGAAGTCGATGGTCTTGGGCTGGCGCGGCAGGTTGCCCTTGGCCATCTCTGCCGGGTCCAGATCACCGGATTCGATGCGCTGCCACAGGTGCGACCAGTTGAGCGTGATCATCGCGGTGATTTCCAGGAACGCCGCCGTCACCCCGCCGTGGATCGCAGGCAGGAACGGGTTGCCGATCAGCTTGTCGTCGAAATTCAGAACCGCTGTCAGCTCATCGCCGCGGCGCTCGAAAGTCACGTTCAGAAAGCGGATGTAGGGCACCGAGTCGACCAGCGCCGACAGGGCTGCATCGCGGCGCTGCTTGACCACCTGGATCGGTTCGGGACGGGGGCGGCTCAAAACTTCTTCTCCACGGTAAAGGCGCCGGAGGCGGTGGCGACGGGACGGTCGGTGTCCTCGTCCATTGCCACGGCGCGGACAAAGGCAACGGTGCGGGTGATCTGGTGGCAGGTGGCGCGAGTGGTGATTGCCTGCCCTGGAGTGGCGGGCCGCATATAGTCGATGCGCAGGTCGATGGTGGCGGTGCCGCCTGGGGCGGACGGGTGGCTCATCACCGCTGCGCCGCAGCATGTGTCCATCAGGGCTGAGACCGCACCGCCGTGAATGACGCCGGTGGCGGGATCGCCGATCAGCTTTTCATCATAGGCCATGCGGATCTCGGCGGTGCCGTCGCCGATCTCTGTCAGCTTCATACCCAGTTGCTTGGCGTGCGGGATTGCTTCGATGAACTGGCGCGCGAGCTCTGTCTTATCGGCCATGGGGCTGTCCTTTGAAATCTCTGTCCCATCTTTGGACCCGGTCCGGCGCAAGCGCAAGTGTGCCGCCACGGAGGTTGCACTGTTCGCTGCAAGTGCATAGGTTCCCGGCAAGGGAGAAGACGGATGGCCGACAACAGATTGTCATTCAAGGAAATGTGCGCCGAGTTCGAGGTCACGCCGCGAACGCTGCGCTATTATGAATACATCGAATTGCTGCATCCGGACCGCGAAGGCCGGTCGCGGTTTTACGGCGCGCGGGAGCGTGCCCGGATGAAGCTGATCCTGCGCGGGCGCAAATTCGGCTTTCAGCTGGAAGAAATCCGCCAATGGCTGCTGATCTACGAGAAAGAGGGCAACGACGCCCAGAACCATGCTTTCATGGAAATGGCCGACCGCCAGCTGGTGGAGCTGGAAAAGCAGCGCGTCCAGATCAATGAGGCCATTGAAGAGCTGAGCGCGCTGCGCGAAAGCACCCGGGCACTGCTGAAGTAAGCCCTGCACATCTTGCCGAAAGTGAAACCCTGCCCCGGTGGCGGGGTTTTCTGTTTGCAGACCCAGCAGCCGGATTCGCCCCGGTTCCTGGCCAGAAGCGCTGCCGGAACCCGTCTGCAGGCAGCAAGCAGCTCCATAACGTTACGTCACTTTATGTGCGTTTTGCGAACCAGTAACACCATGCAAAGTGACGCAACGTACAACTTACGTAAACGTAAAGTAAGTCTTGATCGAAATCCGGACTGCGACCAGCTTAGTCCTGCACCAAGCCGTAAGAGTGACGACGATGACCGAAGAAACCATGACCATCCGCGAGATGTGCGAGGCCTTTGACGTGACGCCCCGCACGCTCCGGTTCTACGAAGCCAAGGAACTGCTGTTCCCGATCCGCGACGGCCAGAAGCGGCTGTTCACCAAACGCGACCGCGCCCGGCTGAAGCTGATCCTGCGCGGCAAGCGGTTCGGGTTCAGCCTGGAGGAAATCCGCCAGCTTTTGGAGCTGTACCATGTCGGCGACCAGCAGGTGACCCAGCTCACCAAAACCTATGAGGTCGCGCGTGAACGGCTCGCCGATATGGAGCGCCAGCGCGAGGAGCTGACCGAGGCAATCGAGGACCTGAAGGACCAGCTGGCCTGGGGCGAGAAGATGATCGCCTCAATGAAGGCCAAGCAGGAGGCGGCCGAATAGGCCGCCGCCCCGCCCTTTCCTGCCGGCCTGCCCGGCATTGACCTGAGCAACACGACCCTGAAGAGGACCGCAATGCCTGCCTATCGAGCCCCCGCCAAAGACGCCCAGTTTATCCTGCACAATGTGCTGAAAGTGTCCGAAAGCGGCACCCCTGGATACCATGAGCTGGAGCCGGACTTCACCGGCGCCGTGCTGGAGGAGGCAGGCAAGATCGCCAGCGAAGTGCTGCACCCGCTGAACGTGGTGGGCGATCAGGAGGGCTGCCGCCTGGAAAATGGCGTGGTCTACACGCCTGCGGGGTTCAAGGAAGCCTTCGAGCAGATGAAAGAAGGCGGCTGGACCGGGCTGGACATGCCGGAGGAATTCGGCGGCCAGAACATGCCCTATGTGATGGGCACTGCGGTGGGTGAGTTCTTTTCCGCCGCGAACCAGGCCTTTACCATGTACCAAGGCCTGACCCATGGCGCGGCTTCGGCCATTCTGGCGCATGGCACGGAGGAGCAGAAGGCCGCCTATCTGCCCAACATGATCAGCTGCCGGTGGACCGGCACCATGAACCTGACCGAGCCGCATTGCGGCACCGACCTGGGCCTGATGCGCACCAAGGCGGAACCTCAGGGTGACGGCAGCTATAAGATTTCCGGACAGAAGATCTTCATCTCCTCCGGCGATCACGACATGGCTGAGAACATCGTGCACCTGGTCTTGGCCAAGATCCCCGGCGGACCGGACGGCATCAAGGGCGTGTCGCTGTTCATCGTGCCGAAGTTCCTGGTGAACGCGGATGGCACCCTGGGCGAGCGCAACGGTGTTGCCGTTGGCAAGATCGAAGAGAAGATGGGCATCCACGGCAACTCCACCTGTGTGATGAACTATGACGGCGCCACCGGTTACCTTCTGGGCGAAGAGCACAAAGGCATGCGCGCCATGTTCACCATGATGAACGAGGCGCGGCTGGGTGTCGGCATGCAAGGTCTGGCACAGGCCGAGGCCGCCTATCAGAACGCAGTTGAATACGCCAAGGACCGGCTGCAGGGCCGCGACGTGACCGGCGCCAAGAACCCGGACGGCCCGGCCGATCCGCTGATCGTGCACCCGGACATCCGCCGCTCGCTGATGGACCAAAAGAGCTTTGCCGAGGGCGCGCGCGCGTTCCTCTTGTGGGGCGCCACCCTGATCGACCAGGCGCACCGCGCCGGTGACAAGGATGCGGACGGGCTGATCTCGCTGATGACGCCGGTGATTAAGGGCTTCCTGACCGATCAGGGCTATGACATGACCGTGCTGGCACAGCAGGTCTATGGCGGCCACGGCTACATCGAGGAATGGGGCATGTCGCAATACACCCGCGACGCCCGCATCGCGATGATCTACGAGGGCGCCAACGGCGTGCAGGCACTGGATCTGGTGGGCCGCAAGCTGGGACAGCACGGCGGCAAATATGTCCTGGCTTTCTTTGACCAGGTGAAGACGTTCTGCCAGGAAAACAAAGACATTTCAGAGACTTTCGCCAAGGACTTCATCAAACCCCTGCAAGCGGCCTCCAAGGACCTGCAGGCGGCCGGCATGTTCTTTATGCAAAACGGTATGAAGGATCCGAACCACGCGCTGGCAGGGTCTTATGACTTCATGCACCTGTTCGGGCAGGTCTGCCTGGGGCTGATGTGGGCAAAGATGGGCAAGGCGGCGCAAGAAGCGCTTGACGCGGGGCCGCCTGACGCGGCGTTCTATGAGACGAAACTCGCAACCGGCCGGTACTATATGGCACGGCGGCTGCCCGCGACCAAGCTGCACCTGGCCCGCATCGAAAGCGGTGCAGATGCGGTGATGGCGCTGGACGCGGACGCCTTCTGATGCCCTTGGGCGCCCTTTCGCGGGGCGCCCTGCGCAAGCCCCAGCCGGTGCTTTGACACACAAAGGACCACAAGATGCCGAAACGTTTCCGCCTGACCCGCCGCCTGCCGATCGCAATGACGGAGGACGGCTACCGCAGGCTGAAGAGGTTCGCCCAGGAGGCGGGGCTGGATGAGGGAGAGGCGCTGTCATTCCTGTTCGAGAACTTCGACAGCGTGACGGACTACGAGAACCTGAGCCACCGGCTGCGGCTGTTCAACGCCGAGCTGGAGGCGCGAAAGCGCTAGAAAAGCGCAGCAAAGGGAGAGAAATGACCAAGACGCATTCCGCATGGATGACGGATGAGCATCAGATGCTTGGGGAGATGACGGCCCAGTTCATCAGCAATGAATGGGCGCCTAAGTTCGAGACCTGGCGCAAGCAGGGCCTGATGGACCGGGAAACCTGGACCCAGGCGGGCGCGCTTGGCCTTCTCTGCCCCTCGATCCCCGAGGAATACGGCGGTGCCGGCGGTGATTTCGGCCATGAGGCGGTGATCCTGATGGAAGGCAGCCGCGCTAATCTGGCCAGCTGGGGCAACGGCATCCACTCCGGCATCGTGGCCCATTACATTCTGGCCTATGGCACCGAGGAGCAGAAACAGCGCTGGCTGCCGAAGATGGTGACCGGCGAGCTGGTCGGCGCGCTGGCGATGACAGAGCCCTCCACCGGGTCGGACGTGCAGGCAATCAAGACCAAGGCCGCGCGCGACGGCAACGCCTACCGGCTGTCAGGGCAGAAGACCTTCATCACCAACGGGCAGCACGCCAATCTGATCCTGGTGGCGGCCAAGACCGACCCCAGCCAAGGCGCCAAAGGCGTGTCGCTGGTCGCGGTGGAGACCGATGGCGCCGAAGGCTTCAGCCGCGGCCGCAACCTCGACAAGATCGGCTGCCACGCAGCGGACACGTCGGAGCTGTTCTTCAGCGATGTGGCGGTCCCGCCGGAAAACATCCTGGGCGGCGCCGAGGGCCAGGGGTTCTACCAGATGATGCAGCAGCTTCCGCAGGAGCGGCTGATCATCGCCTGCGGCGCGGTCGGCGCAATGGAAGGCGCGGTGGAGCGCACCGTTGCCTACTGTAAGGAGCGCGAAGCCTTTGGCGGCCCGCTCACGCAGTTCCAGAACACCCGTTTCAAGTTGGCCGAATGCCTGACTAAGACCAAGGTCGCGCGCGCCTTTCTGGACGAATGCATCAGTGAGCATCTGCAGGGCAGGCTGACAGTCGAAAAGGCCGCGATGGCAAAATACTGGATTACGGACACCCAGGGCGAAGTGCTGGACGAATGCCTGCAGCTGCATGGCGGCTATGGCTACATGCAGGACTACGCGGTGGGTGAGATGTGGGCTGACGCACGGGTGCAGCGGATCTACGGCGGAACCAATGAGATCATGAAGGAGCTGATTGCGCGGTCGCTGTAGGCGCAGGGGCCGCGGCGGGATCGCGGGAGGCTGATGATGGATTTTGAGTATTTGGGGAAAGATGAAGCAAAGGCAGTGTCCCTACCCCTAGCTTTCGCCAAATGGGCAGGGACGTCTTCACCTTTCACGGCCATCGGCTCTCCAGCCTGTACCGCAAGCCCAAGGTAACAAACGGAGCGATGAGGCGGGTTAATGCCCCATCATCTTTCCAAAAATACTCCACGGGGGTGCGGGGGTGTGAAACCCCCGCTCCGCCATCCGAAACAGGGAGAAACAGATGACACTCAAACTGCATTGCTTTGGTGAAAGCGGTAACTCTTACAAAGCCGCGCTGGCACTGGAGCTGGCCGGGCTGGACTGGGAACCGGTCTTTGTCGATTTTTTCGGCGGCGCGGCCCGCACGCCGGAGTTCCGGGATTTCTCTGCCATGGCCGAAGCGCCGGTTCTTGTAGACGGGGATGTAACACTCAGCCAGTCCGGTGCGATCCAGCAGTATATCACCGACAAGACCGGCAAGTTCGGCGGCCGCCCCGAGGATAAATACGAGGTGCTGCGCTGGGTGCTGTGGGACAATCACAAGATGTCCAGCCAGGCCGGGATGACCCGGTTTCTGATCAACTTCCTGCCGGAACAGCACCGCTCGCAAGAAGTGATCAGCTTCATGCAAGGCCGCCTGAAGGCCGCCTATGCCACGCTGGAACACCATCTGGAGGGCCGCGAGTGGATTGTGGGCGATGGCCTCACCAATGCCGACATCAGCTGCTGCAGCTACCTCTATTACCCCGAACCCTTCGGCTTTGACCGCACCGACTGGCCCAATATCGACGCCTGGCTCACCCGCATCAGCGAACAGCCCGGCTGGAAACACCCCTATGATTTGATGCCCGGCAACCCGTCGGACCGGGCGTGAGGAGAGCACAATGACAGACGCATATATCTATGACGCGCTGCGCACCCCGCGCGGCAAGGGGCGCAAGGATGGCGCCTTGCATGAGGTGACCTCGGTCCGCCTGTCGGCGCTGACTCTGAACGCGATCAAGGAGCGCAACAACCTCGAAGGGCATGCGGTCGAGGATGTGATCTGGGGCAATGTCACCCAGGTGATGGAACAGGGCGGCTGTCTGGCGCGCTCGGCGGTGCTGGCGTCCGACCTGGACGAGCGCATTCCGGGCCTGGCGATCAACCGCTTCTGTGCTTCCGGCATGGAGGCGGTGAACCTGGCGGCAAACCAGGTGAAAGGCGGCGCGGGCGATGGCTATATCGCGGGCGGCGTTGAGATGATGGGCCGGGTGGCCATGGGCAGCGACGGCGCGGCGATTGCGGTGGATCCGAGCCTTGCGATGGAGACCTATTTCGTGCCGCAGGGCATTTCGGCCGATATTATCGCGACCGAATACGGTTTCACCCGCGATCAGGCAGACGCTTTGGCAATGGAGAGCCAGCGCCGGGCCGCCAAGGCCTGGGAGGAGAAGCGGTTCGGCAAATCCGTTATCACAGTCACCGATCAGAACGGCCTGCCGATCCTGGCCCACGACGAATACATGCGCCCCGGCACCGATATGCAGGCGCTGGGGTCGCTGAACCCTGCGTTCCAGATGATGGGTGAGCAGATGCCGGGCTTCGACAAAGTGGCAATGCTGAAATACCCGCATCTGGAGCGGATCAACCACATCCACCACGCGGGCAACTCGTCCGGCATCGTCGACGGTGCTGCAGCGCTGCTGATCGGCAACAAGGAGTTCGGCGAACGCCATGGCCTGAAACCGCGCGCGCGCATCAAGGCCACCGCCAAGATCGGCACCGATCCGACCATCATGCTGACCGGCCCGGTGCCGGTGACCGAGAAAATCCTGGCCGACACCGGCATGACCATTGGCGATCTGGACCTGTTTGAGGTGAATGAGGCCTTTGCATCCGTCGTGCTGCGCTTCCAGCAGGCGTTTGACGTCGATCCGGAACTGGTGAACGTCAACGGCGGCTCCATCGCCATGGGCCACCCGCTGGGCGCCACCGGTGCGATCATCATCGGCACCCTGCTGGATGAGCTGGAGCGGCAGGACAAGGAAACGGGGCTTGCCACCCTGTGCATCGCATCCGGCATGGGCGCCGCCACCATCATCGAGCGCGTCTGATGGCAAAGCTGGACCTTTCCCAACTGCCCTGGCGCTCCGGATCGGGCTATCCCGGCAAGCTGGCTGAGCCCTGCGCAGGCCGCAGCGTGCAGCCCTTGGGCGACCCTGGCGGGCTCAGCCAGTTCGGTGTCAACATCGTGCGGCTGGAACCCGGCGCGGTGTCTTCCTTGCGCCATTACCACATGGAGCAGGACGAGTTCGTGATGGTGACTGAAGGCATCTGCACCCTGATCGACGATCAGGGCGCGCATGAGATGATGCCCGGCGACTGTGCCGCCTTCCCGGCGGGCGAGGAGAACGGCCACCACCTGGTGAACCGTTCGGACAAGCCCGCGGCGTTTCTGGTGGTGGGCACACGCACCGCAACCGAGACCGGCTATTACAGCGATTTGGACATGATGGTGAAATTCGCCGGCGGCGACTTCACCTTCACCCGCAAGGACGGCAGCCCGCTGACGGCTGACCAGACTGGAGAAGACACATGAGCGATTTCAAATACGGCGTGGACGCAGACGGCGTCGCAATCATCACCTGGGACGCCGAGGGCAAGAGCATGAACGTCCTCACCCGCGAGGCCTTTAGCCTGGTGGAGGAATACGTGGACCGGGCGCTGGAAGACGAAGCGGTCAAGGGCATCGTGATCACCAGCGGCAAGAAGGACTTTGCCGGCGGCATGGATCTGAACGTGCTGGCAACGATCCGCGAGGAGTCGGGTGAGAACCCGGCCCAAGGGTTGTTCGACTTCACCATGGGCGGCCACCGCATCCTGCGCAAGCTGGAGCTGGCGGGCATGGACCCGAAGACCAAGAAGGGCGGCAAGCCGGTCGCCTGTGCCATCAACGGCACCTGCGCCGGCATCGGCACTGAGATTGCGCTGGCCTGCCATCACCGGGTGATGACCTCCAACCCCAAGGCGAAAATCGGCCTGCCCGAGATCATGATCGGCATCTTCCCCGGCGGCGGCGGCACCACGCGGTACTCCCGCATGGTGGGCGCAATGGCGGCGGCGCCTGTCCTGCTGGAAGGCAAGATGATGGACCCGAAGAAAGCCAAAGGTGCGCAACTGATCGACGCCGTGGCCGATGATGCGCTAGCGGCGGCCAGGGAGTGGGTGCTGAACGCCAAACCCTCGGACCTTGTAAAACCCTGGGACGCCAAGGGCTACAAGATGCCCGGCGGCGCGCCGTATCACCCGGCGGGTTTCATGACCTTTGTCGGCGCCTCCGCCATGGTGAACGGCAAGACCCAGGGCGCCTTCCCGGCAGCCAAGGCGCTGCTGTCCTCCATCTATGAAGGCGCGCTGGTGGACTTTGACACCGCGCTTAGGATCGAGGCGCGGCACTTCACCTCGATCCTGATGAACCCCTCTTCCTCGGCGATGATCCGCAGCCTGTTTCTGAACAAGCAGGCGCTTGAGAAAGGTGCTGTGCGGCCCAAGGATGTGCCGGACCAGCAGGTAAAGAAGATCGGCGTGCTGGGGGCTGGCATGATGGGGGCCGGCATTGCGCTGGTGTCTGCTCAGGCCGGTATGGAGGTGGTGCTGATCGACCGCGACCAGGACGCCGCCGACAAGGGCAAGGCCTACTCCGAAGCTTACATGGACAAGGGCATCAAACGCGGCAAAGCCACGCCTGAGAAGAAAGAGGCGCTGCTGGCGCAGATCACAGCCACCCCGGATCTGGACGCGCTGAAGGGCTGCGACCTGATCATCGAGGCCGTGTTCGAAGACCCCGGTGTCAAGGCCGAGATGACCCAAAAGGTCGAGGCGATCATTCCCGAAGACTGCATTTTTGCCTCCAACACGTCCACCCTGCCGATCACCGAGTTGGCCAAGGCATCGAGCCGGCCGGAGCAGTTCATCGGCATCCACTTCTTCTCGCCCGTCGAGAAGATGTTCCTGGTGGAGATCATCAAGGGCAAGGAGACCGGCGACCGCGCGGTGGCCAAGGCGCTGGACTACGTGCGCCAGATCCGCAAGACGCCGATCGTGGTCAACGATGCGCGTTTTTTCTACGCCAACCGCTGCATCATCCCCTACATCAACGAAGGGATGCGGATGATCACCGAGGGCGTCTCGCCCGTCCTGATCGACAACGCGGCGCGGCAGCTTGGCTTCCCGGTGGGGCCGGTGCAGCTGACCGATGAGACCTCGATTGACCTTGGTGCCAAGATTGCCCGTGCCACCAAGGCTGCGATGGGCGATGCCTATCCGCAAAGCCCGGCGGATGATCTGATCTTCTGGATGGAGGAACAGGGCCGTCTGGGGCGCAAGTCGAATGCAGGCTTCTTTGAGTACGACGACAAGGGCAAGCGCGTCGAATACTGGACAGGCCTGCAGGAGAAATACCCGTCGGCGGCGGAGCAGCCCGACATGATTGAAGTGCAGGAGCGGCTGATGTTTTCTCAGGTGCTGGAAGCGGTGCGCGCCCTGGAGGAAGGCGTGCTGATGGACATCCGCGAGGGCGACGTCGGCGCGATCCTGGCCTGGGGCTTTGCACCCTGGTCCGGCGGCCCGCT
Source organism: Leisingera sp. ABD4_442 (assembly GCF_056160905.1). NCBI lineage: Bacteria > Pseudomonadati > Pseudomonadota > Alphaproteobacteria > Rhodobacterales > Roseobacteraceae > Leisingera > Leisingera sp. ABD4_442. The sequence continues at coordinate 21,591 of NZ_JBSWYB010000029.1, read as the reverse complement.
CAGCTGGCTGGACATCCTCGGCACGCCATACGCGGCGGAGCGCTGCGACAGCCTGACCGAAAAGTTCGGAGAGCGCTTCGCCTGCCCGCCGCTGCTGCGGGAGATGGCCGAAAAGAGCCAAAGCTTTTACACCCGCTTTGCGCCGGACCAATCTGCGGCTGCCTAACCTGCGGCTTGAATGGAAACGGTCAGCGATTTGCTGGCCGTTTTCCTATTTTCTGCAAAATGTTACCGGATGTTTCTCATGTTACATCCTGACAGAAGGGCGCTCCGCCCCCAGCACCGCGCCGTCTGCGGGCCAATACTCTTCCTCAGCCATCATCGACAAAACCAGCCCGCGCGCCTCTTCCGGCGGCAGCACCCTGTAGGCGCTCTCTTCGTTGAAGACGCGGCCGCACATCAGGTTGCGCGGGGCGGCAGAAAAGCCCAGCATCCCGGCCTCAAGATAGATCACTTGATCCTGGGCAAAGCGCGGCGTCACCAAATCCAGCTGCGCCCCTGGATGCATCCGGCGGATGCCGCGGTAGCCTTCCAGTGTGCAGGCCGGCACCACGGCAAAGGGGTCGCCCTGGGCGTCCTCCACCAGCTCGCTTTCCAGCAGCACGCCCTGATCCGGCATCAGCCAAAGCGGCACCCGGTTCATTAGCGCATCGCGCGGCACCAGCAGCGGGCAGCGGGCCGGGTCTAGCTCACCCTCGCCCGGCACGATGGTCTCGCGCTGCAGCTCCAGAACCGGCTGCATGCCATGGTCGAAGGTCAGCACCTTGTCGCCTACCGCCAGCGCCTCCACCTCGCGCCAGCCCAGGTTGGAGGCTACATGGGTGCCTGCCAGAAATCCGCCCTGGCCCACGGGGATCAGGGGAAAACCGCTGCTCATCGCCCGTCCCGACGAGACCGGCGCGCGTTTCAGGAGCCAATCCAGCATCCGCGTTCCTTTCCTGCGGCCTGGGCATTCTGCCCGCCGGCCGGGTTCCGATCCTTGCTGCAAACCGCGGCATTAAGAGCGCGCAAATACGGCAAGAAACAGTCACTGTTCATGGTCTTGCACCAATCCGCAGGTTTGGAACCTGTTTGGCCCCATACCGCCAGGCTTGGCGCTGTGTCATGTCATTGGGATACGCGCGAATCGTTAAAAGAGTATTCAAATTGCGCAATGTCATCCGCGCAGGCCCTGCCAATCGCCTCGGCCGCGGCATCATCATAATAGGACCGCCAGTCCCGCTGCCGTCCGCTTTCGTTGATCCGGGGCAACTCCAGGGAAAACCCGAGGTGATCAAACAAGGGCTGGGCATCCTCCTGAAAACGCTCCAGGCGGATATACAGCCGGCATTGCTCCGCCCCGTCCGCATGGCGCATGTATGAGGCGGCAGGGCTGCCGCGGAAGGCACCGATGATCTGCGGGTGCTTAACAAAGGCGCGGAAGTCCAGGCCTTGGGCCAGGCCGATGGCCGGATGATCGAAGCTTTGTTCGCGCAGCCAGTGGTAATAGCTGACCGCCCGGTCCCAGGGGTTGCGCACCAGGGTAAAGGCAAAGAGGCCGCGCAATGTGTCCTGCGGCACCAGCCCTTCGATATCGGCCAGGGTGGAATGCTTCCATAGCCGCCCGCGCGCCTGTGCGCCCTTCAGGCGGCGGCGGCGCTTCAGGGCCTTGGGCGTGTCGCCCAGCATCATGTCATCTGCCATGGCGCGTGCTTCCAGCGCCAGCGCCAGCGCCGTGCCGCCGGTCTTGGGAATATGGATAAAGACGTATTGGCGGCCCAGCGACAGGATCATGCTCCGACCCTAGGCAATCTGCCCGCCGAAGGAAACAGCGGCCATGGCCCCTGCCCCTTCCTTCTGCTTCTTTCTGGTTTCAAATACTCCGGGGTGAATTGGCCCCTGGGGCCAAGAGGGGCAGCGCCCCTGTCCCAGCTACCTTGAGCGCAACGCGATGGTGGAACCTGCGCCCATGATCAGCGCAATGCCCAGCATCTGCCAGCCGTCCAGCGCCTGGCCGAACACAACCCAGGCAAAGGCCGGGCCGACAATCATCACCGAATACTCGAAGACCGACACAAAAGACGCCTCGCCCAGCTGATAGGCCTTGGTGATCAGGAACACGCCGCCAACGGCTGCAAACCCCTGCAGCAGAACCAGCGGCCAAATCTCCATCAGCGTCCAGACCCAGCCGCGGGTCAGGAACCCCTCGGCGCCTTCCGGCACCGGCTGCGGCCAAAGCTCAAGCCCCGCAAGCGCCAGCCCGCCCAGCAGCGCCTGCACCAGCAAATAGGCAAACAGCATTGCCACCGTGCTTTCGCCCTGGCAAAGGCGCCCGGTGGCGATGGAGCCCAGGGCATAGAACAGCCCGCCCGCCACCGGCAGCAGGATCAGCCAGTCAAAATCCGCGGGATCCGGCTGCAGCACCAAAAGCACCCCCAGGAAGCCGGCCGCAACAGCCGCAATGCGGAACAACCCGATCTGCATCCGCAGGAACAGTACCGAGATCACCACGATCAGGATCGGCGAGGTGAACAGCCCTGCCAGCGCCTGGGCAATCGGCATCAGCGCCACGGCAGAGAAGTAGAACACCATTGAGACCGCAAGCAGCAGCGCCCGCAGGGTGACCGGCCAGATCCGCGCCGGCATCATGCCGCCCAGTCCCGCCCGCGCCATCAGCCACAACAGCGGCAGTGCGACGATAGTGCGCAGGATGTAGAATTGGCCCAGCCCGATATGCTCTGCCATGGCGGGCACCGCATTGTCGGTCATGCCGATGATGGTCATGGCCGCAACCATACATTGCGCCGCTGCGGCCTGACTGCTGCCCTGAGCGGAAAGAGTTGCTGTTTGTTTCATACTCTTCCCATTGCCCGCAACTTTCCGCAATATCTGTCCTCTAAGCGACACCAAAGTGATTCAGGGGAGGAAACTGATGGGGTGGATGGCGGATGAAACCGGTCTGGAGAAGACCGCCGCGAATTATGTGCCGCTGACGCCGCTCAGCCATCTGCAGCGGGCGGCGCAGGTGTTTCCGGACCGTCTGGCGGTCAGCTATGGCAAGCACCGCAAGAGTTACGCGGAGTATCACGAGCGCTGCACCCGCCTGGCCTCCGGCCTGGTCCAGCTGGGGGTGAAGCCCGGCGATGTGGTGGCGACCCTGCTGCCCAACATCCCGGCCCAGGCTGAGGCGCATTTCGGCGTGCCCGCCTGCGGCGCAGTGCTGAACACCATCAACACCCGCCTGGACGTGGGCACGGTTGCCTATATCTTCGGACACGGCGAGGCCAAGGCGGTGCTGGTCGATCCGCAGTTCATTGAGCTGGCGGAGGCCGCCGTGGAGGAAATGGACGGCCCCGCCCCCATCCTCATTGAAGTGGCTGATGATCAGGCGACCTGGCACGCCACCGGCCGCCACATGGAATACGAGGCGCTGCTGGCCAGCGGCGATCCGGAGTTCCAGTGGATCATGCCCGAGGATGAGTGGGAAAGCCTGGCGCTGAACTACACCTCCGGCACCACCGGGCGGCCCAAGGGCGTGGTCTATCACCACCGCGGCGCCTATCTGATGACCATGGGCACGGTGGTGTCCTGGCGGATGGTGCTGCATCCGGTCTACCTGACCATCGTGCCGCTGTTCCACTGCAACGGCTGGAACCACACCTGGATGATGCCGCTGGTGGGCGGCACTCTGGTTTGCTGCCGCGATATCACCGCACAGAACATCTACAACGCCATCCATTACGAAGGCGTCACCCATTTCGGCGGGGCGCCGATCGTGCTGAACATGATCGTCAACGCATTGGACGAGGAACGCCGCACCTTTGACCACACGGTCGAGGTCTTCACCGCCGGCGCCCCGCCCGCCCCTGCAACGCTGTCGAAGATCGAGAACCTTGGCTTCAACATCACCCATGTCTACGGCCTGACCGAGACCTTCGGCCATGTCACCGAATGCTACTGGAAAGCAGAGGACTGGGACGCGCTGGACAAGGCCGGCATTGCCGCCAAGAAATCCCGCCAGGGTGTCGCCATGCCGATGCTGGAGCCGGTGGTGGTGCGCGACAGCGAACACAATGTGCTGCCGATGGACGGCCAAGCCCAGGGCGAGATTGCCCTGCGCGGCAATGTGGTGATGAAAGGGTATCTCAAGAACCCCGAGGCCACCGCCGAGGCGTTCAAGGGCGGCTATTTCAACTCGGGCGACCTGGCAGTGCAGCACCCCGACGGCTACATCCAGATCGCCGACCGGGCCAAAGACATCATCATCTCCGGCGGCGAGAACATCTCCTCTGTCGAGGTGGAGGGCGTGCTGATGGCGCATCCGGATGTGCTGCTGGCCGCGGTTGCGGCGATGCCGGATGAGAAATGGGGCGAGGTGCCCTGCGCCTTTGTCGAACTGAAAGCCGGGGCGAAGGAAGACGCTGCGGCGCTGATCGCCTTCACCCGCGAGACTCTGGCGGGCTTCAAGGCGCCCAAGAAAGTCGTGTTCCAGGAGTTGCCCAAGACCTCCACCGGCAAGATCCAGAAGTTCGAGCTGAGGAAAATCGCCAAGAACCTGTAACTTTCCTTGGCAAAACTGCGTTCAGGGGCGGCAAAGCAAATTGCCGCCCTTGTTTTATATGCTTATTCTGGCGCCAACGATACGGATGGGGACCGGGCAGGCTGCATGACGGCATTGAAGGAATTTGAGCGGCTGGAGGCTGCGGGCCTGTGGCGCGCAGATCCTGAGGCGCAGCGGCGGGATGTGATCATCTCGCTGGGCGATGCGACGCTGACCATTTCCAGCATGAACGATCTGCCCCTGGCGCATTGGTCGCTGGCGGCGGTGGAGCGCGCCAACCCCGGGGAATTCCCGGCCCTGTTCCACCCCGATGGAGACCCCGGAGAGACGCTGGAGCTGGCCCGAGACGAGACCGCCATGCTGGAGGCCATCGCCCGGGTGCAAACGGCCATTGGCCGCTCCCGCGCGCGGCCCGGGCGGCTGCGGGCGATCGGCATTCTTGGCACATTGGCGCTGGTGCTGGCGCTGCTGGTGCTGTGGCTGCCCGGCGCCGTGACCCGCCATACCGTCAGCGTGGTGCCGGATATCAAGCGCAAGGCCATCGGCCAGGCCCTGCTGGGACGGATCGAGCGGGTTTCAGGCCCGGCCTGCGCTACGCCCGAAGCGGCGCCGATCCTGACCAAGCTGGCACAGCGCACCGGTGTGCGGCAGCTGGCCATTCTGCGGTCCGGCATTCCCGGCAGCCTGCATCTGCCTGGCGGCATCGTTTTGCTGAACCGCTCCTTCGTCGAGGATTTTGAGGACCCGGCGGTCGCTGCGGGGGCGGTGCTCGCGGAACGTGCCCGGGCTGAAGCCAGCGACCCGATGCAGGAGCTGCTGGAGGCAGGCGGCTTCCTGGCCACCTTCAAGCTGCTGACCACCGGCGATCTGGACCGCGCCGCGCTGGACGCCTATTCCGAGGCGACCCTGTCCAGTCCGCGGCCGCAGCTGGCCGACGAGGCGCTGCTGGCGGAATTTGCCCGTGCGGCGCTGCCGTCTTCCCCTTATGCCTATGCGCTGGACATCACCGGCGAGACGGTTCTGGGGCTGATCGAGGCCGATCCGATGGCGGGCCGCGAGCTGGAGCCGGTGCTGAACGACCGCGACTGGGTGCAGCTGCAAAACATCTGCGGCTGACTCTGCCCCCTTGAAAATGCCCGGCCTTGCGGTAATTTGGCTTCCAAGCGAGGACGGCCTCCCCCATTCCGGGACAGCGCTCCGGGACGGCCCGGGAATATTCACGGGGATAGGCCATGCGCACTGCCAAAGACCGGATCCGTCACGCCATATCATTTGAAATCCTTGGCCTCTTGCTGGTGACACCCGCCGGGGCCTGGCTGTTTCACATTCCAATGCAGCATTTCGGCATTGCCGCGCTGGTCTGCGCCACGCTGGCGACACTATGGAACTATGGCTACAATCTGTTGTTTGACCGCGCCATGCAGCGGCTGGCCGGAACCACGCAAAAGACCGTATTGCTGCGGGTGGTGCATGCTGTCCTGTTTGAACTGGGTCTGTTGCTGGCGCTGATGCCCTTTCTGGCGTGGTTCCTGGGCATCACGCTGCTGGAGGCGCTGGTCATGGACCTTGGCTTTGCCGGCTTCTACCTCGTTTATGCGTTTTGCTTCAACTGGGCTTATGACATCGTCTTTCCACTGCCTAGGCCCAAACCTGACACCCCGGCTGGCGCCCTCTGAGCTGCCGCTGCCCCTGTAACGCAAAAAGCCAGGGCAAGCCCTGGCTTTTTGTGTGTCTCTTTTGACCCTTACTTGCTCAGCCTGGCCCCCGCAAACCCCGCGGCCTGCGTCTTGGCCAGCGCAGCAGAGGCATCTGCAGCCTGGCGGAAGGGGCCGGCCAGCACCACCTTGTAGGCCTGGCCCTTGCGGCTGACAGTGCCGAGACGGACGGGCAGACCAGTGGCGGCCAGCTGCCGGGCGGCCGTCTTGGCCTGGGCAGGATCGGCAATGGTCGCGGCACGGACATAGCGCACTGCGGCCCGCTCTTTAGGCGCGGCAGCACCGGGTTCGGACCGGGTGGACAGGCGCAGGCCGGAAGGCTGCGCCTCTGCCGGGCTGCGGCGCACATCGCGCGGCAGCGTCACCTCGGGGCGGTCCAGCGGCAGCTGCACCAGCTTGCGCGGCACCCCATTGGTCCAGATCTGCGCCATCTGCGCATCGCCCTCTGCGGTGCGCACGCCGCGCATCGGGTTCATCCGGCCGTCAGCGCGCTCCACTGTTTCATACCCTTGCGGGGCCTGGGCAAAGGCAGTGACCACAGCGGGGCGTACGGTGCGCACTGCCCGCTGCGGGTTGAGCCGGCCATCGGTCCAGACCGGGCGGTAGCCTTCCGGCACCGTAAAACTGTTGCTGAGCCGGCGGTCCTGGTAGATATGCGTCTGCACCACGCGGGTGTTCGGCGTCAGCTGCACCGAAGACCGCGGACCGCTGACCTGGCCGCCATAGGTTACCGGGGCTTTGCGCTGCGGACCGCAACGCACGCCGGTGGAGTTTGTGTACTGGCGGCTGATATCCGACAGCCCCTGACATGCACCGTCAGCAGCGGGCTGCGCTGCCGCCGGTGCTGCTGGTGCCGGAGCCGGTTTAGGCGTCACCCGGACCACTTTTTGAGGGGCTGGCTTGGCCGCTGGAGCTGCCGCCACCGCCGCCGGGCGGGCGCTGGTGGATTGCGGCGTGCGGCGCGGCTTGGCTGTGGTGACAGCTGCCGGTGCAGCTGCAGAAGGCTTGGCTGGTGGGGCTGTGCGCTTGGCTGGTGGCGCCGAAGCGGTTTGCGCAGGCTGCTGGCTGGGCTCCAGAGTGATCAACTCCGGCGGCGGCGCAACTTGCTGCTGAGCCGTGGTGCCAGCCAGTTTTGTCGGTGCAAACCCGCAGATCTGCTTGCGTGAGCGGGTCACCCGCGGAATCCAGCTGACATTGCCGTCGATACCTGCGCGGATATAGACACAGCCGCGGCTGTCCACATACTGCTTGCCTTTGTAAGACAAGGGCGGGAATTCGGCGGGTGGACTGGTTTCACGCAGGGTTTGTGCCTGTATACCTGCTGCGCAGGTTGTCCCCGCGATGATGGCCAGTGCAATAATTCTAGTTATTTTCATTCCTGCGCCCCACAAAATATGGCAACAGGATGCCCGAATCCGGCCTGTGAGTAAAGATTCCGCGGCAACAATAAGGCAGCAACCGGGCAATTTTTGCGTCAATTGAAATAAAATTGCGCTCATACCCGGAGCAGAGGCCAAGGCGCTTGGGAACGCCTTGGCCAGTAAGGGATCACTTGGTGCCGAACATCCGGTCGCCGGCATCTCCGAGGCCCGGCAGGATATAGCCCTTCTCATTCAGCTGGCGGTCCAGCGAGGCGGTGACGATTGGCACATCCGGGTGAGCTTCCTTCATCCGTTCGACGCCTTCGGGCGCGGCCAGCAGGCAGAGGAATCGGATGTCAGTCGCGCCGGCATCCTTGAGCAGGTCGATGGCGGCAGCCGAGCTGTTGCCGGTGGCCAGCATCGGGTCAACGGCGATCACCAGCCGGTCCTTCAGCCCTTCCGGCGCCTTGAAGTAATATTGCACCGGCTTCAGGGTTTCCTCGTCGCGGTAGAGGCCGACAAAGCCGACACGGGCTGAGGGCACCAGCTCCAGCACCCCATCCAGCATGCCGTTGCCCGCGCGCAGGATCGACACCAGCGCCATTTTCTTGCCCGCCAGGATCGGCGCTTCCATTTCCTCCATCGGGGTGTCGATGGTGGTGGTGGTCAGCGGCATTTCGCGGGTGATTTCATAGGCCAGCAGCTGGGTGATCTCGCGTAGCAGGCGGCGGAAGCCCTGGGTCGAGGTCCCCTTGTCCCGCATCAAGGTCAGCTTGTGCTGCACAAGCGGGTGATCAACAACGGTCAGGTGGTCGGTCATGGGGCACTCCTAAAATTTGGTTTTGCGCGCTTTTACGGGCTTGGCGGCGGCAGGCAAGCAGGTTTTGACCATAGGGTCAAAGAAAACTCTTGCCGGGGCCCTGGGCCAGAACATTCAGGTGGGCGGCGATTGAGGCTGCCACATCGGCGAATTTGACCTGCCCGATGGTGCCGGCGTCAAGCCCCGCGATCAGAACCGGCACCTGTTCGCGAGTGTGGTCGGAACCCGGCCAGCTGGGGTCGTTGCCGTGATCGGCAGTGAGCAGCAGCAGGTCGCCCTTGCGCAGCTTGGGCAGCAGGCGGCCCAGTTCCGCGTCGAACCATTCCAGCGCGCGGGCATAGCCGGAAATGTCGCGGGTGTGGCCGTACAGGCTGTCGAACTCGACAAAGTTGGCAAAGGTCAGGCTGCCGTCCTCTGCTGTCTCCACAGCTTCAAATAGATGCTCCATCAGCTTGGCATCCGGGCCTTTTTTCAGGGTGTCGATGCCGGCCATGGTGAAGATATCGCCGATCTTGCCGATGGCATGGACACTGCCTTCTGCGTCCTGAACCCAGTTGGTCAGCACCGGCGCCGGCGGCGTGATTGCATAGTCGCGGCGGTTGGTGGTGCGGGTAAAGCCGTCTTCCGCGGAGCCCAGGAACGGGCGCGCGATGACACGGCCCACTTTCATCGCGTGCAGGCGCGGCGCAACGGCCTCGCAAAGGCTCAGCAGACGGTCTAGACCAAAGGCCTCCTCATGCGCGGCGATTTGGAACACGCTGTCGGCAGAGGTGTAGCAGATTGGTTTGCCGGTCCGAATGTGTTCAGCGCCGAGGTCATTGATGATTTTGGTGCCGGAGGCATGGCAATTGCCGAGAATGCCAGCCGTGCCAGCCTGCTCTGCTACAAAGGCTGAAAGGTCTTCAGGAAACGACGGCGCCTGATCGGGAAAGTAGTGCCAGTCCCAGGGGACCGGCAGGCCTGCCAGCTCCCAATGGCCTGACGGTGTGTCCTTGCCGCGGCTGAGTTCGCGGGCGCAGCCCCATATCCCCTGCGGTTCGGCATCCAGTCCCGGAAAGGGCACAGATGAAGCCAGCCGCATGGCCGCGCCAAGGCCGAGGCGTTCCATGTTCGGCACTTGCAGGGGGCCGCTGCGGCCCTCCTCTGCTTCTCCGGCTGCGCAGGCCTGCACGATATGGGCCAGCGTATTGGCACCGAGGTCAGGCAGATCGCCATTGAAGAAGGCGCCGGCATCCGGCGCGCCGCCTATTCCGGCGGAATCCATCACCACAACAAAGGCTCGCGGCATCAGGAGATCCTTTCGTGAACCAATGGCAGGGTGCCGGGTACCGCCCCAATGGCAATGGCTGCAAGGACTGCGGCCTCTGCCATGTCTGCAGCTTCATCGCTGGCGGCGTGGATGCGGGCAAGTGTCTCCCCTGCCCTGATGTTCTCGCCCAGGCGGACGATGTCCGATATGCCGACGCCCGGGTGAATACGGTCGCTCTCGACCATCCGGCCGCCGCCAAGGGCGACAACGGCCAGGCCAAGCGCTTCGCCGTTCATGGCAGCAACATGCCCGGCTTCGGGGGACTTCACCTCGCGCACCACTTCCGCGCCGGGCAGGTGATCCTGCCAGGTGGCGGCAAAATCCGCAGGGCCGCCCATGGCAGCGATCATCCGGGCGAAGCGATCCGCCGCGCGGCCGTCGCTGAGGGTTGCTGTAATCTTTGCTGCACCTTCCCTTGCCTCGGCTGCGAGGCCTGACAGGGCCAGCAGTTCACCGCCCAGAATGGCGGTTATCTCAGCCAGCGGGCCTTGTGCGCCGCCGGTCAGCACTTGCATCACCTCTGCCACCTCCAGCGCATTGCCAAGCGCGGGCGCCAGCGGCTGGTTCATGTCGGTGATCAGCGCCGAGGTCTTGCAGCCCGCCGCATTGGCAGTGTCGCACAGCGATTGCGCCAGCGCACGGGCATCATCCGCAGTCTTCATGAAGGCGCCGGAGCCGATCTTGACGTCCAGCACCAGCGCGTCCGGGGAGGCGGCGAGTTTCTTGGAGAGGATCGAGGCGGTGATCAGGTCCAGGCTTTCCACCGTCGCGGTCACATCGCGGATCGCATAAAGCCGCTTGTCCGCCGGAGCGATCTGCGCCGTGGCGCCAACGATGGCGCAACCGATGTCCTGCATCATGCCCCGCAGGCGGTCTTCGCTGACTTGGGTGGAGAGGCCGGGAATGGCCTCCAGCTTGTCGAGCGTGCCGCCGGTGTGGCCCAGCCCGCGGCCGGAAATCATCGGCACATAGGCGCCACAGGCCGCCAGCGCCGGCGCCAGCAGCAGCGAGACGCAATCGCCCACGCCGCCGGTCGAGTGCTTGTCCAGCACCGGGCCGTCCAGGTCCCAGGCCAGCACATCGCCGGTGTCGCGCATCGCCAGCGTCAGGGCGCGGCGGCCTTCGGTGCTGAGACCCTGCAGGCAAACGGCCATGGCAAAGGCGCCGGCCTGGGCGTCAGATACCGCGCCGCTGGCCAGTCCTTCGGCAAACCAGCGCAGCGCGTCCTCGCCGGGTGTATCACCGCGCCGCAGCTGTGCGTTGATGGCGCGGGCGTCCATCAGGTCCGCTCCATATGGCCCGCATCAAAGGCGCCGGGCAGCAACGCGCCGATGGTGATTTCCTGCTCGGCGCCATCAGTGGTGCCCATGGTGACCTTAACGCTGCCTGCGCCGAATTCCTTAAGCTTCTGGCGGCAGCCGCCGCACGGCGGCACCGGCGCCGGGCTGTCGGCGATCACATAGACCTCGGCCAGTTCCGTCTCTCCCGCGGCCACCATGGCGGCGATGGCGCCGGCCTCGGCGCAGGTGCCTTCGGGGTAGGCCACGTTTTCGACGTTGCACCCTACATAAATCTGGCCCGAGGCCGAGCGGATGGCAGCGCCGACCTTGAAATTGGAATAGGGTGCGTGGGCGTTTTCACGGACGGCAGCGGCGGCGGCTTTGAGGCTCATTGATGATTCCCCGTTTTTTGATCATCTGGTCAGAATGCCGCAGCCTAGCTGAAATGCCCCGGGGAGCGGAAGCCCCCCGGATGCTGTTCTCTGGTCAGGTTTGAGTTTAGGCCAGCGTGGTATTGAACACGCCTGGCAAGGTCACCTCCAGCAGTTCCACTTCGCCAGACGGATCGCTGAGACGGGTCTTCATGCCGGGCGGGATGACAAAGGCATCGCCTTGCTCCAGCCGGTAGGGCTCACGGCCCTCGCCCTCCAGCGTGACCGCGCCATTCATCACAAAAGTGAAGTGGATGTCGGTGTCATGGGCGGCCCATTGCGGGTCTCCTTCACCCCGGCGCACCACCTGCACACCCGCGACGCCCTTGGTGTTTTCGGCAATGGTGGTGTCGCGGCAGATATAGCCCGGCAGACGGAACGGAAGCCATTCCGCACCTTCGGCCCTGTTGTAGACAAAACGCTGGCCCTGCCATTCGCGTTCGGGCCGGTAATGCGGTGTGGGCAGGGTCATCTCGTGGTCGATCTCGGTGACATGCTCAGCAGGCACGCCGATTTCGATCACCTGCACGTTGTCGCTCGCCTCCAGCACGCGGTGGCGGATTTCGGGGGGCTGGATGAAGCAATCGCCCGCGGTCAGACGCATCTTTTCGCCCTGGTCCTCGTAGACCACATCAACCCAGCCGTGGATGCAGAAGATCAGCTGGAAACCGACCCGGTGGAAATGCACCATATCCGGCACCGGTCCGCCGTCGGGAATGCGGATGTGGCTGGCGATGATCGAGCCGCCCAGCCGGTCCGGCACCAGGTCGCGGTAATGCATGCCCGCGCGGCCGATGATCCAGGGCGCCTGGTCTTTCAGGCGGCGCACCACGAAGCTGTGCACGGTTTCCGGCATCACCATTGGCGGGTGGCGTTCTTCGATCTCGATCTTCGTTCCGTTGGGCGCTGTCAGACGGCGCTGCCCTTCGGCAAATCCATCAGGATCTTCTGTCAGAATACGGATAGTGCCGGGGTCTTCCGCGGCCCCCTTTTCAATCCTGAGCCGCAGCCCGTGGCCGGAGAAGACGGCAATGCGCGGATCATCCGCCGGATAAATCATATCCATCTTCATACCCAAGACTTTGGTAAAAAACGGAATATCATTGCGCAGGTCATCTGTCGGCAGGCGGAATTCGGCGATTGCGTCGCTCATTTTTCACTCCCAATTCATTTTGCAGGAGAGTGACCTTGCGGCAGAGTGAATGCAAGAACCCGCCGCCGCCTCTGCCGCCGCGTCCATTTGCGTCAGTTTGGACTAGGTTTCCGGCAGAAAAAATGGTTTAACGCTAAACAATAGGGTTTCCGAGGAGCGCCAGATGTCCGATTCACAGAACCTGCGCCAAGCTGCGCTCAACTATCACGAGTTTCCGCAGCCCGGTAAGCTGGAGATCCGCGCCACCAAGCCCATGGCCAACGGGCGCGACCTGGCCCGTGCCTATTCCCCCGGCGTGGCGGAGGCCTGCACCGAGATCAAGGCGGACGCGGGCAATGCCGCCCGCTATACCTCGCGCGGCAATCTGGTTGCGGTTGTGTCGAACGGCTCGGCGGTTCTGGGATTGGGGAACATCGGTGCGCTGGCGTCCAAGCCGGTGATGGAAGGCAAGGCGGTTCTGTTCAAGAACTTCGCGGGCATTGACTGCTTTGACATTGAAGTCAACGAAAGCGATCCGGAAAAACTGGCGGAAATCGTCTGTTCGCTGGAGCCGACGTTTGGCGCGATCAACCTAGAAGACATCAAGGCGCCTGACTGCTTTATCGTCGAGAAAATCTGCCGCGAGCGCATGGGCATTCCGGTCTTTCACGACGACCAGCATGGCACCGCGATTGTGGTGGGAGCGGCCGCCAAAAATGCGCTGCATGTGGCGGGCAAGTCGTTTGAGGAGATCAAGATCGTCTCCACCGGCGGCGGCGCTGCGGGGATTGCCTGCCTCAACATGCTGGTGAAGCTGGGGGTGAAGCGCGAGAACATCTGGCTGTGCGATATTCACGGGCTGGTCTATGAGGGCCGGACCGAGGATATGAACCCGCAGAAAGCGGCCTTTGCCCAGGCCTCGGACAAGCGGACATTGGACGAGGTGGTGGACGGCGCCGACCTGTTCCTCGGCCTCTCCGGCCCCAATGTGCTGAAGCCGGAGATGGTGGAGAAGATGGCGGAGCGGCCGATCATCTTTGCCCTGGCCAACCCGACGCCGGAGATCATGCCGGAAGCCGCCCGCAAGGTGGCGCCGGAGGCGATCATTGCCACAGGGCGCAGCGATTTCCCCAATCAGGTCAACAACGTGCTGTGCTTTCCCTTCATCTTTCGCGGGGCGCTGGACGTCGGCGCGACCGAGATCAATGACGAAATGCAGATCGCCTGTGTCGACGGCATTGCGGAACTGGCCCGGGCCACCACCAGCGCCGAGGCCGCCGCAGCCTATAAGGGCGAGCAGCTGAATTTCGGCGCTGATTACCTGATCCCCAAACCCTTTGATCCGCGGCTGGTGGCCGTGGTGTCCTCTGCCGTGGCCAAGGCAGCGATGGAAAGCGGCGTGGCAACCCGCCCGATCGAGGATATCGAGGCCTATAAGCAGAAGCTGAACCAGACGGTGTTCAAATCGGCCCTCTTGATGCGGCCGGTGTTCGAGGCGGCACGCGCTGCTGCCCGCCGGATTGTCTTTGCCGAGGGCGAGGACGAGCGCGTGCTGCGCGCCGCGCAAGCGATCCTGGAGGAGACCACCGAAACCCCGATCCTGATCGGCCGCCCCGAAGTCATCGAAAGGCGCTGCGAGAAACTGGGGCTGGACGTGCGCCCGGGCCGCGATTTCCAGTTGGTGAACCCGGAAAACGATCCGCGCTATTACGACTATTGGAACAGCTATCACAAGGTGATGCAGCGCAAGGGTGTGACGCCGGATCTGGCCAAGGCGATCATGCGCACCAACACCACCGCGATCGGCGCCATCATGGTGCACCGGGGCGAGGCAGATAGTCTGATCTGCGGCACCTTTGGCGAATATCGCTGGCATATGAACTATGTGCAGCAGGTGCTGGGCGGCAACAGCTATTCGCCGCACGGGGCGTTGTCGATGATGATCCTGGAAGACGGGCCGCTGTTCATCGCCGACACCCATGTGCGGATCGAACCAACCCCGGAGCAGATCGCCGAGACCGTGATGGGGGCCGCCCGCCATGTGCGCCGGTTCGGGATCGAGCCGAAGATCGCGCTGTGTTCGCAATCGCAGTTCGGCAATATCTCCTGCGACACCGGCTCGCGCCTGCGGGACGCGCTGGAGATCCTGGACGGCAAGCGCCGGGATTTCGCCTATGAGGGCGAGATGAATATCGACACCGCGCTGGACCCTGAACTGCGCGGGCGGATCTTCCCCAACTCGCGGCTGGAGGGTGCGGCCAACGTGCTGATCTTTGCCCATGCGGATGCGGCCTCTGGTGTGCGCAACATCCTCAAGATGCGGGCCGGCGGGCTGGAAGTGGGGCCGATCCTGATGGGCATGGGCAACCGGGCGCATATCGTTTCACCGTCGATCACCGCGCGCGGGCTTTTGAACATGGCCGCCATTGCCGGCACCCCGGTGGCGCACTACGGTTAACTCCGCGGCTGGGCATTACCGCTGGCCGCCCATCCCGGGAGGCCAGCAAGGGGGACCAGCCATGAAAGGGCATTGCCATTGCGGCGCCGTGCATTGGGAGAGCCAGGCCGAGGCGGCCTGGAGCTGTTATTGCCACTGCGCCGATTGCCGCCGCAACTGCGCGGCGCCTGTCACCGCATTTTTCGGTCTGCCGCATGACGCGGTGGAATGGTCCGGCGCGGCGCCCGCGGTTTACAAGTCCTCGGAGACTGTCGAACGGCTGTTCTGCGGCGCCTGCGGAACCCAAATGGCCTATCGCAATGCCAAGGACACGGCGAATATCCACCTTTACACGGCAACCCTGGAAAGCCCCAGCGATATGCCGCCGCGGTTTCACGTGTTCCATTCCGAACACGTCACCTGGCTGGAGGTGAAAGACAGCCTGCCCCGCTACGCGAAATCCTCGGGCGGGTGATTCCCGGGCTGCCGCCG
The DNA here is from genome assembly GCF_056160905.1 of Leisingera sp. ABD4_442. Lineage (NCBI taxonomy): Bacteria > Pseudomonadati > Pseudomonadota > Alphaproteobacteria > Rhodobacterales > Roseobacteraceae > Leisingera > Leisingera sp. ABD4_442. The sequence continues at coordinate 6,074 of NZ_JBSWYB010000029.1, read as the reverse complement.
GGATTTGCAGCCGCAGAATTTGCAGTTTTGCAATTCCAGCCCGAAACCCCTGATTATTCTGCAGCAAAGCCCTGTTTGCAAAACCAGGCAACTGCAAACAGATGCCGGACTGTAAAAAGTTTACAGACAGCCTGAAGCGCGGGCGTGAAGCTGTAAATTCCTTGACCAACCTTGCGTGAGGGCGGCTCAAAACTTGCCCGTTTGCCGCCTTCTCGCCTACCCAGAAGGCAGGAGGAGATGAACACCATGGGATATCAGGACATTTACGCCGACTGGCAGCAGGACCCGGAAGCCTTCTGGATGGAGGCCGCCCAGGCGATCAGCTGGGACGAGGCCCCGAAGCAGGCCCTGTTTGACAAGGGCGAAGGCCTTTATGAATGGTTTGCCGATGCCAAGGTGAACACCTGCTATAACGCCGTTGACCGCCATGTCGAACAGGGGCGCGGCGAACAGACCGCGATCATTTATGACAGCCCGGTCACCCAGACCAAACGTGCGATCTCCTATGCCGAGCTGCGCAACCGCGTGGCCACCCTTGCCGGAGCGCTGCGTGCCAAGGGCGTGGAGAAAGGTGACCGCGTCATCATCTACATGCCGATGATCCCCGAGGCGCCGGAAGCGATGCTGGCCTGCGCCCGCATTGGCGCAGTGCATTCGGTGGTGTTCGGCGGCTTTGCCTCCAATGAACTGGCGGTGCGGATCGACGATGCCAAACCCAAGGCGATCATCGCCGCCTCCTGCGGCATCGAGCCGGGCCGGATCGTGCACTACAAACCGCTCTTGGACGGCGCCATCGACCTGGCGAGCCACAAGCCCGACTTCTGCGTGATCTTCCAGCGCGAGCAGGAAGTGGCGGAGCTGACCCCGGGCCGCGACGTGAACTGGCACGGCTTCCAATACGGTGTTGAGCCTGCCGAATGTGTCCCCGTCGAGGGCAACCACCCCTCCTACATCCTCTACACCTCAGGCACCACTGGCCAGCCCAAAGGCGTGATCCGCCACACCGCAGGCCAGCTGGTGGCGCTGAACTGGACGATGAAGAACATCTATAACGTCGATCCGGGCGACGTGTTCTGGGCGGCCTCGGATGTGGGCTGGGTCGTGGGCCACAGCTATATCTGCTATGCGCCGCTTATCCACGGCAACACCACAATCGTGTTTGAGGGCAAGCCGGTGGGCACCCCGGATGCGGGCACCTTCTGGCGGGTGATTTCGGAACATAAGGTCAAGAGCTTCTTCACCGCGCCGACCGCCTTCCGCGCTGTGAAACGCGAGGATCCGAAGGGCGACTACGTCAAGAAATACGACCTGAGCTGCCTGCAGCAGGTTTACCTGGCGGGCGAGCGTGCGGACCCGGACACCATCACCTGGGCGCAGGAGCAGCTTAAGGTTCCGGTGGTCGACCACTGGTGGCAGACCGAAACCGGCTGGTCAATTGCAGCAAACCCGCTGGGGATTGAGGAACTGCCGACCAAGCTGGGCTCACCGGCGGTGCCAATGCCCGGCTACGAGGTCGACATCCTGGACGAGGGCGGCAATCCGGTGGCACCGGGCGAGCTGGGCGCAATTGCGGTGAAACTGCCGCTGCCGCCGGGCACCTTGCCGACCCTGTGGAACGCTGAGGAACGGTTCAAGAAGAGCTACCTGACCACCTTCCCCGGCTATTACGAGACCGGCGATGCGGGCATGAAGGACAAGGACGGCTATCTCTACATCATGGCGCGCACCGATGATGTGATCAACGTGGCCGGGCATCGCCTCTCGACCGGTGGCATGGAAGAGGTACTGGCGGGCCATCCGGATGTGGCAGAATGCGCAGTGATCGGCGTCGCCGACAGTCTCAAGGGGCAGATGCCGGTGGGCTTCCTGTGCCTCAATGCCGGTGCGGACCGCGACCACGGCGACGTGGTGGCTGAGGTGGTCAAGCTGGTGCGCGAAAAGATCGGCCCGGTCGCCGCCTTCAAGCTGGCGGTGGTAGTGGACCGCCTGCCCAAGACCCGCTCCGGCAAGATCCTGCGCGGCACCATGGTCAACATCGCCGATGGCACCCCGTGGAAGATGCCCGCCACCATCGACGACCCGGCAATCCTGGACGAGATCACCGCAGCGCTGCAGACCATCGGCTACGCCAAGTAATGCACCCGTTTCCCGGCGCGGGAAACGGCCAAAAAATCCTGCGCGGATTTTCAAGGCTCCGCCAGCAGGCGGAGCCTGTTTTCCGAGCCGGAAAACAGACCGGAATTCTCGCAGAATTCCGGCGTTCTGCCGCCCGGTTTTTCTTGCAACTCTCCCCTGCCCGCCTAGGCTGCAGAACCAGGGAGAGAGCAGATGGCAAATGAAGAGCTTTGGCGCCTGAGCGCAACAGAACTGACCGGTTTGACCCGCGCAGGCGATTTGAGTGCCGAAGCCGCAGTGCAGGCCTCGGCAAACCGGATGAATGCGGTGAACCCCACCCTGAACGCAGTTGTCGAGGATTTGAGCAACGAAGCGCTGGAGCGCGCCCGTGCACTGGACAAGGCGCGCGCAAGCGGCGCTGCGCCCGGCCCGCTGCACGGAGTTCCGGTTACCATCAAGATCAACGTCGATCAGAAGGGCCACGCGACCTCTAACGGGGTCACCGCGCTGAAAGACCTGATTGCCCCGGCAGATGCCCCGGTGGTTGAGAACTTGCAAAAGGCCGGTGCAGTGGTGATCGGCCGCACCAACACACCGGAATTCTCCTTCCGCGCCGATACCGACAATCCTCTCCACGGGCGCACGCATAACCCCTGGGGGAAGCATATCTCAGCCGGCGGCTCTTCGGGCGGCGCAGGGGCTGCGGTGATGGCCGGGATCGGCGCCCTGGGCCACGGCAATGACATCGGCGGCAGCTTGCGCTTTCCCGCCGCCGCCAATGGCGCAATCACAGTAAAGCCGGGCCTGGGCCGGGTGCCGGCCTGGAATCCAAGCCAGAGCGCCGAACGCGGGCTGCTGGCGCAGCTAATGTCAGTTCAAGGCCTGATCACCCGTTCGGCGGAGGATTTGCACCTGTCGATGCCCAGCCTCATCGCGCCGGACCCGCGCGACCCGTTTCATGTGCCTCTACCCTGGCGCGGTGCGGCGCTGGAGGGACCGGTGAAGGTCGCCTTTACCAAGAACACCTACGGCTACGACCTGCACCCCGAGGTCGAGGCGGCGCTGGACTTCGCCCGCGATGCACTGCGTGATGCAGGCTATCAAGTTGAAGAGGCGGATCCCCCCAATGTATTCGAGGCCGGGCGCACTGGCTACCGGGCGCTGATGGGCGAAATTTACGCGCTGATGAAGGGCGACGTGGACGCCGCGGGCTCGCAGACCGTACGCGATATCTTCGCCGTCTATTTCCAGGAGTTTCCGCCTTTTGCCGGGGAGGAACTCTTGAAAATGATGGCCAAGCGCACCCATTACGCGCGTCAGTGGTCATTGTTTATGGAGAAGTTCCCACTGGTGCTGTCCCCCTTCCTGCCGCAGCCTTTCTTCAAACCGGACCGCGATACCGAAGGGGCTGATGGGGTGCATGAGGTGCTGGGCTGCGCAGTCTATTCCTATGCGATGAACTTCCTTGGCCTGCCCGCAGCATCGGTCCCGGCCCGGCTGGCGCCGCTGTCAAAAGGGCCGCAGCCCATCAATGTCCAGATCGCTGCGCGCCGCTGGCGCGAGGATCTGGCGGTGGACGCCTGCGCCGCAATCGAAGCCAGGGCGGGCCGCATGTGCCTGCCGCTGTGGGACCGGATGCAGGCAGACGGCCAAGCCTAACAGTTCCCGCCTCCCCCATAATCGGCCGAATGATCTTTCAGGAAATGCAGGTCAAACCGGTACCAAACCGTTCAAAGCCGCTCGATTAGGGCTGCGACACGATCCGTTGCCCGCTTTTGGCGGCACAAAGGAGCAAAGCACAGCCCCGGCGCATAGGACCGCTGCGCATAAGGTCCCGGGGAACGGGTTGAGCCGCCCCCGGGGAACTTCCGTACCCAGTCTACTCACTACCAAAAGCGCTCGCCTCTATCGTCAGAGAACCCGGCGTCTTCACATAAGGTTCAGCAGGCATGACCAGTGGACAACTCAGAAAACGGCAACATTCAAAATACCGGAACGGCTCTGCGGCACTTCAGACCTTCAGCAGATACCATCCACACCTGCCTGTGGGTAAATCTTCGCACAGAATCGTTACCTGAATGTTCACAAAACCGTGAACCCGCCGTTAATCCTCTAGGTAAACTGCTCAGAAATCAGTCTTTCTTCGAGCCCATGGCCCGGATCAAACAGGATTTTATGGCGTATTTGCGTATCTGTCCGGATTTCAACCCAGTCGATATCCGCCACAGAAATGGAGTCTGCGTCGGCCATCACCGGGCGCTTGTCAGCCTCCAGCACGTCAAATCGCACCATTGCGTTGCTGGGCAGCAATGCCCCCCGCCAGCGCCGGGGCCGGAACGCCGCAATCGCAGTCAGCGCCAGCACATCAGCCCCGATCGGAAGGATCGGCCCGTGCGCAGAATAGTTATAAGCGGTGGATCCGGCCGGCGTGGACACCAGAGCCCCATCACAGACCAGCTCCTCCATCCGCACGCGCCCATCCACCGAAATTCGCAGACGCGCCGCCTGGGGACCTGCACGCAACAGCGAGACCTCATTGATGGCCAATGCCTGATGCACAGCGCCGCGGCGGTCCATGGCGGTCATCGACAGGGGATTGATGATCTCCTGAACCGCCTCCTCCAGTCGCTCGATCAGCCCGTCTTCGCGGTATTCGTTCATCAGAAACCCGACAGTTCCGCGGTTCATGCCATAAACCGGTGCCGGGTGATCCACCATGGTGTGCAGGGTCCGCAGCATGAAACCGTCCCCGCCCAGGGCCACGATAATATCAGCCTGTTCGGGGGGGACATGGCCGTAGCGGCGGCTGAGGCCAGACAAGGCATCCTGCGCTGCTTCGGCGTCACTTGCCAAAAAGGCGATTCTCAAACCCATCAAATCTGTTTCCGGTGTTAGGCATGTGGTTCCGAAACAATCACAGCTTTCCTGCAAAGACCATAGTTGCCGTTCTGTCGCAGGGAAATGTCGCTTTACAGGCTTCCTGCGCAATGAAGTTTCCGATACGAAACCAGCAATTCTGATCCCTACTCCAACGGAGCCACCATGACTGAAGCGACCCGTGACCCCGGCTTTTTCACCCAAGCGCTTTCTGAGCGCGATCCTGAACTTTACGCCTCGATCACGGCCGAGCTGGGCCGCCAGCGCGACGAGATTGAGCTGATCGCCTCCGAGAACATCGTCTCGGCCGCGGTGATGGAAGCGCAAGGCTCTGTCCTGACCAACAAATATGCCGAAGGCTACCCGGGGCGCCGCTACTATGGCGGCTGCCAGTATGTCGACGTCGCCGAAAACCTGGCCATCGACCGCGCCAAGGAACTCTTTGGCTGCGAATACGCAAACGTGCAGCCGAACTCCGGCTCCCAGGCCAACCAGGGCGTGTTCCAGGCGCTCTTGAAGCCCGGCGACACCATCCTGGGCATGGATCTGGCCTCCGGCGGCCACCTGACCCACGGCGCCGCGCCGAACCAGTCGGGCAAGTGGTTCAACGCGGTCTCCTACGGCGTGCGCCGCGACGACAACCTGATCGACTACGACCAGCTGGAAGCGCTCGCGGTTGAGCATCAGCCGAAGCTGATCATCGCCGGCGGCTCCGCCATTCCGCGCGTCATCGACTTTGCCCGCTTCCGCGCCATTGCCGACAAGGTCGGCGCCTATCTGCACGTCGACATGGCGCATTTTGCAGGGCTGGTTGCGGCCGGCGAGCACCCCTCGCCCTTCCCGCATGCGCATGTGGCCACCACCACCACCCACAAGACCCTGCGCGGCCCCCGCGGCGGCATGATCCTGACCAATGACGAGGCGATCGCCAAGAAGGTGAACTCGGCGATCTTCCCCGGCATCCAGGGCGGCCCGCTGATGCATGTGATCGCCGGCAAGGCGGCGGCCTTCGGCGAGGCGCTGAAGCCGGAGTTCAAGGCCTACCAGCAGCAGGTGAAGGCGAACGCGGCGGCGCTGGCGGA